>CAKVCP010000096.1 GCA_934725735.1 uncultured Thermoguttaceae bacterium
CGCGCGTCGGATCGATCGTGGCGTATTTGCGCCCCCAGAAATAGACGTCGGTCATAACGAGATTGAGCCGCGCCGCGACTCCCGGCTCTTTGCTTTCGAGAAGCTGGATATTGCGCTTCGTGACGCGCGCGGTCGGGAAATGAATCTCGAACAACGTCGCCGACGCGGCGCCTCGACTGATCGCCTCAAAGGCTAGCGCGCCAGTGCCGGTAAAGAGATCGACGACGTGCTTTCCCTTAGCGGCTTCGCCGAGGAGGTTGAAGATCGCTTCGCGCACGCGCTCCTTCATCGGGCGAACGCGACGATCCCCGCCGTATTCGAGCTTCGTTCCGCGCAAACGTCCGCCGATAACGCGCAGGCCGACGGAATCCCCGCGAGTTCCCGGCTCGCTCCCGACGTTCTTATTGCGCTTGGAGCGTTCCCTTCGCGGCTCCTTCTCTTCGGGTCGCGCTTCGATCCATCGCTCGTCCCCCTTTTTGTGGCGCGAGGCGCGGCGGCGTTCTTTGAAATTCTCCGACCCCTTGTTCCAGAGATCGGCGTCGGGGCCCCCCTGCGCGTCGTAGTAAGTCGCGGAGTCGTCGGAATTTCGGGTCTTCTCCCCTGGTTTGCCATAGCGCTTGTAAATATCCGCGCTCGAAACGTAGGGAGAGATCGTCTTCTCTTCAGAACCGTCGTACAGGCCGCCGATATCCTCGTGTCGAATCTGATGGAACTTTGATTTTTTCACGGATTCTTCCTATTTTAATGACTCCAAGACGTAGCCGACTTGAAAGCTAGCCCGTCGTTTTGTATAATGATCGCGCGACCTTGTAAGCACGAAAGCTTGTCGCCGCTCAAGGCGAATGGACGACTTTCGAGCCGTTCCCATTCTGATTTTATCCCAAAATTCCCCGCGCGCCAGACGCCCTAGGCTTCGCGTGGCAAAAATGCCCGACGTCCGCGTCTTGCGCCCATTGTGAAAGCGTACGAATGAAAAAGCTACTTCTTCTCGCCGCGCTCGCCTGTTCGACCTTTGCCGTCGGCGGCGCGCTCCACGCTCAGGACGCCGAGGCGCCCGCCGAACAGGCCCAAACCCAAGCGGCGAATCGCGAAGACACTCCCGAGTACAAAGCCTTTGCCGACGAAATGGTGAAGTATAAGGACGCGCTCAAGAAGCTGCGCGGCCTCAAAGAAGCGTATCAGACCGCTTCCCCGGAAGAAAAAGACCGCATTATCTCGGAATTCACCCCCCTCGTCGACGCGACGACGCAGCAGCAGAAAGGTCTCGTCCCCCTCGCGATCGCCGCGTATACGTCCGTCGAAGGCCAGAACTCCGAATTGCGCGCTTTCCTTTGCGCGATGCTCCAGTGGCTGACCTACGAACGCGAAAATTATGAAGCCGCGTACGAGATCGCGAAAGTCGTCATGCAGTATCCCCTTCCCGAAACGAACGGCGATCTCCTTTACGGTTTCGCCGCGTTCGCCGCGTTTGCGACGATGAATCTCGACGACGCCAAGGCGTGGTATAAGATCGCCAAGGACAAGAAAGTCGTCGGCAAATGCGACCCCGAAGACAAGATGCACCTCGCCTACAACCTTGAAGTCACGCTCCCCGAATATGAAGAGCTTTGGCCCAAGGAGCAGGAAATCCGCGCGAAGGAAGCCGCCGCGGACAATCTCCCGCGCGTTCTCCTTCACACCACGAAGGGGGATATCACGATCGAACTCTTCAAGAACGAAGCGCCGACCGCCGTGAACAACTTCCTCTCCCTCGTCCAGAAGGGCTTCTACACCGACGTGCCTTTCCACCGCGTTCTCCCCTTCTTCATGGCGCAAGGGGGCGACCCGACGGGCACCGGCGCGGGCGGGCCGGGATACTGCATCAAGTGCGAATGTTATAGACCCGACGCGCGCAGCCACTTCCGCGGCTCCCTCTCCATGGCGCACGCCGGACCCAACACCGGCGGTTCGCAGTTCTTCATGAACTTCGTCCCCACGCCTTTCTTGAACAAGAAACACACCGTCTTCGGTCGAATCATCGACGGTATGGACGTCCTCTCCGACATTCAGCGCATCGATCCCGAACAGGAAACGGACGTCGCGCCCGACAAGATCCTCGAAGCGAAGATCCTCCGCGGCGAACCCGAAGAGTTCGAAAAACTCCCCGCGCGTTGATCGCCGCGTCTCGTTCTTTTAAGCTGGGAGGGCAAGACCGTTGGAAAAGAATCGATACGAAATCGCTTTCGAAAAGTATCTTCGCGCGATTCGCCGTCCCTTTCTCTCGAATCGCCAAGAGCGTCGACTCCTGATGGAGGACGGTTCGACACTCAAGAACTTCGACGATCTGGTTCAACATTCGAACGGCGAAAACTGGATCGTCGACGTCAAAGGTCGGCGTTTCCCCAGCGGGATTCGCTCTCGCCGCTATTGGAAGAACTGGACGACGCGCGACGACCTTTTCGGCCTCATGCGCTGGGAAGAGATTCTCGGCGCGGGGGGCGAAGCGTACCGTAATAAATCGGCGTTTGTCTTCGCGTACGAGATCGTCGGCGAGCGCTCTCCCCTTCCGGAATCGCGTCTCTTCCACGACCGCGGGCTCCGCTTCGCGTTCTTCGCCGTCCCGGTGAGAACGTACATGGCGGAAGCGCGTTTGATCTCCCCTCGATGGGATACCTTCGAGACGCCGACGTCGCGCTTTCGCGAAATCGCGCGTCCCGTCGACGAGTTCTTCGTCGCCCCCGCTTTCCTTTGACGCGACTCTCCTAACGTTATTCGCAAGCTCGGCGCCTAACGACGCCGGGCTTTTTTATTGGGCGCGCGACGTTTCATTAAAAGAAAAAGGCCCGCATTCTAGCAGAACGCAGGCCTTCTTGATTTTAAACGCGTATTGTCGCGAGGGAATTAGAGGGATTCGGTCTCGCCGCCGTCGCCGGTAGACATGGCGCGCCATGTTTCGAGGTCGATCGTATTGCTGACGAAACGGACGGAGCCGTCGAGCATCGACGCGTTGACGCCGCCGGAATGGTCGCTACGCGCGGGATAGCACGCGGCGCCCCATCGAGCGCCGTTGACCTCGCCGTGGCACGGCATCGGCGGACGGAACTGGTTTTCGTCCCAAGGAGCGCGACCGTAGTCGACGGAATAGGTCGTGTTCGGGCCTAAATAGGTCGTGAAGCCCGCGCCGTTGCTGTACATCGGCGTGCCGTAGTTCCCTTGGTAGGAGTCGAGCTTGTTGATCTGGAGTTCCGACATGCACAGAGTGTTGGACGTGCCGTCGGTGCATAGCGCCATGCTAACGGCTTCGTTGAACTTAAAGGGAGCGCGATGCGCCTTATAGGAACCGCGACCGTCCCAGTTGTTGACGTCGTCGTTATGGAAGTTCGAGTTGCCGAGGTTGACGAAATAACAGGTTCGACGAATACACCACGAGGCGTTCCCCGTTTCCGCGATCACTTCGGGCTGAGTCGGACACTGATGCGCGGGGATGAGAGCCCTACGATACTCTTCGTTGATTCCGGAGCCAAGCTGAGTTTTGAAGTCGATATCCGCATAAAGCGCGGCTTGTTCGATATACGGAAGAGTGCGCGCATGCCACGAATAGGTGTCGGACAAGTTGGCGTCGTAAACGCCGCCGGCGTTCGTGCAACCGATCTGCATACCGATCGGGAGACGGCTCTGGTTGGCGTCGCCGTACATCTGACACGCGAGGGTCAACTGCTTGAGGTTATTAGTGCATTGCATACGGCGAGCGGCTTCGCGCGCGGCCTGAACCGCAGGCAGAAGCAAGCCGATCAAAATACCGATAATCGCGATCACGACAAGGAGCTCGACAAGCGTAAAACCGCGACGTTGGGCGTGTGGGTTAAAAGTCATCGTTATAAAACCTTCTCAATTATCTAAAAAGAAATTCATTCTTCCGAATCGGTTCGAAGATCAAAAGTCGCCTTATTCTTGCCTTTGACGACGGTGAACTTCAATTCGGAACGATCATTGTATTTCTCGGGGACGAGCTCTACGGTGCGTTCGGTAACGTTATGGGCGACTTCGTCGGGGGTGGGATTCTCGATCGGAACCTTCTTCTGGCTACGGATATTCACAAGCATCTCGCCTTCGGAAGCGCGAATCTTAAACTCGCCGTTGAGAATCTTGCCGCCGACCGCCGTGCCGGGCTGACCAACCATCGGGCCCATGCCGATCGACCCTTCTGCGAGGGGCTGACCGTCCAAAGTCACCGTGCCTTCAACCGGGCACAGACCGTCGTCGGGCTGGCAACCGGCAAAGGACACGACGCCCAAGAGAGCCGCCAATGCGCAGAACGTTTTCATCGTCTTTATCATTTAATCGTCCTTATAACCTTATAATATTCAAAAAATAGAGAAAAATCGACGGATTTTCCCTGAGTTTACCATTATAGTTTTTTTTTTAGAAAATCGTCAACTCCACCATGGCGTCAATTTTCTCCCAATGGATACAATCGTGGAGAAATTACTCTTGAGAAAGGCGGAATTGACGTCTCGCTAAACCACTGAAGAATCTATACTTCCAGTTCTTAATCGTCTCTAGTCGAGTTTGACGCCTTTAGGGAAAATCGCAAAGAAAAAATTCCCGCGTATAGACAGAATAGGCGATTAACGCATGGAAGAGCGATCGAGAAAGGGGGGCAGGAATAGCAAGGGCGTCTTCGAATGGGAACGCGCCTTGCTATTACGCGCTAATAGTCGAGCAACTCACTCTTCCGCAGAATCGGAGACGAGATCGAAGGTCGCTTTATTCTTTCCTTTGACGACGGTGAACTTGAGTTCGGAACGGTCGTTATATTTCGCGGGAACGAGTTCCACGGTGCGTTCGGTAACGTTATGGGCGACTTCGTCGGGGGTGGGATTCTCGATCGGAACCTTCTTCTGGCTACGGATATTCACGAGCATCTCTCCCTCGGAGGCGCGGAGCGTAAACGTTCCGTTAATAATCTTTCCGCCGACCGCCGTGCCGGGCTGACCGACCATCGGGCCCATGCCGATCGATCCCTCTTCGAGGGGCTGACCGTCCAAAGTTACCGTGCCTTCCACGGGACACAAACCGTCGTCGGGTTGGCAACCGGCAAAGCAAGCGACGCAGAAGAGCGCCGCGACGGCGCAAAGCGCTTTCATCGTTTTCATCATTGAAGTCATCCTTTATAAGATTAAAGGCTCGCTACATTCAGGCGTAGCCGAGCGATCACATTCAGTAAAGAAGGGGGCGAAAGGGTTGTCAAGCTATCCCCGCATTCTCTCAGAAAGTTCGGATCGAAGTAAAAAAGGGTCTAAAGGGACTCCTTAGACCCTATACAACGCTAAGAGCTAACGCTCAAAGGGCATTTTTCGATTCGCCGCCGTAGGAGGTGGACATAGCGCGCCACGCTTCCAGATCGATCGTATTGCTGATGAAGTGTACGGAGCCGTCGATCATCGACGCGTTGACGCCGCCGGAGTGATCGCTACGCGCCGGGAAGCACGCGCTATACCAACGGTTGTAGCCGTGGCAGGGCATCGGCGGCCGGAACTGGTTTTCGTCCCAAGGAGCGCGACCGTAGTCGACGGAATACGTCGTGTTCGGGCCCAAATAGGTCGTGAAGCCCGCGCCGTTGCTGTACATCGGCGTGCCGTAGTTCCCTTGATAGGAGTCGAGCTTGTTGATCTGGAGTTCCGACATGCAGAGGGTGTTGGAAGTTCCGTCGGTGTTCTTCGCCATCGGAACCGCTTCGTTGAAGCGGAAAGGCGCGCCCGCAGCCTTGTAGGAACCGCGACCGTCCCAGTTGACGACGTCTTCGTTCTGGTAGTTCGAGTTGCCGAGGTTGACGAAGTAGCAGGTACGACGAATACACCAAGAGGCGTTGCTCGATTCCGCGATGACTTCGGGCTGAGTCGGGCACTGATGCGCGGGGATGAGCGCCCTACGATACTCTTGGTTGATACCGCAACCAAGCTGGGTTTTGAAGTCGATATCCGCGTAAAGCGCGGCTTGTTCGATATACGGAAGAGTGCGCGCGTGCCACGAGTAGGTGTCGGTCAAGTCCGCGACGTACGCACCGCCGGCGTTCGTACCGCCGACCTGAACGGCGATCGGGAAACGGCTCTGGTTGGAATCGGCGTACATCTGGCATGCGAGGGTCAACTGCTTGAGGTTGTTCGTGCATTGCATGCGGCGAGCGGCTTCGCGCGCGGCCTGAACCGCCGGAAGGAGTAAACCGATCAAAATACCGATAATGGCGATCACGACGAGGAGCTCGACGAGCGTAAAGCCCCGGCGCGACATGCGATCTTGTAAAATAGAGTTCATTTCAATTCCGCCTTATAAACAACAATAGTATATAAAAGGTCTACCGACGCTAAACGCGATTCCTCTCCCATTACCGGAAAAGGAAATCGCAAGCTTATCGTTTTGGGAAAGCGTCGAGCACGGCAGATTCGCAATCGACGTTTGTGTTTTTAAGCGAAAGGCTCCGCTAAAGGTAATTCTAATTATATTTCAGAATTTCGACAAAAGCAAGAGTTATCTAAACAGAAAGCGCTAAAAAAGGCGCACAGTGGCAAGAAAAGTTTAAAAAAGAACCCGTCTCGAAAAGAAACGGGTCTCGTTAAGGAAATATAGAGGAGAGACGCGACGATTAAAGCGCGGCCTTGAGCTTCGCGATCGCGGCCTTGAGTCTCTCAATCGTGAGTTCTTTCCCGATAATCACAGCGATATCCGTTCCGCCGCCGGGGGACGCTTGGAGCCCGGTCAACGCGATTCCTAAAGGATAGAGGAGCCAGCCGGGTTTAACGCCCATATCCTCGATGAGAGGTTTGCAGACGTTGTAAACGCCCTCTTTCGTCCAATCCTGGTTTCCTTCGAGCGCGGGCAAGAGCTTTTCGAGCGCGACGAGGGACGTCGACGGATCCGTCTTGAACTTCTTATTATTATAGAGGGAGAGGTCGTATTCGGGCATTTCCTGAATGAAGCGAACGCGGTCGGCGAGGTCGCTCAGGACGACGCAACGCGGCTTGAGGTTCGCGCACAGGAGATTCATGTCGACAGGACGCTTCACAACCTCTTCGACGAAGGGACGCGCCAACTCGGTAAACGCTTCGTTCGTCATGTTGTTGACGTACGTCGCGTTGATCGAGCGAAGCTTGACGGGGTCGAAGATCGACGGGGCTTTGTTGATCCACGCGGGGTTCCAGACCTTAATCATCTCGTCCATGGTGAAGTATTCGGATCCGTCTTTAGGGCTCCATCCCAGAAGAAGGAGATAGTTGATGATCGCTTCTTTGAGATACCCTTGCTTGATAAGATCCTGATAGCTCGCGTCGCCGTTGCGTTTCGAGAGCTTTTGGTGCGCGTCCTTCATCACGGGGGGGCAATGGATGTAGACGGGTAGCTCCCATCCGAACGCTTCGTAGAGAAGATTATATTTCGGCGTGCTGGAAAGATATTCGTTTCCGCGAATGACGTGGGTGATCTTCATGAGGTGATCGTCGACGACGTTTGCGAAGTTATACGTAGGCATCCCGTCGCTCTTTATCAGAATCTGATCTTCAAGTTCGCAATTTTCGACCTCGACGCGGCCATAGATCAAGTCGTCAAAGGCAGTCGTTCCTTCGGTCGGCATTTTCTGACGAATGACATAGGGTTCCCCTGCGGCGAGTTTGCGTTCGACCTCTTCTTTGGGGAGATCGCGGCAGCAACGATCGTAACGTCCGACCGTTTCGCCTGCGGCGCGCTGCTCTTCATGAAGCTTTTCGAGGCGTTCCGCCGTGCAGAAGCAGTAGTACGCCTTCCCCGCTTCGACGAGTTGAATCGCGTAATCCTTGAAGAGTCCCATTCTCTCGCTCTGGACGTACGGGCCGTAATTTCCGCCGACGTCGGGACCTTCGTCCCACGTCATGTCATTGTCGCGAAGCGTCTTATAGATGACGTCGACGGCCCCTTCGACCAAACGTCCTTGATCGGTGTCTTCGATACGCAAGATAAAGGAGCCGTTTTCATGGCGCGCCGTAAGGTACGCGTAAAGAGCCGTTCTAAGATTACCAACGTGCATATAGCCCGTCGGACTGGGTGCAAAGCGTGTTCGGACTTCCGACATGTCAGCTCCGTGAAACAAAAAAGAGGTGGGGAAAAAGGATTCTTCTAAAAAATCAGACGCAAGAAACGCGTAGAAAGAAAATATCCCCGACTGGATTCGAACCAGCGACCTACGGTTTAGGAAACCGTCGCTCTATCCAACTGAGCTACGAGGACGTCCTTTCGAACTACCGCTCCAACCGTCTTTCGACCGATCAGTCGCGATAACCGTTTGGATATTTATGTTGCCAATTATACGCGTCGCGGCACATTTCGTCAAGGCCAAGGTTCGCTTTCCATCCCAGTTCGGCGTTCGCCTTCGCAGGATCGGCGTAGCACGTCGCGATATCGCCGGGACGACGATCGACGATTTTGTACGGAACGTCGACGTTATTCACGCGCTTAAAGGTCTCCACCAAGTCCAAAACGCTGTATCCGCGCCCCGTGCCGAGGTTGTAAGCGGCGACGCCCTGCTTCATATGACGATACGCCTGCAAATGCCCCTTCGCCAAATCGACGACGTGGATGTAGT
>CAKVCP010000097.1 GCA_934725735.1 uncultured Thermoguttaceae bacterium
GCCTCGAAGCGCGCGACGCCTATCCGATTGACGGAACGGTTCAGATGCGCAACGTCGCGTTATTCAAAACAGGCCGACTGATGGACGACGCGTTTCTTCGTCCTCTTGGCGGTCTTTCCACCGTTCGAATCTCGGGGGAGGATTACGCGCGTTCTCTTCAGGGAAACGCGTATTATAAGATGAAGGTGAAACTCTATAACTGGAGTCGTGAAATGGAGCTTGATTCGAATCGCGCCCTATGCGAACGACTCTATTGTTACTGGGGACAAACAAACGTGGCGACGCGAATTGCGATGAACAATTGGGTTGCAACTGAGGAACGTTCAACCGCGTTTTTGAAGACGCTTGCGATCGCGGCGTTAGCGAATGGCGAGGATAGAATTGCGCGGCGCTTTCTCGAACCGTTGACCCAGACGCTTTTTCATCGCAACTGGGCGAAAGTCCGTTTAGCCTATTTGAAGGGCCCGACCTTTTACGACGGCGTCCGAGACTTCCATAACGACCCGAGCGTCGACGAGGTCGTCGAAGCGAGGCGCGCGACGCGAGAAGAGGCGGCAAGCCTTGAAGAGGCAGCGGCGCGTTACGGCGTCGAGAAGAGCGAAGTCGAAACAGTCGCCGAGGCGATCTCCGATATTCGCGAAATGCGTCCGGCCAAGAACTACGCGACGGCGACCGGTTATCCGAATCTTGTGTTCCTTTACGCGCTGGCAAAGGAAGACGAATATGAATCGTCTTGCCCAGCGCGTCGCGATTTGATTTTGCTGTCCCTTCTCATGCAGAAGAAAGGGGATGAGTTTTTAACTCTTGCGGAACCTCTCTTCAAGGAGAAATACCATGACGGCGACGCGCCGAGAACTCTCGAAGAGGGATATGCGACTTGGCGCTACCGGAAATATGGAAGCCATTGGGATAAATGCGATTATAAGTTTTCCGATGAAACGAAGGCCCTCTTGGGAGATTTTATCGACTATATGACAAGGGTCGGATCGACGGCTCGCATAAGCGATCCTGACGTCCAAGAAACGATACGCGTTTACTGTCAGGGACTCTATTGGGGCTTCGTGACAGACGAATCCGTCTACAATCACTATTGATCGGAGAATGAAGAGTCTACTATGACGAAATCAAAGATTTATAAAATCGTTTTGATCGCGCTTTCGGTCTGCGTCGTCTTTTTTGTCGGCAAACTTTTTGTCGGCGTCGGCGCGCCCTCTGATTTTCAGAATTTGGACGACCTTGCGACGCTTTATCCCGATTATGTCGACGTTGTTTTTCCGCCTAATATAGCTCCCGCGAATTTTCGAATTGAAGAAGAAGGGGACGCGTTTTGCGCGCGGGTCACGGGAGATAACGGCGCGTCGTTATGCGTCTGCGGACAGAACGCCATGTTTCCTGAAAAGAAATGGAAGCGCCTTCTTGAAGATAATCGGGGCAGTTCGCTTCGGTACGAAATCTTTATACGCCGTCAGGGGACGTGGTTCCGCTTCAAGGAGTTTCAAAATCAAGTAAGCGAGGATCCTGTGGATCCCTTCGTCGCGTATCGACTCATTGAGCCGGGATATGACTATTCTTATCGTATGGCGTTGGCGCAACGTTGTTTGGAGACTTTTGACGAACGCTTCTTTGTTGATAATCGATCGGCGACAACTTCCGCGTGCGTGAATTGTCACTCTTTCCAAAACTATCATACCGACCGCTTCATGTTTCATTTTCGTCGACCTGACGCGCCGGAAAAAGGGGGCACGATCCTTGTCGACGGCGATCAGATTGTTAAAGCGACCGGTTACGTGGACGAACTTAAAAACACGTGTTCTTATCCCGCGTGGCGCCCGACGGGAGATTTTATTGCGTTTTCCTCCAATGTGACGCGGCAATCTTTCCATTCTCTTTCGACCCAAAAGATCGAGGTGTACGATGGAACGTCGGATTTGGTTCTTCTAGATCCTAGAAAGAACGAGGTTCGCGTCGTCGAAAAAACGGAAGCGAAAATGGAGACTTTCCCGTTCTGGTCTCCCGACGGCCAATTTTTGTATTACTGCTGCGCCGATTATGTACCCAAGGCGCCGTCTTCCGACGTGGACGCGCTCATCAAAGAGGCGTCGGATAGGGCGGTGGAGATCCGTTACAATATCTGTCGCAGAAGTTTTGACGAAAAAAACTGTTCCTTTGGCGCACAGGAGACGGTCGTTGACGCCGCGTCTCAGGGACGAAGCGCACTCTTTCCGCGCATATCTCCCGACGGTCGTTTTCTCGTCTACACCGTCGCCGAGAGCGGAACTTTTCCGATTTGGCGACCGGAAGCGGATCTGCACATGCTCGATCTCACGACAGGCGAATCGCGCGTCATGAACGAGGTCAATAGTTCCGATACCGACAGCTATCATTCGTGGTCGTCGACCGGACGCTGGTTGATCTTCAGTTCTCGACGCGAAGACGGCTTTTTTACGCGGTTCTATCTAACGCATATCGACGCGCAAGGACGCGGTTCAAAACCCTTTGTTCT
This sequence comes from uncultured Thermoguttaceae bacterium, assembly GCA_934725735.1. Classification (GTDB taxonomy): domain Bacteria; phylum Planctomycetota; class Planctomycetia; order Pirellulales; family Thermoguttaceae; genus RUG369. Next base: position 2,504 of record CAKVCP010000097.1, read on the forward strand.
GCCTCAACGCGATCCAACGTTCAATCGCCAGCGCCAAAAGTCGTACAATATCCCTGAGTTCACGGTCGAAGCGGTGAAACTTAGGACGGAAACGATCATGAAAGCGACGAAAAGAGAGGGGGAGAAGACTCGCTCCGTCCCCATGTAGTTTTTCTTCGAGAAGAGGAGTGAATCCGCCTATTCTTCGACGGATTCTTCCTTCCGGTCGTGTCTGATGAGATCGACGGTGAAACAGATCAGCGCAATCCATATGAGGACAAAACTGATCCATTGGCCGACGGAGGTTTTTTCGTGCAAGATGAACGCGCCGCAAAGAAATTGGCCCGTGGGAGTGATGTAGATGAGGAGCCCAATCGTCGAGAGTTTGCACTTATGAGCGGCCGCGCCAAACAAAAGGAGAGGAATCGCCGTTAAAACGCCCGCGCCGATCAAAAGGAGGAGCGTTTGGGGGTCGAACGCCCACGTCGGGATTCCGTCGGTCTTCATGAACTCAAAGACGAGATAGGCGAGAGCGAAGGGAAGCGCGAAGATCGTCTCGACGCTTAGCGCCGTGGTCGAGTCGACGTCTATCATCTTCCGAAGGAGGGAGTAGATCGCAAAGACGAAGGAGACGACGACGCTTTCCCATGGAAGTCTGCCGACGCCAACGGCGAAGATCGCGACCGCGACGGCGGCCATTCCAATGGCGGCGAGTTGACAGGGACGTAGGCGTTCGCGAAAAACAATAGCGCCCAAAGCGACGGTGACGAGAGGGCATCCGTAGTTTCCTAGACTTGCGTAGAGAGTGTGATTTATCGCGACGAGCCAAATGAAGAATCCCCAACTGGCCATCGTTGTCGCCATCGTGACGAATAGTCCTAAGACGTATCGAGGATTTCGTAAGGCGCGCATGAGGGCGTTCCCTTTTTTCAACGCGACGAAGAGGGGCGCGAGCAGAAGAGTCGTAAAGGTCGCGCGGAACGCAAGGGTTACAAGGGGGGGAACGTCGCGCAACAAGACGAAGTAAAGAGGGAAGAGTCCCCAGATAACGTATGCCGAAAACGCAAGAACGACCCCCTGGATTTCTGTTGAATCTTTTTTCGGCGTCGGCGACGTCGCAGGTTGAATCTTGCGCGTTCTATCGACAGTTGACGCGGACATTCTTTTTCCTTTTTGTTTTTCTTAATGCAATTGGATAAAAAAACGCCGCTATACGCGACGTTTTTCTTTCTATGGGCCAGTAAATATCCCTTTAGGTATAGAGGGTACTCTCACTTCTTCGCTTTTGCGGCTTGCATTCTCGCTCGCTGTTCTTCCTTACGACGCTTCACAACGCGGTTCGCGCGAATCTGGGCGACCTTCTTCTGATTTTCCATATCAAGCAAGGTTTCGCGTCTCTTGGAAAAGAAAATCGCAATCATAATGACAGCCGTCGCGTAAAAGATGAAGGCGGCGTAACTTAGAACCCAAACCGGTTCCTCTTGCGGAGCCTCTTCCGTAGCGGCGGCAAAAAGCGACTGCGCGTCCAAAAGGAGGCAAGACGCCGCGATAAGGGACACAAAGAAACGAGTCTTTATCGAATTTATGTGGAATTTCATTTCTTATTTCTTGTATTTCAACGTTTTGCCGTAACTACAACGCAGGCTACCAACTCACGTCGCTCTTATTTTACCCTTTTTCAGAACGTTGGGAAGACCCTTCCGCGTTGGCGTAGAAGGATTCGATGATTTCCCAGCCCTCCTGGGCGGTTTCGGCGTAATGGAAGAGCTTTAGATCGTCCTGACTAATCATCCCCGAGTCGGCCAAATACTGGAAATTGACGCAACCGTCCCAGAATTCCTTGCCAAAAAGAATGATTGGAATCTTCTTTGACTTGCCCGTTTGACAGAGGGTCAACGCCTCAAAAAGTTCGTCAAATGTTCCGAAACCGCCCGGGAATGCGACGAGCGCTTTCGCTCTCAGGATGAAATGCAATTTGCGAATTGCGAAATAGCGGAATTCAAAGCATAAAGACGGGGTGACAAACGGATTGGGAAATTGTTCAAACGGCAGGCTAATATTCAATCCGATCGTCGCTTTTCCCGCGTCGTACGCGCCTCTGTTGGCGGCTTCCATGACGCCGGGGCCGCCGCCGGTGCATATGACGTAGTTTTGATCTTCGGAAACTTTGATTTCGCCGCGCTCGTTTCGTTCTTCGTTGAAGACGCTGTTTTGGGTCGCGACGAGCTCGCCGAATTCTCGCGCACACTGATAATACTTGCTCATTTTTAGAGCGTGTCGCGCCTTCTTATAAGCAAGTTCCAAGGCTGAATCAGAGTGACTTTGGGCGAGTTGATTTTCAATTTCTTCGAGTTGCCGTTGAGCGACGTCGGGGGACTTGATTCGCGCGCTTCCGAAGACGACGACGGTCGATTCGATCCGCGCGTCTTCGAGAATGCGCTCCGTTTTGGTATATTCCGCCAAGAGTCTTGAGGCGCGTCCGTATGCGCTCTTTAAAAATTCTTCGTCTTCGCCAGCAATGCGGTAACTCGGCGAATCGGCAATGCGTTTTAGATTTTGCTTGACGTCGGCGACGTCCGATAATTTTTGATTCATGCCTATGACTCTCTTTTGAAAGGATAACTTTCCGTAATTTACGAATTGTTCCGTTGTGTTGAAAGAAGCCCCCAGCCTGCTATAATTAGGAGTATAAACGACTAAAATTTGAAAATCAAGAGATTGATTTTTACCTTTATAGCGCTCTTGGCGCGAGTTTGGATCGGTTCTTATGACAGTCGCTGAATTGATAGCCAAACGGGAACCTGAATGGCGAGAATTAGAAGATCTATTACGCGAGTTAGACAGGCCCGTTTTTCGGCGTCGAGTCGATCCTGATACAATAGCGCGATTTCTCCACCTTTACCGCGCCGTGTGCAGCGATCTTGCGCTCTCCAAATCGTACAATTTGCCCTACGACACGGTCGCGCGTCTTAACGTTCTCGTGAGAAAGGCGTATGGGAGTCTTTACAGGACGACGCATCGTCCCAATCGTTCTTTTTGGGGCGTCGTTCTTTTCGAAGCTCCGCGGTGGATTATTACGGACTCCGCCTTCCTCTTGTCCTTTTTTCTTTTTTGGGGCGTCTTTCTAACCTGTCAGTTTTGGGCGCAGATCGACCCGAACTTTGCGGCGGACGTCGTCGGAAGGGGGATGCTAGATCGACTGGAGGACATGTATAGCGTCGAATTTGACGGCAATGTGCTCGATTCGTTGCCCTCGAGCTTTGCGTATATCTCTCATAACGGGGGAATCGGTCTCAAATGCTTCGTCTTCGGCGCACTTGGAGTGATTCCCGGATTGTGGGGTCTCGTGAGCAACGCCGCCGCGTTAGGTTCCTGTTTCGGCTATATGCTCGGGGACGTTTGTCCGGCGATGGCGAGTACGCGTTTCTGGGAGTTTACGCGAGCGCACGGGCCTTTTGAACTGACGGCGATCGTTCTTGCGGCAGGAGCGGGGATTCGAATTGGATGGGGGGGCGTTTCGACGTGCGGTTACGGACGGGTCGAGGCCTTGCGTCGAGCGGGCGTCAAGGCGTCTCCGATGCTTTTTCTGGGGCTTCTTTTTTTCTGCATCGCGGCGGCTCTTGAGGCGTTCGTCTCACCAAACGCAATGGAATGGTTGGACGACTACGGCGCGACGTCTTACCAAGTTAAGCTTGCGATTCACTGGATCTCCGCGTTTCTCCTTTGCTTTTACTTTTTAGGGTTGGGCGGGCTTTCAATTTATCGAAAGTATAAGGGAGGATCTTTTGAAAACGCGACGCGTCGGTTCTTGCGCGATTCTTTTTCCTTGGAGTTGCCGCCAAATGGGAAATCGAAAGTCGACGATTCTTCAGCGTCCTCAGCTCCACATGATAGAAAGAAAGAGCTCCACACGAGATGAAAACGAACGATCCCTTATCGCATTGGAAGACTCCGAATATTTCGGCGCGTCCTCGTACGGAGAGCGAAACGCGTGATTTGGCGGTTTGCGTCTTCGCCAGAAATGTGAAGCCGATTTCGATTCTTTATGCGATTATGGCGGTTCCGGCTTTGCTCCTTTGTTATTTGTTGTGGATTGGGGTCTTTTATCTTCTTTTGTCAGGGGAATTAAGCCCAGGCGAGGATTTTGAAGGGATTTTTACCGCCGCGAGCTTTTGGTGGGTTCTTGTTACGGCGTCTTTATACTTCTTGAGCGAGTTTTGCGGGGCGCTTGTCACGAAGTATTTGGGATTGTGGCTTTTTTCCGGGGAGGAGAAGGTTACGCTGAAAACGACGCTACACAGTATGCGCGGACGTTGGGGACAAACGATCTATTTTTTGTTGTTGACGCGTCTGATTAGATTGCGTTCTTTTTATGCTGAAATACTCCTCCTTGAAAACACGCCCTTCTGGAGAACGGAGAATGGCGTTTCGACGAAGCGACGCGTCAAGCATGTCAATTCGTCCGGGTCGTTCTTCGCGCTAGGGTTGAGTTCGCTCGTTACCGAATCTTTTGTGAATATGGGCGTGTCGGTAGGCGTCGTGGTCTTCTTCCTTCTGGCGTACGCCGCGCTTCAAAACTTCGTCGTCGCTTTCTTCCTTACCGCTCTTTTATGGATTCCTGTCTTGACTGCGGCAAGTCGACTCTATATGACGGTTTACCATTTTTGCTCTTATGTCAACTATCGCGTCAAAAACGAGACTTGGGACGTCGAGTTGTTATTTAAATCTGAACTAGCGAAATTGGAAAAAGATTCTCTAGCGACGGTTGGCGCCCCTCTGCCGAGTCGAGGATTCGTTGGGAATCGACGTCTTGGTCCTCTTGTTTTAGAACCCAATCTCAAGGGAGGGGAGAACGGCGGCGACGATCCCTTGCAAAGGAACGAAGTTAAGGAGGCGGAGGAATGACCGGATCGCGCGAATCGCTCTCTTTTAAGTCTCAAAAGCGTTACGTCTTGATCGCGGCGTTGACGCTCTTCCTTGTCGCAGGACTTTCTATTGGTTTTTTGACTAGAAAAGCTCCCGTAGCGCCGCAGGAGCGCGCCGCCGCCAATCTTGATAAAGCGTTGGAGAGGCAGCGAACGCCTTGGTATTCTTCTGTTGACAAGGAATATGTCTACCTCCCTATTCCTCATTACGTGAAGGAACGTGAAGAAGAACCGGTCGCTCCTCGCGAGGAGTTGAAGAATCCTTTTTTGGAAAAACTCTTCACCGTTGTTCTGCCAGCGTGTTTTTTTACGATTGTTTTTGGGATTCTCCTATGGATTATCATTCGTAAGGCGCGTGAAAAATCGCTTTCTAATCGTTTGCGCCTTGAGGAGTTAGCGCGGCGTCAGCGTCGTCTGGAGACCCTTGCCGAAGAAGCAAAGTCGCGGTACGACGACTTGAAGGGAGCCGCTCTTGAAGCGTATAACGCCGAAGACTTGCGCGGCGCGATTATTTTCTACTTCAGCTGGATTCTTGTCGAAGCGGATAAACGCGAGCTGATTTGGTTGGATAAAGGAAAAACGAATCTCGAATACTGGAGAGAACTTGAACGTAATCCTGAAGTCCAGCATATTTATCGCGTCATCATGGATGAGTTTGAACTCGTTTATTACGGAGGTCGTCCCATTTCCAGGCGCGCCTTTGAAGAACTATGGGAGAATCGAACGCACTTTGAAGAGTTGATGGCCGTAGAAGATGAAAGAATCGTGAAACGCAGACAAGAAGCCGAGACGATGAAGATTCGAAATAACGCGAAGAACTGGGCCGCGCCGAAATTTCATCTACTTTTGGCGACGATCGTCTGTTCTACGCTTTCCCTTGCCGGGTGCAAAGAGAAGGTATGGAGAACTCCTTACGGAAGCGATACAAATCAAGCGCCTCAGGACGGTTTGAATAGCCTTTCCGCTTTCTGCGAGTACTGTCGTCTAACCTCGAAGGAGAAAATGTACGCCCTCGATCGCAGTGGCGTCGCAAGAGTGACCTTCCCCTTTACGCGCGGAGATTACGACGATTGTAATACGATCGTGTGGTTCATGTGCGTCGACTGGAGCGGCGGCTCTTGGAAACTCCCCTGCGATCCTGTCGAGAGTGACACTG
>CAKVCP010000098.1 GCA_934725735.1 uncultured Thermoguttaceae bacterium
GGTCTCTGTGGAGGCGTACGAAGTCAACGACGCGATTACGTTCAGCAAGGATTTCGTCGTCATGATCGACGGAGTCGAGTATACCTATTCGATTCAATCGCACACTTACGATTCCGAAACGGGCTTGGCGAGCTATACGCTTACGCTCGGAATGGACGAAGAGCTTGCGGAAGGGGAGCACGAGCTGTCGATTCAGCAGGTTTTGTCCCTCGATAAGGTGATCTCGCACGATCCTCTCAAGAGCGAAGTCTCGACCTTCAATTTCTTCTATGATCCCGAAGAGTTGGAATTGGCGACCGCGCCGGATCAGATCACCGCGTATGCGGGCGTCGACGATTCTTACCAGTTTATCTCGAATAAGACGAACGAAGACGGAACGCAGCGCGCCGACGTTCAGTATGTCTTCAAAAAAGGTTCTAACGTCCCTTCGTTCTTGACCCTCTCCGCCGACGGCAAATTGTCGTGGAGCGCAGGCGCGGGGAGCGCCGGAACGTACGAACTCGAAATTGAAGCGACGGACGCGACGGGACACGTCGTTTTACATTCCTTAGTCTTCAATATCGCGGGCAAGCCGCTCTTTGCCGACTTTGTTGAGAATACGGCGAAGACGGGAACGGAATATAAGGGACAGATCACCGCGAACGATTCCGCCGATCCGACGATCAAGATGAAATATGAGATTGTCGGAGAAGACTGCCTTATCGCGATCGATTCCGAAACGGGCGTTTTGTCTTGGGAGATTCCGAGCGATTATCTCGATTCTTTGGTCAAGTCGCAGAACTATCGATTTGTGGTGAAGGCGACGGAGCTCGTGGAGGACGAAGAGGGAAATCTCGTCGAAGGCGCCAGCGTCGAGCAGGAATTTACCCTTGAAGTCTTCAATGAAACGTACGTCGAAGACGTCAACTATCTCCCGATGTGGAGCGAATTCGACAAACAGACCTTCAAGGCGGGCGAAACTTTCGAGTTTGACGCGTCCGCCTCCTTCGGTTCCGAAGTCGCGGGCGTGGAATACTCCCTTTCTGGGGACGGCCTCCCGTCGGGAATGACGATCGACTCTAACGGTCAGATCGTCTGGTCTCCCGCCGAGGATTTCTTCCAGGGTACCGACACATACTCCAAGACGTTCGTCGTTAAGATCAGCGCCCGCGCGATCTTTGGCGAAGGCGAAAATACGACCGATTACGGCGATTATGGAACGGTCGAACTCGAAATCGAGTTGCTCAACCCGAATTATGTCGACGCCGAGCCGGTAATCGGCGATATCGACGTCATCGACGCTGTGACCGGCAAAACGTTCGAAACGGTGATTAAGGCGACCGACCCCAACAACCGCGCGGATCGTATCAGTTTCACCCTCAAGGGAGAGAATCTCCCCGAAGGACTCTCCATCGACGCCGAGACGGGCCGACTCATTTGGAATATTTCCGAGGATTACCTCGATAGCAACGTTCTCTATCAGATTTATCTCGTCACCGTGGTCGCGACCGAGCAGTATATCGACGGCGAGGGATACTACGAAGACGGTCTCTCTTCCGAGAGAACCTTCGCGATCTATATCGACAACGGCTTCTACGATAAAGACGAAGCGATCGTTCCCGTCTGGGAAGAATATCCTGGCAAGACGATCATGGCGGGGGACGACCTCGTCTATCAAGTCGTCGCGACGGCGAAGGGCGCCGAAGGCGTCGTCTACGCTCTCACCGGAGATTATCCGGACGATATGAAGATCGACGAAGACGGCACGATTCGCTGGTCTTGCCCGGAGAACTTCTTCTCCAACACCGAAGAATATTCGCGCGAGATCGAACTCCATATCGTCGCGAGCGCGATCTTGAAGAAGACGGACGTCAAGACCGATTTCGGCGATTCCGCGTCCACCACGATCCTTCTTACCGTTTTGAATCCTGATTTCGAAGACGCCAAACCGGTCTTCAATAACGTCGGCGTGATCGACGCGACGACGGGCAAACCTCTCGAGACGACGATCGTCGCAAAAGACCCGAACAATATGGCGGATCGCATCGTCTACGAGATCGTCGGCGACGACTTTCCCGAGGGGCTTGCGATCGACGCGACGACCGGTCGCCTCACCTGGAACGTTCCTAAGGATCTCCTTGAGTCGAACGTCAAGGCGCAGAAGATTACGATCGTTGTGAAGGCGACGGAACAGTACCTGGGCGACGACGGCAAACATTACACGGACGGTCTTGACGCGACGCGCGAAATTACGATCCTCGTCGCAAACTCGGCCTACGACGAATCCAAGGGCGTTCCTCCCGTCTGGGGCGAACTCGACGATGAAACGGTCGAAGCGGGCAAGACCTTCGAAACGACCGTTAAGGCGGAAACGCCTAAGGGCGCCGAGGGCGTCGAATACTCCATGGGAGACAACGCCCCCGAGGGAATGACGATCGACTCCGAAACGGGAAAAATTGTCTGGGCCGTTCCCGCCGATTACTTCGACGGCGACACAAAGACCGAGTCGAAGTCGATTAAGGTGACGATCAACGCGCAGTCGATTCTGGAAACGGGAGACTGGTCGACGACTTACGGCGAAAGCGCGTCGACGACGCTCATTTTGAAGATCGTCAACCCCGACTATGTCGACGAAGCGCCGGTCTTTGAAGACGTCGACGATCTCGTCGTGGAGACGGGCGACACGCTCGAATTTGAAGCGGTCGCGAAAGATAACATTGGCGACGCGGACAGAATCGTCTATGAGATCGTGAACGGCGATCTTCCCGAAGGGATCGCGATCAACACTGAAACGGGCAAGGTCGTCTGGAACGTGTCGAAAGATTATCTTGCGGCAAATGTGAGCGAGCAGGTTTACGGGCTCGTTATTAAGGCGACGAAGCAGTATTTGCAAGAGGACGGATCTTACGTCGACGGCCCCTCTTCTCAGAAGACCTTCGAGATTACGGTAATCAATAAAGCGTCCAAAACTGAAGAGCTTGAAGCGCCGACGATCGCCGAAATTCTCGATCAGTTTGTCGAAGCTGGCAAGACGCTGACCTTCACGGTGAAGGCGGAGTTGCCGGAAGGCGCCGACGCGGAGGGGGTGCGTTACTTCTTCGCCGAAGACTTCGACGTTCCCGAAGGGATGACGATCGACTCCAAGACGGGCGTTGTGACGTGGAAAGTTCCCGCCGATTACTTCGACGACGCGGACGCCGACGTGACGAAGATCGAAATCAAAGTCGAGATTCAGGTCAAAACGGTCGTTGAAACGGGAGACGACTATATCAACTACGGCGGCGTGGCGACGGCGACAGCGGTCGTTTACGTTGCGCGTCCGACCGAGGATCCGACCTACGACGACTGGGACGCTTGGTATGAAGCGTGGGGCGACGCGACGGAAGAACGCTATCAGTCGAATACGAAGCATCTGCGCGATTACCTCGACGCGTACCTTTCCGCTGTGGAAGAACGCGACGAAACCTTCGCGCGCGCCGCCGAAGAATATCTTCGCGGACATTCGAGCTTCTCGAAGTTGGTTCAAGATCGTAAAGACGCTCAGAAGGCCTTTGAAGACGCGGTCGCTCAAGCGCGCAAAGAGCTCTCCGAGAAAGATTCTCAGACGGCGGACGATTACCTGTCCGTTCTCGAAGAATTGACCAAAGAGTTTGAACGTCTCGTCAAAGAAGGAAAAGCGCCAAGCGACGCGCAAGAGCTTAAAGACGCGGCGTTGGACAAGGCGTCGAACTCCAACGCCGCCTCCGATTCGTCGAACTTCTACCTGCGCAATAAAGCGACGGGCGCGAGCGTTGCGACCGATCTGACGAGCGTTTTGAAGATGTGGCGCGCCGGATACTCGAAAGCCTCGATCCTCGACGCGATTTATTCCGATCCGTCCTTTGGCGAGGACGAAATCGCGGACGACTCGGCGCCGAAATTTGAAGACGTTAAGACGGTGACCGGTTCGACGAATGAAACTTTGGAGACGACCGTCAAAGCGACCGACCCTGATTCTGAATCGGAGAGGATCGTCTACTCCCTTGAAGGCGACGACCTTCCCGACGGACTGTCGATCGACTCTAAAACGGGCAAAATCACCTGGAAGGTTCCCGCAGACTATCTCGCTTCGAGCGTGAACTATCAAAAGTTCGTCTTGACCGTTAAGGCGACGGAACAATACCTGAGCGCGGACGGCAAAACATACTACGACGGCAAATCGGCGACGAAAGACGTGACGTTCGTGATTTCGAACGCCAAGTACGATAAGAAAGAGGGGCTCGCTCCGACGTTCGACAAACCCGACGGCGTCTCGGTGAAGGCGGGTGAAACCCTCGAAACGACCGTTAAGGCGACGGCGCCCAAGGGAGCGATTGGCGTTCAGTATTCCCTCGATAGCAAAGCTCCTTCCGGAATGAAGATCGACTTGACGACGGGTAAGATCACCTGGGCAGTTTCGAAGAATTACTTCAAAAACGACACGACTTCCATGTCGGCGACTATCAAAGTCACGGTGAACGCGGAAACGATTATCTCGTCCAAGAACGGCGCCACGAACTTTGGCGACACGGTCTCTCAGACCTTGGAGATCACGATTTCCAATCCCGATTACAAGGATAGCGCGCCCGCCTTTGAGAAAATCGCCGCCATCGAGGCGACGACTGGCAAGACGCTCGAAAAGACCGTTACGGCGAAGGATCCGAACGGTTTGGCCGACCGTATTGTCTATGAATTCGTCGGCGACGATATTCCCGACGGTTTGAAGATCGATTCCACGACGGGCAAAATCACGTGGAAAGTTCCTGAAGATTACCTTGCCGAGAGCGTGAAACAGCAGAAGTTTACCGTGACGGTTAAGGCGACGGAGCAGTTCCTCGGCGAAGACGGCAAGACCTATAAGAACGGCTTGAGCGCGTCTCAGAACGTCGACATTGTCGTTTCGAACGCGAAGTATGTCGAAGGCGAGGTCGGCGCGCCTGAACTTGACGCCATTAAGGACGGTACGGTCGAAGCGGGGAAGACCTTTGAAACGACCGCCTCCGCGACGAAGCCTGAAGGCGCTAAAGCGATCGAATATTCTTTGGGTAGCGACGCTCCCGCCGGTATGAAGATCGACTCCGAAACGGGAAAGATCTCTTGGGAGTCCCCGAAAGATTACTTCTCTACGGACACGACGACTGAGTCGAAGACGATCACTATTACCGCGGTCGCGCGCGTTGTGCTCGACGATAGCGCCGAATCGACCAGCTATGGCGAGAGTGACGCGACTTCCTTCAAGTTGACGATCCTCAACCCGAACTACAAAGAGTCGGTTCCTGTTTTCAAGGCTCTTGACACTGTCAATGTCGCGACTGGCGACTCGATGGAAGTAACGATTGAAGCGACCGACCCGAACAAGATTTCCGATCGAATCGTCTATGAACTCGGCGACGACGCTCCAGAGGGAATGAAGATCGACGCGATTACCGGCAAATTGGTTTGGGACGTCCCGGAAGATTTGACGACTTCCGACGTGAAAGCGCGACGAATCAACGTCACCGTCAAGGCGACGAAGCAGACGCTTGGCGACGACGGCAAGACGTACGTCGACGGTTTGAGTTCGACGCAGATTGTCGAGATCCTCGTCTCCAATTCCAGCTATGACGCGAAAAAAGGACTTGTTCCCGATTTCGACGAACTTGAAGGCGTGACGGTAACCGCAGGCAAGTCTTTGGAGACGACCGTCTTTGCCAAGACTCCCGAAGGCGCTAAGGGGGTTGAATACTCTCTTGGTTCTTCCAACCTTCCCTCGGGAATGAAGATTCACGCCTCGTCTGGCACGATTACGTGGGACGTTCCTGCAAACTACTTCCAAAGCGATAAGAACGCGAAGTCCAAGACGGTGACGATTACCGTGAACGCTCAGACGTTCCTGTCGGTTGGCAACAAGACGATCGACTACGGCGAGAGCGTCTCACAGAAACTGGAAATCACCGTCATGAATCCGGATTACGTTGAAAAAGATTGATTCTGACGCATTGAAGAAAAGAGGCCGCGACGAGAGGAATTTCGTCGCGGCCTCTTTTTGCTTGGAAAGTGGAATCGCAAGAAATAAAAAACGCGCTTAGCGAAAACCTAAGCGCGCGACGTCACGGACGCGTGTCGAAAATTACTTTTTCTTTTCGACGTGAAGCGTGTGCTTGCGAAGACGAGGGCAATACTTCTTAAGCTTGAGCTTTTCGCCGCCCGGCTTACGACGAACGATGTAGTTGTAATCGCCAGTCTCTTCACAAACGAGGTAGACGGTTTCCGCCTTTTTCTTACTCTTACCAGCCATGGATCAATCCTCAGGTTATCTTGTTTTCTGATACGCGGACGCTACATTCCGCGTCGTTCTTCTTTAATGACTCCGCGACCGCGATTTCGCCAATACGCTTATCGAGTTATTTTACTGCTTATGTCAATTTCTTCAAGGTGGAAGCGAGATTTTTATTTCTTTCTCAAAGAACTTCCTCTTGACGATAGACAATTTAAGGATAATGAGAAAGAGTTTTGGGACTCTAAGGACTTTTTTTTATTTTTTTTTCTTTTCTCCGCGCGCGATGTTTCTTTTCGCGTCTCTTGGGGGTAAAATAGTGACAACATTGGCGTCGGGAGAATGGGATGAGCGATTCAAAGAAAAACGACAAGGGAAAGGATTATTCGTCTTCCGATATGTTCACCGTCGACGCCAAGCTCCTTCAAGCGTTGGCGAGCCTTACCCCCGAACAGCGCGAACTCTTGCTCAAATTTGCGCAGGCGGCTAAAAGTCCCAGCGCGTCCGAGAATTCTCCAGCCCCCTCCGAGACGCCTCCCGTACAAAGCGCGACTCTCCAACAGACCGCTCCAAAGAACGTTTCCGCCAATATTTCTTTATCTAAAAGCGCGCCGCCGAAACTGCGGCGCCCCAGCGCCGAACCGACCCCGCCTCCCGTTCTCTTAAAGTCGACTCGCGGGACGACGTCGCAGCCTCTGAGCTCCGAACCGACTCCGCCCCCCGTCCTCTTGCCGACGACGAACGCGACGAGTCAACCAGCGCCCGACGCGGAGCCGCCCGTGCTGGCGATCAAACGTCGTCCGACGCGGCGCGAGCAGCGAGAGGCGCAGATCGCCGCCGCGAATATGGTTGACCTGGAATCGGACGCGCCGATCGTGTCGCCGCGCAAGGAAACGCGACCTGAAAAACACGTTCATAAAGAGCGGGAATCGCGGCGTCAATCGTCGTCGCGCGCTGCGCGTAAAAGCGCCGCGACGTTCTTTACCGGCGCCGTAGCGGCGTCGACTTCGGGAAAGGCGGACGCGCTCGACTCCCTGAGCGCGTTGGTGAACGCCAAGGCGAAGGAAAACGTCTCTTTGGACTCCCTCAAGTTGTCGAACGCGGCGACTCCGACGAAACAAGCGTCCCTCGACTCCCTCTCGAAAGTCGCGGCTCCCGTCGTGTCGAGCTCTGTTGAAGACGTCGAAATCCTGCGCGACGAGACGAATAAAGATCGCGTCAAAGAGCACGTCCCAATGTGGCTGATCTCTCTTTTCTTCCACATCGTTCTGGCGCTGATCCTGATGATGATTGTGACGAACGTCGAGATTCGCAATCCCTTCGAGGTGGTTTCCGAACCGGGGATGAGCGACGACGTCGTGCTGGACGAAGTCTACGACCCGGAGCTTGCGCCCGACCCGACGACGATCGACACGCCCGAGCCGACGCTCGTCGAGACGACGGAAGTCGCCGACGAACCCGACGTTTCCGCGTTTGAAGAAGAGAGCGCCGCCGCGTTGACGTTGACCGATCCTCTCGAATCTCTCGAAGGAGCGCCTCTTTCCGAGATGGATAATCTCATGGGCTCGTTTATGGGGGACGATTTGTCGGGACGCGGGAAGAACAAAGCGGCGGCGCTTGCGGCGGGGGGCGGCACCGAAGGGAGCGAAAAGTCGGTCGCGCTCGCGCTCGCGTGGATCGCCGAACATCAATGTCCCGACGGCTCGTGGCATTTCAATCTGTATCATTGCCCCTCATGCAACGGCAAGTGCATGAATTCAGGAACGAATCAGTCGTCGATCGCAGCGACGTCAATGTGCCTTTTACCTTTTTTGGCCGCAGGTCACACCCCGACGACGGGGAAATATAAGCGCGTCGTCGCCAAAGGTATGAATTACTTGCTCTCGCAAAGGAGCGAAGAGAGCAACGGCGTCTCCCTCCGCGACTCAGGGGGGAATATGTACTCTCACGGGCTCGCGGCGATTGCTATCTGCGAGACGTACGCGATGATGTCGGAAAGTGAACGGAAGCGATATCGCCTTCTGGGAGAGATCGCGAACGAAACGACGCGTTTTATCGAGTATGCGCAGGCGACGGACGGCGGTTGGCGGTACGCGCCGAAACAGGCGGGGGACGTGTCCGTTTCCGGTTGGCAAATCATGGCGCTTCAGGCGGCGCGTCTCGCCGCGCTCCCAACGTCGAGCGAGACTTTCATCAACGCGCGTTCCTTCTTGCGCGACGAAGTTGCGATGAGC
>CAKVCP010000099.1 GCA_934725735.1 uncultured Thermoguttaceae bacterium
GTCCCCATCCTCCAAAGCAAGCGCCGTATGAATGGCGTTTTCCAGGAGATAACGACTCGTTTCAACATTACCGCCGGGCGCGCTTGCCAGCAGGCAAGTCGCCTTCGTCAAGGCAGGCGCAATCTCTTTCTGAAGTTCCGTCGCCTCCTTATGAGAGATCGTCTTATCCACAGACTTCGCGTGGAAAACTCTTCTCTGTAGACGCTCCAATTCGAGAACTCTGTTCAGACGCTTTCCAAAAGATAAGTTTTTCCCCGAGGACGCGGTCGCGGCGCTGATCTTCTTGCGCAAATCGGAGAGCCCAAGCTTCTCGTCAAGAGCTTCTTTCTCCAACTTCTCCTCTAGGGTCTCGTCCATTTCTATTTCAACAAACTGTTTCCAACTTGAATAAGAGTCGACGTCCTTATTGATGAAACTCAACGTCGCGCCGTATAGGAGCGCCGCCGCGTCGGAGTCCTTCGTCTTCAGTATGCGAGCAATTTCCTGCGCGGCAAACGCCGCGTATTCGTTCTCTTTGGCAAGTTTCGCGAGCTCATGAACCGGTTTCTTGACGTTCGGAGTTCCCTTGGTTTTGTCAAGTTCGCGATTGATAAGAAGCGCGTATACCTTGCACTTCGCCGCCGTCATGACGGAAACGAACTTCCCCCCTTCGATCGCTAAAGGGGGCAGAGCGTCCCTCAGCGTCGTCAAGTATTGAACGCCCGTATCTGGAGAATATTTTTCTAATGAGTTAGCGACCGGAGCGACGCGTTCGACTAACGACGCCGGATTGTCGACGTTGTCCATATTCTTAATCGCAAACTCGAAGACGTAGGCCGCCTTATCGGCGTACTCTTCGACGGCGCCCTTTCTAACGGACTCAAAAAAACTATTGATATAAGCGTCTAATTCAGTAACAACGGCTTCAGAAACTTCGATCTTCTCCGGGACGGGAGTCGACGCGTCGACGCCGCGAGCGGATAAAGGAGCCGCCAAAAAGAGAAGTAAGACAAACCCTACTACGAGGCAAAGTTTTCCTTTATCGGCAAAAGGCACTTCCGTCTCCTTTACTTTAATCGTTATCACATAAGAACAAACGACAAAATGAAAACAACGAGATGAATTGAAATCCACGCGCTACCGTTTGAGGTCGACTATATCCCGAGCTTTTTTCCCTCCTTCCACGCGTCTCCGACGCGTTCCCCGAGGGAATAGTATCCCCTCTTGTAAGGTTCGAATAGGATCGCGTCAAGTTTTGAGGGTTCCACCTTGCCGCTTGGATCGAGGACTTTCTCATCTGCGAGAACGTTGAGTATCCTTCCGATGATCCGAACGTCGTTTGGGCCGTTCTGAATTTCGACGAGTTCACATTCCAGGGTTAGTGGAAAGTCGGTCAGCACGGGGGCGGCAACCCGGTCGCTTGGCGCGGAATTAAGGTTCGTCTTTTGAAACTTATCGTCGTCGACAAGTCCGGAGACGGAGCCTAAATAATCCGCTTCCGCGATGTGCGCTCTATCGGCGAGCGCGATTGTAAAGGCGCGGTTGAGTTTGATATTCTCGAGCGTCTTTCTCTTGAGATCAAGATTGAGCATGACGAGATCGTCTCCGCAGATTCCCCCCCATGCGACGACCATCGCGTTGACTTTTCTCTCGGAATCGTAGGTCGCGATAAGCATGACGGGCATTGGGAAAAGATAGGGTTTAGGCCCAAGTTCCTTTAACATAAACGTTCCTCGTCGATTGAAATGACAAAAGAAAGTAGGGAGACGCAACCGTCCCCCTACGCTAAGACTCAGTAGATGAGGAAGTTCGCGCGCAGCGCGTTGAATCGCGCGAGATCGTCCTTCCAAAGGGCGCGAATCTCGTCGAGCGACTTCCCTTCGGTAATCGCCTTGAGCGTCTCTTTGTTCAAGAGGAGCGTGTTCGCGTTCTTGAGCTCCCAGTCGTTGGGATAATCGCGCGCGAGAGTCGTCATCAACGCGACGCCGATTTCGACGGGCTCCAGGGCGTCGCGATCCGTAATCGTGAAGCGCAGGCCCGAGACCTCCTCGTCTTTGAACCGACTCGCGCTGGGCGTGTATCGCGTCGCTTCGAACTTGACGCCGGGAAGATTGAGCGCGGTCATCTTCTTCGCGAGTTCGTCGGCGTCAATCCACGGCGCGCCGATCACCTCGAAGGGAGTCTCCGTTCCGCGTCCAACCGAAAGATTCGTGAACTCGGGGATCCCCAGCCCCGGATAAAGGAGCGCTTCGTCAAGCGAACGCATATTCGGTGAAGGATTGACCCACGTCAGCCCCGTCTCGTCGAAGAACATGTCGCGCGTCCATCCTTCGCAAGGAACGACGGTCAGCTTCAGATTCAGATTATAACGATACGCAATCGCCAGCGCCAACTCTCCGACGGTCATCCCGTGCTGAATCGGCATGGGGAAGAAGGCCACGTACGATTCCATCCCCGGATCGAGGAAAGGCCCGTCGACGCGCGCGCCGCCGATCGGATTCGGACGGTCGAGAACTACGAACTCTTTTCCAAGATCCGCGCACGTCTGCATACACGTGCACATCGCGCTGATATACGTGTAGAAACGAACCCCAACGTCTTGAATATCGAAGACGAACGCGTCGACGTTCTCAAGCATCTCGGGAGTCGGACGCCGCGTCTCGCCGTACAAGCTATACACTTTGAGCCCAGTTTCGGGATCCGTCGCGTCGTCGATATTCGACTGATCCAGCGCTCCGTAAAGACCGTGTTCGGGACTGAAGAGCGTCGTCAGATTAACGCCCCCGTCAAGAAGCGCCTTCGGAAGCCGCGTTCCATCGCGGAGCGTCCCCGTCTGATTCGTCAAAAGACCGACGCGTTTACCCTCCAAAAGCGCGTAAGAATCGCGCGCAAGAACGTCCGCGCCCGCGAGCGTCTCGCCTTTCGCGACGCTTGACTTCGCGTCCTTCGAACGATATACCGCCCCCTCTTTCAACGCTTTCGCCTCTTCGGGTTTCACTTCGTCGCGAATTGAATCGAGAGCGATCTGCGCGATCTTACCGCAAAGACCAACATATCCGCCCTTCCCGTCCGGATGGAGACGATTGCCCAAAAAGACGAC
Source organism: uncultured Thermoguttaceae bacterium (assembly GCA_934725735.1). Lineage (GTDB taxonomy): Bacteria > Planctomycetota > Planctomycetia > Pirellulales > Thermoguttaceae > RUG369. Next base: position 3,080 of record CAKVCP010000099.1, read on the forward strand.
GAAAAGATTCGTGCCAGGATCGATCCAAATCGAAGTCCCCGTAAAGCCGCTGTGACCGATCGCCTGCGGAGACATCAACGCGCCGCGATTTCCAGAATAAGGAGAGCGCTTATCCCATCCGCGCGATCGAATTCCGCGCGGAACCCCGAGAGGTTCCGTCATCAGGTTGAAAGACTCTTCCTTCATAATCTGGATCGGCTCGATTCCCGACGCGGGGGTATACGTTCCCTTCCCTAGCAGCATCGACGAAAGAATAGCAAGATCAGGAGCGGTGGAGAAGTTACCCGCGTGCCCGGCGACGCCTTCCATTTCATACGCGCGCGGATCGTGCACTTCGCCTTTGATCCATTCGGAGTCCTCGGGGGTTCTCTTCTCCGCAGGGGCGGTTCGCGTTTTTTGTTCCGGCGAGGGATTGTAGCCGGTATCGACCATCCCGAGAGGCAAGTAAATATTCTTTCGGACAAACTCGTCCTCGGAGATTCCGGTTACCTTTTCGACGATGAGTCCGCAAACGATGAGCCCGACGTCGCTATACGCGAACGCCTCGCGCGGTTTAGTGCGAAGACCGAGCTTGCAAATATTCGCCAAAATCTCTTCGCGATTGAAACCGATATAGTCTTTGATGCTGTTGTCGGGGGTCAATCCTGAAATATGCGTCAAACAATCGCGAATCGTAATCGACTCTTTGCCGTTTTGAGCGAAATCGGGAAAATATTTCGCGACGGGGTCGTCGTAGTCGAGTACGCCGCGTTCGACGAGGATCGCGACGGCGATCGCGGTGGCGGTCACTTTGGTGAGGGACGCGAGATCGTAGATCGTGTCGACGGTCGCTCGCTCGACGCTCGGTTCCGTTTGGCGATCCCCGTAAGCGCGAAGGAACGCGAGCTTATTCCCGCGCCCGATCGCGACGACGGCGCCGGGAAAATCCCCGTTTTCGATCCCTTCGGCGACAAGCGCGTCAATCGCGTTAAGAGAATCGGCGTCCATCGCCAACTCGCTCGGCGCTACGACCGGCGTCGCCGTCTGACCCGGGGAGGGATAATCGCTCCCTTGAATTTCGTAAGCTCTCAACGCCAAAAGCGTCGCAAGCGCGAAAAGAACCGCGCATAACTTTTTCATCGTTTGCTCCTAGTCTTAGTGGAATGAGGCTCCATTAAACAGTAATCCAATTATAAATTGATGAAAAAGCTATTTCAAGGATAGTCTTTATAAGTTTTACTTTAAATTCATAAGATCGCCCATTTGAATCGCCGGAAGGTTCGCCGCTATTCTTTCCGCAGGCCAATCCCACCATTTTAAGCGTTGCAATGTCGACGCGACCTTTTCGTCAAAGCGTTTGCGTATCTCCTTTGCCGGCGTTCCGCCAACGATCGTATAAGGCGGAACGTCCTTCGTGACAAGAGCTCTCGCGCCGATTATCGCCCCGTCCCCGATCGTAACGCCCGCCAAGATCGCCGCTTCATACCCGATCCAAACGTCGTTCCCGATCGTAATGTCACCCTTGACGTCCCATGCGCTTCCCACGTCTTTCACGTCTAACCCCCATTCTTCATAGAAGATCGGAAAGGGATACGTCGACAAGGAGGACAGCGTATGATTCGCGCTATTGAAGAGGAATTTGGCCCCGCAGGCAATCGAGCAGAATTTGCCAATCACGAGTTTATCGCGATTCACAGGGTAATGATAGAGAACGTTCTTCTTTTCAAAGTCGCGAGGATCGTTGACGAAATCGTTGTAGATAGTGAATTCTCCAACCTGTATATTGGGATTAGAAACGACGTCTTTAAGGTAAATCGTTTCCTTGTCTCCCGTGCGCGGATAAATCTTTTTATGGGACGACATATGGGACTCCTTTTCTTTTTTGTGAATCCAAGGTATTGCATATCTAGGGATTGCGCATTTCAAGAATCTGCGTCTTTTCATCCTCTCATATCCCCTAAAAGGGGATAGTTGAAATTTCTCTAGGATATCGTTTATAATAGAGAAAAATTGTATTGAAAAGACGAATCGATACAAGGGGTAAAAAATGAAGAGCGAAGTATACGCTTTTGCCGCCAAATGGCTGGCGATCTTGAGAAATCCTCAAGACAAAAGTTCGATCCTTTTCCAAAACGCTAGCGACGTCGCGAAGAAGATCTGCCAGGAATGTGAAAATTTCCATATCTACGCGAGCAGGGTCGACGATTCGTCGAGAAGAAGCGCCTCGAGCGCGTGGAATCTCGCTCGATTGAACAACGCGCTTGACGAGATCGACGACGTTTCAAGCGCGGGGGCGCTGCTGATAAACTACGCCCGATCGATTGCGACGCAGAACGACGAAGGGCAAAGAACGCTGAGCGAAACCAAACGCGCGTCCTTGATCTCAATCTTCAATCGCCTCGCGTCGATTTGCGACGAAAGCGATCCGGACTTCTCAGGGGACGCGGAGGAAATCAACCTCGTCGTCAATCTCACGCGCCGCAACTCCTCCACGCAAAAAAGGGAGGAAATCGAACAGAGACTCGTCGTCAAAGCGGATCGAAATTTTTCTTTCTCGGAGCTCGTCCTCACGAAAGAAGAAGACGAATGGCTCGAAGGGTCGCGCGGACAGAAAGGGAAGCTCCCCGTTGGAGAAGTCGTCGGGCTCTTCAAGGCGGTCGAAGAATACTTCTTTAACGAAGAACGCGAACGTCTTGCGACGAACGCCGACGGCTGGACGATCGTCTTTCAAGACGACAAGGGGCGTCGTCGACGCTTCTCCGGCCCTATATGCCGCGACGGAAACGCGCAGATCCTCGACCTCTCCGACCTTTTCCGCAGGACGTTGGGAATCTCCAACCTGTACGTTTTCGATTCAAACGAGCGTCCCGACTCGCTCGTGCGCATCGAAACGTCGTACGATTTCATCGAAGAGGATTCGTTGCAGTCGCGCTTGCACGAATCGATTTCCATCGACGTCCCATCCAACACCCTCAGACATACGATCCAATACGGCGACGACACGAAGGTCGTCAAGGAATATCACAACCCGGAAGCGATGGAGAGTCTCGTTAAAAACCTGAAGGGAGAAAATCCGTTTGGAGTCGTTCCCTCCATTTGCGACGACCCCGACTTCGCTCGCAACTTCAGCGAAACGACGAGGAGATATGATTTCACCGCGACGACGCGGAAGGGAAAACGCTGGAACTATTCGGGAGTCTACAATCAAACGGAACTCCCGGACGAATGGGCTCGCTTCATTTCGCAGGTCGAAAACTTCAAAACGAAGTGCGAAAAGGGAGAGATGTTCCTCAAATCGATTTACGGGAGGCGTCCGCGTCAACCCGACGAGTTCATCTATCTCTCCGTCGTCTTTGAGAATAATTACAAAACGTACTACTACCTCACGGACGACGATACGATCAAAGTCGGCGATTACGTCATGGTCCCCGTGGGGAACGAGAAGGAAGAGGAGATGGTTCAAGTCGTCGCGAAAGAGTATTATACTCGCGCGAAGGCCCCTCGATCTCCGGAAACGACAAAGTATGTTCTCGAAAAAACGCGAGAAATCACGGGGGACGATCGAGTCGTTTTCCTTTGAAAATAGACGATAAAAAAAAGAAGAGCCAGTCGCAAAACTGGCTCTTCTTTATTTGGTCGAGTTCCTAGCGCGTCGCGTGGAACTTAAAACGAAGGTCGGAGGGGCTCAGTCGATAGAAGGGGTCGCCTTTTCCTGAGCCGCTTTGACCATGCTTGCGATTTCTTCTTCGCTCGCGGGGGATTCGAGATCGTTGCGAATGATCGCTTCCGCGTAATCGTATTCGGGGGTTTCGGGGGATTGGGCGTCGAACCAAGATTCTTTGAACTCGATCGTCTTGTTGAGTTTGGCGGAGATGTTGGTGACGAGCGCGATGACGGCGTCCCAGATGGCGACTTCGCCGCGGCAGCGGGTGAGGAGCTTCGGTTTGACGTTGACGCCGTCGCCGAACGCTTTTTCGCCGTAAGCGGAGATCAGGAGGGGCATGATTTCCTCGTCGACCATTTCGGGATCGGCGTTAGGATTCTTGCGGATGCAGTACGCCCAGTGTTCCAATTCTTCGCAATAACCGCGCGAGACGTCGCTTCCGTAGACGGCCTGATAACCGATCGCGGAAGAGAGAGGATCGCCGTCTTCGGAGATGACGACGTCGAGGTTCCCCTTCGTACCGGCGACGCGCGTCTTGTCGTTGACGGCGGAGGTGCGATAGAGATACGCGTCTTTTTCAAGATCGATCTGGAGGGTGCCTTTGGTGCCGAAGACAACTTCGCCGTAACCGCCGAAGCCGTTGCCGTTGATCGTGGAGTACGCGACGGTGATTTTGCGCTGTTTGCCCAATTCGTCGTTCGGATCGTAGTTGGCGGCGGGATATTCGTAGACGGCGGCGACGTGATCGTCGACGTCGCGGTCAAGGGAGCTGAAGAGGGAGCGCGAGCCGGACGCGGAGACGGTCAAAGGATGCTGTTTAACTCCGCCGTGCATCGCCGCGACGAAGATCGACGCCGCGTCGAGCTGATGGCTTCCGAGTTCCGCCATGAGGCCGCCGCCGGTGCGATCCCACAGACGCCAGCGGATCAACTCTTCGATCGCGGGACGGTCGTACGTCTCGTCTCCTTCTTTGCGGACGGTCGCCGTATAGCCGTAATCTTCGGCCTTACCGTACTTGACGTTGTTGAGCTCGCCGCCCTTGATGAGGACGAAGTCGGAAAGCTGCGCTCTCTTCTGATCGATCTTCTTCTGAAGGGCTTCGAGATCGCGCTGAATCTTCACCTTTTCGCGAGAGAGGCGCTTCGCTTCGTCGATGACGTCAAGGGACTTCTGGTCGTCGGGAAGCGCATTGATTTCGTCGATGCGAGCTTCCGCTTTGACGATCTTCGCCTTCATGGAATCCGCTTCGTCGTTCCAGTCCTTGTATTCGGCCATCAAGGCGCCCTTCTTGACGTCGACCGCTTTCGAGCCTTCGGGAAGGGGCATCTGCCAGCTGTCGGAACCGGGAAGGTTGCCGCGGTGCCACTGCGCGCGAATGTAGTGAATATCGCCGATCGCGGTGGAGTTGATGAGGGCGGTTGCGTGATCGTAAAGGATATTATAGTGACGCTGATGTCCGATCGCGAGGTGCTTATGATTCTTCTGAGCGGCGAGAATCATCTCTTTGCAGTCGGCGACGGAGTGCGCCATCAATTTTTCGGTGAGGACGTGAAGTCCCTTGTTCATCGCCTTGATCGCCGCAGGAGCGTGGAGGAAGAGCGGAAGACCGATGATGATCGCTTCGACGCCGAGCG
>CAKVCP010000100.1 GCA_934725735.1 uncultured Thermoguttaceae bacterium
CGGAAAAATCAGGAACGAACTCACCTACCAGGCGATTTTCGAGAAGATTATCTCCCTCAAACTCGAAGTCTACAGCCCCGCGAGCTTCATCCAGCCGTCCCAACGCAAAGAATACCCTCAGATCTTCCGCTCCGATAAATTCGGCGGCGCCTCCCACCAAGGCCGCGAACTCGGGATTCGTCGACTCATGGGGATAAACCTCTTAAAACGCCTCGAAAGTTCTCTCGCGTCCTTCCAAAAGACCCTCGACAAACTCTGGAAGCTCATCGAAAATCGGCTCGCCCTCCTCGACGAATACGATCGACGCCAACGCGAAGGGGACGCCGCCCCCGTCTATATCTCCCAAACGATCCCCCAATCCTCCGGGGAGCTCGACGACGAAGAGGAAGAATTCGTCGACGAATGTGAAAACGAAGACGGCGCCGCGAAAGACTGCAAGATCAATCTCGAACATATCGACCGACTCAAATGGCGCCAGTCCCTCCAGGACGATCTCAAAACCCTCAATTTCCTCATCGATCTCGTCGGGGAAATCCCCCCGGAACAAGACGCGAAACTCAACGAACTCCTCAAACTCCTCGACGAAAAGATCGAACGTCCGATTAACGAAACGAATCGCAAGGCGCTGATCTTCACAGCCTTTAAGGACACGGCGGAGTATATTTACGAACGCGTGAGTCGGCACGTCTTGGAGAAATACGGGCTCAAAACCGCGCTTGTCACGGGAGGGGACAAGAACCAGACGACGGCGACCCTTCCGAGAAGAAAGAAGGATATGGCGACGATCCTCACGTGCTTCTCTCCGATCTCGAAAGACCGCGCGCTCCTTCTCCCCGACGCGACCGATACGATCGACGTTCTCATCGCCACGGACTGCATCTCGGAAGGTCAGAACTTGCAGGACTGCGACTTCCTTGTGAACTACGACATTCACTGGAACCCGGTGCGAATTATCCAGCGTTTCGGACGTATCGACCGTATCGGGAGCCCCAACGCGGCGATTCAGCTCGTGAACTTCTGGCCCGACATGCCCCTCGACGAATATATCCAGCTCAAACCGCGGGTCGAAGCGCGTATGAAGATCGTCGACCTGAGCGCGACGGGCTCCGACAATCCTCTCGACACGGAAGAGGAGCGCTACGAAACGGAGTTCCGCAAGAAGCAGCTCGAAGAGTTGAAGAACCGCGTCTGCGACCTCGAAGAGATGAGCGCGGGCGTGTCGATCGTCGATTTAGGAATCAACGATTTTCGGCTCGATCTCGTCCGGTACGTCAAAGATCATGAAGAAGCGAAGAACGCGCCGCCGGGACTTCACGCCGTCGTTCCCGCCGCGCCGGGATTCCCGCCGGGAGCGCTCTTCATCCTCAAGAACCGATCGCAGGAGGTCAACCGGAACAATCGCAACCCGATCCACCCCTTCTACATGGTCTACATCGCGGAGAACGGGGCGATTCAGTGCGGACATTTGGAGCCGAAATCCCTTCTCGACGCGATGCGTTTGCTCTGCCGCGACAAAAAAACGCCGATCCGTCAGGTCTACGCGCCCTTCAACGAGGAGACGCAGGACGGGCGCGACATGAGCAAAGTTTCCGCGCTCCTGACGAAGGCGATCAACTCGATCGTCGAGGAGCGGGAGAACGAAAACCTCGATCTTCTCTTCTCCCCCGGCGGCACGGCGTCCGCGACGAAGAGCGCGGGGCGCGACGACTTCGAACTCGTCTGCTTCCTCGTCGTGAAAGACGCGAAAGAGCGAAAGGAAGCGTGACGCGCGATGTTTGGGTTGCCGACAAGTCTCGAGGTCGATAAAGAGATCACGCGACGATTCCTCGCCGACGAGAAGAAGATCCCTCCGAAATTTCGCGACGCGTTCCTCACGGAGATCGAAGCGATTCGCTGGACGCACAATATCGGCGCGAATCGCTACGCGCAGTTTGACGACCGCGTCGAAAGGGAGATTCAGATCTTCCAAATTGACCTGCGCGTCGCGAAACCGAACGAGAAATTCCTCGAGCTCGTCGACGCCGCGACGCCTTACGACCTTCTCCTCGTCCTCGCGCATGGGGAGTATCTCCAACCGTGGCTCGGGGTGAAAGAGCTCGCGAAGACGTACGAAGAGCCGAGCCGCGTTCTGCGTTACTTTCATCAAGGGTTCTGGACGCCGAAAGAAGAGTTCCGGATCCCCCTAGAGGGGCGCAAAGTCGACGAAATCGTGCGCGGCTTCTTCCGCTTCGTCGCCCCGGAAGTCCGCCTACCAGAGGGTCAGACCCTTTTGGAGACGGTCGCGCGCCTCAATGAAATCGACGCGATCCGCCGCCAGCTCAAGCGTCTCGAAAACCAGAAGAATCGAGAACGCCAGTTCAACAGACAGTGCGCCCTCCGCGCGGAACTCGAAACGCTCCGGAGAAAGCTCGACGCGCTCGAAAACGATCGCTGACGGAAAGAAGGAGCGGGCCAATTCGTCGTCGGAGAGTCGACGAAAAGCGTCATCCCCGAAAACGCGCAGAACAAATAGCCGGAAAAAAACGACCTCTTCGAAATATTTTAAAACCGGGGGAGAAGTCTAGTCGAAAAAAACCGCAGAGAGAGCGCGTTCGTTGAAGAGAAGCGGCATGGCGTCGCGGCGCGGACGCTGGATCGATCCGCAAAAGAGCGCCTCTTCGTTTTGAGATGCAAGCAAGAGGCGAAACAATGGACGCGGAACCAACCAACCAACCAACCAACCAACCAACCAACCAACCAACCAACCAACCAACCAACCAACCAACCAACCAACCAACGCAAAGAGCGCCGAAATTGAGAAGATGCGCTTTGAGAGTCCCGACGTCGTCGCGCAGAACGTCGACCGTCTGGGAGCGCTCTTCCCGACGTGCGTAACGGAAACCGCAGGCCCCGACGGAAAGCTCCGCAAGAGCGTAAATTTCGACGCGCTCCGACGACTTCTCGACCGCGCCGCCGTCGACGATTCGCGCGAAGCCTACGAATTCACATGGGTCGGCAAGAAGGCCGCTCTCCGCGAAGCGAACGCCCCCATTCGCAAAACTCTACGACCATGCCCCGAAGAGAGTAAAAACTGGGAAACCACTGAAAATCTCTATATCGAAGGGGACAATCTCGACGTCCTCAAACTCCTGCAAGCCAACTATCTCGCCAAGGTCAAGATGATCTACATCGACCCACCGTACAACACCGGGAACGACTTCATCTACCGCGACGACTTCTCACATTCCCAAGAGGAAGAGGACGCCCTCCTAGGACGCCTCGACGAAGACGACAACCGACTCTTCAAAAACACCGAGACCAATTCCAGATTCCACTCCGATTGGTGCTCCATGATCTACTCGCGACTACTACTCGCAAGAAACCTACTACGCGACGACGGCGTTATCTTTATTTCTATTGACGATAATGAGTGTGCTAATCTTCAAAAGATAGCCAATGAAATTTTTGGCGAGTCTAATTTCGTGGCTATTATCAATTGGCGAGCAAGAGGAGGTCGGCAAGACAGTAAATTTTATGCGGCGGTTCATGAATACATCTTCATTTACGCCAAAAATATTGGGAGTTTTCACGCTGGAGAAGAAATAAAAGAAAACGATCAATATCCTAAATTTGATCTCGTTAAGAATCGATACTACAAAACTTGTTTACTAAGAAAATGGGGCTCCAATAGTCGCCGGGAAGATCGTCCAAATCTTTACTACCCTATCAAGGCTCCTGATGGGTCAGACCTTTACCCTTTAATCCACAATAAAAAGAAAAACGCATCAGAAAGTCCAGACTGTGGGCGCTGGAGACATGGGCCTAGCACGATGGCTAAAAACATTGCAGAGGGTCGAGTTGAATTTGTACAACAAGCTGACGGTTCATGGGTTGCTTATGAGAAGATCTTTGCCCCATTGGAAGGTGAAGAAGCTACTAAAAAATACACAACATGGATTGAAGACAAGAATGATGGTGGAAATTTTCTAAAGACTCTTTTTGGTAGTGCAGTATTTGACTATCCAAAATCGCCTGCGTTGATTAATCGTTTTTTGAAGATGGCTGACATTGAAACAGGAGACGTTGTATTAGACTTTTTCTCAGGCTCTTCAAGTACGGCTCACGCTGTTATGCAATTTAATATGGAAGAATCGGAACGCGGAAAGTTCATCATGGTTCAAATTCCCGAGCTCTGCGCGGAGAAGACAGAAGCGTACAAAGCGGGCTACAAAACGATCTGCGAGATAGGCAAGGAGCGCATCCGCCGCGCGGGGGAGAAGATCAAATCGGAGAATCCGTTGACGACGCGCGACTTAGACGTCGGCTTCCGCGTCCTGAAGGTCGACGACAGCAATATGAAGAACGTCTACTATCATCCGGACGACCTCTCTCAGCAGAACCTTCTCGACAGCGTTGAGAATATTAAAGAAGACCGTTCCGACCTCGATTTGCTCTTCGGGTGCGTTCTCGACTGGGGCCTGGAGTTGTCGCGCCCGTATACGTCGGAGAAGGTCGGTTCGTACACGATTCACAACTACGACGACGGGAAGCTCGTCGCGTGTTTTGACGAAAACGTCTCCGAAGAGCTCGTGCGCATGATCGCCAAGACGCGCCCCGAGCGCGTCGTCTTCCGCGACTCCTCCTTCAAGAGCGCCCCCGAGAAGATCAACCTCTTCGAGATCTTCAAATTCTACATGCCCGAGAGCGCCGACGAAATCTACCGCCGCGTGCGCGTCATCTAACGGAAGACCAAGCGATGAAAATCCAATTTAAACGCCAGCAGTTTCAGGCCGACGCCGCCGCGGCGGTCGTGCGCGTCTTCCAAGGACAACCCAAAAGCGACGCCCTCTATAACGTCGACCCCGGCAGACTCGACGCCTCTTCTCTACTCCAAACCGATATCGTCGGCTACGGAAACTTCAGGCCCGTCCCCGAACTCACCGACCGGCGCGTTCTCCGTCAACTCAACGACGTCCAGCGCGAAAACGGAATCCCCCTCTCCCCTAAGCTCGAGAGGAGCGGACGCATGAACGGCGGATACAATCTCACGATCGAGATGGAAACGGGCGTCGGCAAAACGTACTCTTATATCAAAACGATCTACGAACTGCGCAAAGCCTACGGGTGGAGCAAGTTCATCATCGTCGTGCCGAGCATCGCGGTTCGCGAAGGCGTCTACAAGACCTTCGAGATCACGCAGGATCATTTCGCCGAGGAGTACGGGGAGCGAATCGACTATTTCATCTACAATTCGGAGCAATTGAGTCAGATCAGCGGATTCGCGACGAGTTCGGGTATCAAGGCGATGATAATCAACGCGCAGGCGTTCAACGCGCGTGGCGAGAAGGCGCGGCGCATCAATATGGAGCTCGACGAGTTCCAGTCGCGCAGGCCGATCGACGTGATCGCGAAAACGAACCCGATTCTGATTATCGACGAGCCGCAGTCGGTGGAGGGAAACGCGACGAAAGAGCGTCTCGCGGCGTTCGCGCCCTTCCTCACCCTCCGCTACTCCGCGACGCACCGTCCCGACAGCGTCTATAATATGGTCTACCGCCTCGACGCGCTCGACGCGTACCGAAAAAAGCTTGTCAAGAAGATCGCCGTCGTCGGAATCTCCCAAACGGGAACCGACTCCCGCTCCGGGTACGTCTACCTCGAGAAGATCAACGTCGCGCCGCATAAAAACCCGACCGCGACCCTCGAGTTCGAGGTCAAAGGGAAGAATCGCGTCCTCAAGAAAACCTTCGTCGTCGACGAGGGGACGAATCTTTTCGAAAAGTCGGGGGAGCTCGAAGAATACCGCGACCAGTATGAGGTCGTAGCGATCGACGGAAGGAGCAATTCGATCCGTTTTGCGAACGGAATCACGCTCCGCGCGGGCTTCGCCGTCGGAAAGGTGGAGGAGATGGATTTGCGGCGGTTGCAGATCCGCGAGACGATCAAGCGGCATCTCGAACGCGAACGCGAACTCTATTCGCGAGGAATCAAGGTTCTCTCCCTCTTCTTCATCGACGAGGTGCGCAAATATCGAATCTATGGAGAGAACGGCCCGGAGAATGGCGTTTACGCGGAGATTTTCGACGAGGAGTACGAACGCGCGGTTGAGAATTTTCAGCATGAGTTCGGGGACGCGGGGTATTATCGCGACTATCTGAGCAAGATAGCGAAGGAGGAGACGCGCGCGGGGTACTTCGCGCAGGACAAGTACGGGAAGATAACGGACAAGGTCGGGAAGGACGAAGTCGACGCGTACGACCTGATTATGAAGAACAAGGAGCTCCTTCTGGAACGCGATCCGTTAAAATCGCCGGTGCGCTTCATCTTCTCTCATTCGGCGTTGCGGGAAGGTTGGGACAATCCGAACGTCTTCCAAATCTGCGCGTTGAAGGAGAGCGGAAGCGACGTGCGGCGCCGCCAGGAGGTCGGGCGCGGCTTGCGCCTCTGCGTCGATCAATCGGGGCGACGCATGGACTCGTCGGTTCTGGAAGAGGACGAGATTCAGCGCGTCAACCTCCTAACAATCGTAGCGAGCGAGAGTTACGACGCCTTCACGAAGGGATTGCAGGCGGAGATCTCCGAGTCGCTCCGAAGTCGTCCCCGCGCCGTCACGGCGGCGCTCTTCGCGGGACAAGAGGTTCTCGACGACGAAAACGTTCCGCGCGCCATCACGAAAGAGGAAGCGTCGCAAATCTACTTCGCGTTGGTCAAGAACGACTATATCGACGCGCAGGGGAATCTCACGGACGCGTACCATCAGGCGCGAACGTGCGGCGACGTCGCGATTCCGGAGTGCGCGAGGAGTTACTCGAAGGCGTTCTTGCGGATCCTCGAATCGGTCAGTCAGAATATTGAGATCGAAAACGCGCGGAGGCCGTGCGTGGAGTTGAAGACGACGAGCAAGATCAATCAACCGGAGTTCAAGGAGCTCTGGGAGCGGATCAATCGCAAGACGACGTATTTAGTCGACTTCGACACGGAGGAGTTCGTGAAGGGGGCGGTCGCGGAACTCAATCGATCTCTGCGCGTCGCGTCGACGACCTTCAAGATCGAGCGTGGGGAGCTCGACGCGTTCGATTCGAAAGAGTCCCTTCTCGATTGGAGCGCGTTCACCCTCAAGGAGCAGGAGCGCAAGTCGGCGATCAACAGCGCGAAAGAGTTGCGAATACGGTCGACGGCGACGTACGACCTCATCGGCAAGATCGTCGAGGGAACGGGCCTCACCCGGCAAACCGCCGCGGATATTCTCAGACGGATGAGCCCGACGAAGTTTGAACTCTTCAAGATCAACCCCGAGGAGTTCATCCTTCAGGCGGTGAAACTCATCAACGACCAGAAGGCGACGGTTATCGTCAAGCATATCAAGTACAGGCCGACGAACGAGCGTTACGCGCTGAACGTCTTCACCGACTCGGCGCTGCGCGGCTACCCCGGCAAAGAAGGAAACGCGATCGAAGCGAAGCGCCACGTCTACGACTACGTCCTCTGCGACTCGCAGATCGAGAAGGAGTTCTCTCGCAGTCTCGAAGACTCCGCAGAGGTCGCCGTCTACGCAAAACTCCCCAAGAGCTTCTACATCGCCACCCCCGTGGGACGCTACAGCCCCGACTGGGCGATCACCTTTACCCGCGACGGCGAGAAGCACGTCTTCTTCGTCGCGGAAACGAAGGGACATAACGACACGCTCCAGCTCCGCGGCGTCGAAAGTGCGAAGATCCACTGCGCGAAAGAACATTTCAAAGCGATCGGCGACGGCAAAGTACATTTCGACACGGTCGTCAGCCTCGACGATCTCTTCAAAGCGATTGAAAGCGCCCCGAACGCATGACGCGTACGCGCGACGCCAAATGAAAAAAGGAATCTCCGTCATGAAGATTCCTTTTTTTGTTCAACGTCGCCCTATCTCTTGTCGTCAACCGTCGTCGGCAACCGGCGATAGCGTATCGCGAACGGAGAATTACGAAGAAGACGCTGAACTTCCAAGACTGTCTTCATCTTTTGGACGACGAGATTCGGAGGACAGTCGAAGCTCAGCCACCGATCCTCGTCAAAACGAAGACTTTGAATTTTACAGGAATTATGCGAACTGGACTCCGCGTTATTATCCATGAGTGAATTATAACTCCCGTTACGATGCGAAGAAAGCTCCTTAATCATAAAGGCGTAGACCCGCGCCCAGCTCCTGAATCTGAAAGGCTTATCGTTGTAGTAAACGACGACCGGCTCGGTATTCGTCATTTCCCCAGGATTCGTCCAATCCAGAGTCAAGGCGTCTTCGTCCGTTAGATTCTCTTCGTCCGCTAGACTCTCCGTTAGGCTCCCTTCGAGGGCGTCAGAC
>CAKVCP010000101.1 GCA_934725735.1 uncultured Thermoguttaceae bacterium
CATATTCTTGACGGCCTCCTTCGTCGCTTCCAACATGGCATGGCAGTTTTTGCACCCCGCGCCGAGCACCTTCACGCTCGAGACGCCCTTTGTCGCGTCGTCGCCCCCGATCTTGCCGACGTCCGTTGATTCTCGGGGAGCGCAACCGCCGCTACAAGAACAAGCCGACTCCTTGGGAGCTTCTTTTTTCTTACCAAAATTAAACAGAGCCATAAAGACGCCTCCAAAAAATGAAACGTTAGTTTAAAACGCAAGTCGGAAGAGATGACGACCAAACGCCAAAATTTAGCCGTCCCTCTTCGAACCTTCATACGAGCAGACGCTCAATACCGTTGAAGAAATATCCGATAACGACGACGCCGAGGACGCATATCGTGACGAAGACGCCCAGCAACTTCGGCTTAACCGCCTTACGTAGCATGACGATCGAAGGGAGTGACAACGTCGTCGCGCCCATCATGAAAGCCAGAACGACGCCAAGCCGCGCCCCCTTGGCAAGGAGCGCTTCCGCGATCGGGATCGCCCCGAAAATATCCGCGTACATCGGAACCCCCGCAAGGGTGGCGACGACCACGCCCAACGGATTCCCCGCGCCTAGCGTCTTGACGATAAATTCCTCGGGAATCCAGTTATGAATGAAAGCGCCGATCCCCACGCCCGCGAGTACGTAAGGCGCGACCTTCTTGGCGATTGACGCGACCTGTTCCCACGCAAACGCAACGCGCGCTTTGAAAGTCAGTTCCTCAAGCGGAACTTCAAGAGCCTTACCCTTGCGAATATACTCTTCGACCTGATTCTCCAGACGCAGCTTTTCAATCGCGGTTCCGCCGACGACGGCGATAACCAAGCCGAGCGCCACGTAGAGGACGGCGACTTTCAACCCGAAGAAGCTCGTGAGCAACACCAGACTTCCTAAGTCCACCATAGGGGAGGATATCAGGAAAGAGAAAGTCACTCCCAGAGGCAGACCGGCGCGGGTAAAGCCGATAAAGAGGGGAATCGACGAGCAGGAACAGAAGGGGGTCACGGTACCGAGCAGAGCGGCGATACAGTTGGCGCCTAAACCATGGAATCTGACCAGAATTCGTTTTGTGCGCTCCGGCGGAAAGTAGCTCTGGACGTACGAAATCAGAAAGATCAGGCTCGTCAGCAAAACCATAATCTTGACGACGTCGTAGAGAAAGAACTGAAGACTGCCGCCCCAGCGCGACGCGACGTCGACCCCGAGAGCGTTGAGAGCGCTTCCAACGAGCTCGTTAAGCCATTTCATCCCAAGAATCTGATTCTGGATGAAGGACCATATAGAAGAAAATGGCTCCATAAAATGCGCTCCTTTCATATAGACATATTCAAAAACGTCAAAGTGACGTCTCTAAAAAAAGCCGTCTGTGCTGACGGCTAAACTCTATTTATTGCCGCAAGTTCCGTCCGTCTGTATACCGGACGCGTCAAGTGAAACCTGCTGACGGAGGAGTTCGACGGCGCGTTCGGCTCCGACGGGGTCTATGGAATAATGAACCCATTTCCCTTCCTTGCGCCCCTGCACGACGCCCGCGTCGCAGAGCAACTTCATATGATGAGAAAGCGTCGATTGCGTGATATGCAGATCGTCGAGGAGCTTGCACGCGCACTTCTCTCCAGTTCGCAGCAGCGCCAGAATTTGCAGTCTGTTTTCATCGCAAAAGGCTTTGAAGACCTTCGCCGCTTCTGTATACGCCGTCGCCATTCGACCCTCCTCACATTCATACTTTTCAATATGTCATATTAAACTCTTTATATCGATGTTTGTCAATACGTTAGTCGTCAATTTTTCTCAAACGCAAAGAAAAAGGAAGACGCCGCAAAACCGCGCCTCCCTTCCTCCGACGCGGCGGGCGCTAGTTGTCGAACTCGATATAATACCCCGACTTCACGGCGACTTCAAGCGCGCGCTTCACCTTCTCGAGCCCGGAGATTTCCGCAGGGTTGGAGCTCTTCGCAATCATCGCGTTCGCAAGCTCCAACGCCTCCGCCACATGTTCTGCGGGAAGCTGTTCGTCTTCCCATAACGCAACAATGACGTCCCACTTCTCGTAGAGCCGTCTAAAGAAGCTAGAATATCCACTATACAAAGCGTTATATTCTTCCTCCGTCAATTCTTCCTCGTGGATGTTCTCCTTGTCCTCGATAAAGTATTCGAAGTGATTATACCCCTCGAGATTCTTAGGCGCAAAGATAAAATGACGTCGTTTAAAATTCATTATTCCATCTCCTCTCGTTTTTTGATGCGATAATGCGTGACACGATTAAAGTCGCTTTTAGTCCGACCATGTTGTTTGCCGCGTTCGTCCGTATAATTGTGAACGTCCTTCCCATGACGGTCCAAATAAGATCCATTTGTTGTTTCTGGCAGTCGCTCTACCCTGAGATAACCGCTAACGTCCGCAACGACTCGCATAGTCTCCTCTTTGTTTGTGAAGAAGACCTTACCGTTCCGAACCTCTCTCTTACCATTAGGAGCGATCTCCGCGACAACTTCGTTGATATTGACAGACTCCCAGTTGTCGCCAAACCGCTTCCTTCGATTGTATGCCTCTTGAATTGTCTTAGTTAAGTCCCCGTCAAGCAAGGCGTCTTCTTTACGCCGTTTAACGCTCTCTGAATAGTCTCTTTTTGCGTCAGACATTGTCTTTCCCTTCAAAAAATCGTCTTCGGTAATCTTTAAAAACGCGGTAGGGAATCCCAAAATCTTGAAGAATTCTCTCGCTACTCTTCGTGATTTTTCCATAATAGTAGAGCGCCGAAGGAAGGGCGCGTAACGTTTTAAAACGTAAAAAAACGTCGTTTACATTTTGAGCGCCGCGTAAACACCCGAGAGCTCCCACCGCATAGGGAACGTTGTCCGGGTAGACGTCAAACGCTTCAAACGTCTCCAAAGACCCCGTCCGAAAATTGGGCAAGATCTTCACCCCTTTTAATCCCACGTAGACGTCGGCAAGCCTATTCAAAAGGATATTGAACCATTGAAGATTCAGATCCCAATCGATGCGCGGGCTCAAATCAAACCCCGCCATCCCTTGATACTCTTTATAAATCTCAATCTCCTTATCGAGAGAAAAAAGCCTTTTATAGACTTTCTCGTCATTTTCGAAATGACAAAGAATCGTCCGTTTTTTATCTCGAGCTTCATACCTACGACTAAACGTCAACAGATCTCCCGGTTCCCCGCGAAAAACAATCTCCTCTGGGAACTTTGGAAGTCCTGTGTCTAGAAAGCTCACCCCTTGTTCGCGTAGGCTCTTCTCAAGCCTCTGCGCTAACTCAATTAAATTTTGTCTTTTCATATACTCCTTTCACAGAGTATTCGCGTCCTCACGAAAAATGAATACCTCCCCCAATCCCCCAAACCAGGGCTTGGGAGTCTGCTTCAAAATCAGAGAACGTGAAAAAAGATTTTAAAATTTAACAGGAAGGGAATAAACAGAATCGAACCGACGCTTTCTAGACGTCAGACGCACCCTGCTAAAACCCTCCGAACCTCTACGCAACCCGACGATCCGTTTGTAAGAATCAGATTCGTCAAGCCGCGCAAACAAATTGAAAACGAACGCCCGCGTCTCGCAGTCTCCGAGAATACGACTTGAGCGTTGTAAGCCTATACGCGCGAACGATCTGATTCTGCGGCGCTTCCGGCGTTTCAATGTAGAGCAAATCCACCTTTTGCGCTTCGACGACAAATCGTTCCCATTCCTCCTCCGTATCTATCAAGTCGTCCATTTCGGAGACCATGATTCGCCGAATCAGCGGAGCTCCGCAATCAAAGAGATTACGTTCGACTCCCCATTGCTGAATCATTTCTAAAGACGTTTTCACCGCGACGATTTGTTCTTGGCCAAAATCCGAAGTTAAGAAAAGGTATTTCTGACGTATATAATTCTTCATAAGAACCTTTGTTTATTATATCGGCAAATTCGATGGTAAAAAACTGAAATTTTCACGACTTCAAGCGCGCGTTTAACCTTTTCTAGCCTCATTTTTCATCAGGATCGACGCTCTTCGCTCAAAGGTCGTTTACGAATTGCGAACCTTTGTCCGCATCTTCGGCGCGAAGTTGATCTTCTTCACGCCATGCATGTTTTCAACCTGTTAAGGAGCGTTTCAAAGAATCGACAAAACAAGACGTCAAACTCCTTTCGCGTCAATTCTTTCCATGGACGTTCTCCGTATACTCGACATAGTATTCAAAGCGATTATCCCCCTCGAGATTCGTCGGAACATAGATTAAATGACAACGCTTAATTCCCTAAATATCATAACCACTCGACTCTGGCGCCGTAACGCGCGCCTTCTAAGGTAAGACGTCTCGCGCCTTCCCGTCTCCGTCGTCATGCAAACGTAGGTAGTTGTTAAACGCGATCTAATATCAGTCTCCTTGCCTACTTCAAGAACGTTCTTCCCTTCTCCTACGCGTTTTTTCGCCAGGATAGACGCTCGGCGCTAATAAAGCGCCTTCTTCCCAATCTTCCGTCGGAAGTTCGGCAACTTCGTTCTCCTCAATCAATCGTCCTTAACTGGAGATGTTTTATCCTCATTTATAGGCAATTGCGGCGTAAATTATTCCAACGTTCTCAAAAAATTTTCGAAAAATTTTTTGTCCCCCAAAGGGAGTGTCTCCGTAATACTAGCCAACGCCCGCGTCATGCGTTCGATTTCGAAATATTCATTATTCTTATGTAGAAAAAAACACCTCATTTTTACAATCGAATACCCCATAGAATTCGCCAAAAAAGAGGCGTTTGTTGCGTCATTATTTCAAGATTTTTTGAAAAGTGAGAAAATTCGTCCGTATATCAAGATGCATACGCGTGTTGCCGCGACGTTATCGCGCGTCTTTGCGCGGACCGAGGAGCGCGACGGCGTACTCTTCGATCTGCTCGGGCGTCTCGAAATACTGGTCGAAGAACGCGGCGCGGTCGTATTCGCACGTTTGGTTCGAATAGTCGCGGCAGATCGCCGGGCGTATCGCGTAGTCTTTGCAGCGGAAGTTCGCGTCGAGCGCGCGGCACGGGGAGTGAACGAGGAGGTACCAGTCCCCGTCTTCGACGAAGATCGAGACGCTCTCGTGATAGAGATACCAGCGAACGTCGTCAAATTCGGCGAAGGTCGTCGGCTTATCGATCGGAAGCGCGAAATATTGACAGCACTTCGCATGGCAGAATTCGCAAAGCTTCTCCGGTGGAACCTCCGACCTCTTGGGCTGAGTTCCCTGCGTCGTCGTTCTCTTCGAAGTCATCGCCAGCCTCCTATCCTGTCCGGTTTTAACGGCGTCAAAATAGCAAAAATAAAAATTATAGAAAAAGATTTGTGACAAAAACATGGTAATTTCACTTTTTTTATTTATACTTACAGGAGCGTTTTTCTCAAGTGGGAAGAATCGCGCAAAACGCGCGGCGCATACGTCAAAGAACGGTTAGATTAAAGGAGTACCTCACGTGGCTGACGAAAAAGATAAGAATGAAGACGCTTTATTCTCGGATCTCCCCGGCGAACTCAACGCCGATCCCTTCGCCTCCAACGATTCTGCCGATCCTCTAGCTCCGTCGGGCGCCGACGACGTCTTCGGTCAAGGCGACGCCGATCCCTTCGCCTCTAGCGGCGACGACGACGTCTTCGGGCAGAGCGCCTCCGATCCTTTCGCTTCTACCGACTCCGCCCAGGCCAGCGACAGCGCGTTCAGCGCCGACGTCTCCGACGTTCCCGAAACTCCAGACGCCGCTCCGCTTCCTGTCGCCGGAAAGAAAAGCAAGAAAGCCAAAACGCCCAAAGTCAAGAAAGAGAAAGTCGCCAAGGTCAAAGAACCCAAGGGCCCGTACACCGCGTCCCCCGCGCCCTTCTTCGTTCTCGCCGCGCTCCTTCTCCTCCTTACCGTCGTCGCCGACGTCTCCCTACTGCTCGCCGGTTCCGTCGGCGTCGCCTTCGTCATCGAAACCACAATCCTCGGGCTCTTCTCCCTTATCGTCCCCGCGCTCTTCCTCAAGCAGCTCCGTAAGCGCCCCGTGTGTCTCTTCGACTTCATGATCGGGCTCGTCGCGATCCTCCTCATCTTCAGTTCGATCCTCACCCTCTCCTACTTCGCGAAGACGTTTCAGGGGGACGTCAAGGCCGCGCGGAACGTCGTCGTCGCGGTCGAGACGCTCAACGCGTAATTCCGCCAACCGAGCGCGAATCTCGCGCGTTTTTCTGACGCAACGGCGCCGTTCCTCTCGGCGCCCGTTTTTTCTTAGCTCGCCGCAGCCCCGCGCAAAAATCAAGGAAAACTTTGCCGCTTCAATTGAGATCGATCCGATTTCTATATAATAATAGGGGAAGTCGGGTCGTTTCATCTCAATAAGGAGCGCGGCAATGGTCTCGGAACGCACGTCATATTCTCGGGAGGTAAAAGAGCTCGAGCGCACGGTCGCTTGGCGCGAGTGGCGTTCTATCTTCGTCAACGTCCTCCAGGACGACGCCCAAGGCGCCGCGTCCCCCGAAGGAATCGACAACTTCTTGCGACTCCTCCTCCTGAGCATGAAAGAATGTCCCCTCCGACTCATCGAGAATCGCTTCCCCGATCCCCTCGTGAAGATTTTTTGCGTCAACGAATGGGTCGCCCACCTCAACGCCGGAAGCATGGAATTCCTCAAAATTCCAAGCGCCGAATTAGCCGCCAAACCGTGCGCGCTCGTCCCCGGCTCACTCGTCGACCGACCCTTCTCAGACTACTCCTCCCCCGCGTTCTCCCTCGAATTTCACCGCTCTATCACCTCCAAGAAGATCAAAAACCTCATCGCCGACTTCTTCCAATGGTTCCTCGAATTCGTCGAAGACCGATACTACGCGAAAATTCGCCATGAATCGACGATCCTCGTCAAGCGCTTCGACTACGAAGCCTTCCAAAAGCAACACAAAGAATCGCCCGACGTCGCCGACTGGAACGCCCTCTGCCGCTATCTCTGCCACCTGCGCTGGTTTCAGGAACGACAGGACGAAGTCGCAAAAGACCCGCGCCTGCAAGAAGTCGAGACGAACGTCGAAGAATTCTACGACGTCCTAGTCGACGACTTCGAGCTCAAACTCTGTAAAAACCGGCACGACGTCTTCCTCGACGACAACCCGCTCGCGATCGACGCGGAAAATTACGCGTGCAACATCCTGCGCATCCTCGGCGAGAACTTCAAAGAATTCCTCCTCAAAACGTATACCACGAACGCCAGCGCCGATCCCCGCGCGTCGCGTTTCTAAAGCCCCCTTTGACGGAAAACGTCGCAATCAGTCTCATCCCTCGGGAAGGCGCGTTATCTCACAATATGTAAGTTTTCTCCATTTCTTTGTTTGGAATGGGATGGAATCACAAAAATTTCCAGAATTTTTTGGAAAAAGAAAATTTTACAAGCGCCCTTACCTCTTAAAGGTGTTACAATTACGTACAGAAAAATGCGGGTAGGCGAATATCTTTATATATATTCCATTCACTTTATTATTCTGTTCGCTGCGTCGCGTCGATTATCCAATTCATTCCGATTAGCGTCACATTTTATTTTTAAGAAAGTTTTGTCATCCCATGATTCCTACCGCAGCATTGTCCACTCAGCTTAACGGACTCAAAAAAAGCGTTCCGAAAAGCCCAATCGCCACGCTCAAGGCGAACGCCGTTCCCGCGCCGGAAATTCTCGCTCACGAAGGCGCCGCGACTAAGCGTCGCGCAGGTCGTCCGAAAAACTCCGGAAAATACGGAGAACCCACGAAAGCCGTGCGATTCCCGGTCTCGCTCATCGAACGCATGCCCAAAATCATCGAAAGAAACGGTCTTGTAGTTCCCCTCTATTCCGATCTGGTTCAAGCGGGCTTCCCCTCCCCTGCGGAAGACAACGCCCCCTTTGAATCCTTCGACTTATGCGAACATCTCGTTCCTAACCCCGCTTCGACCTTCTTTATCCGCACGACCGGAGAGTCGATGCGCGACGCGGGGATCTTCCCCGGCGACGTCCTCATCGTCGATCGAAGCCTCGAACCCTCTAACGGAGACGTCGTCGTCGCCGCCGTCAACG
>CAKVCP010000102.1 GCA_934725735.1 uncultured Thermoguttaceae bacterium
CTCGCCGTTTCAAGAAATGAAGAAGACTTAAAGGATTGAAGAGCATGCTTGAAGAATACTTACAGAATCCATGGCTTGCGAGCCTCGCCGTCGTTCTTGGCGGCGGCGCGCTAATCGCGGGGGGCGAAGCGCTCGTGAGGGGCGCGTCGAAGATCGCGCTGGGATTGAAGATCTCCCCGTTGATCGTGGGGTTGACGATCGTCGCGCTTTGCACGAGCGCGCCGGAAATGGCGGTCTCGTTGTCGGCGGCGCTCGGCTCCGATCCCTCGGGCGCGGACGTCGCGCTGGGAAACGTCGTGGGAAGCAACGTCTGCAACGTCCTACTAATCCTCGGAATCTGCGCGCTCGTCAAACCTCTGTCGACGTCGACGACCCTCGTGAAGCGCGATTTTCCCCTCGCCGCCTTCTTCTCCCTCGCGACCCTTGCGGCGGTCTTCGTCGCGCGTCAAGACGACGGGAGCTTCCATCTGCCGCAGATCTACGGATTCCTTCTACTCGCGGCGTTCGTCGTTTATGAAATCGTCGCGATTAGACAAGCGCGGCGCGACCCGGACGCGCAGAACGCCGACGTCGCGGAGCAGAGTCAAGAGAAGAAGAACGCGAAATATTGGCTCGTCGCCCTGTGTCAGCTCGTCTTCGGGCTCGCCTTCCTCGTCGCGGGCGCGCAGGGATTCGTCGGAGGCGCCGTCTCGATCGCGCGGATGATCGGGGTGAGCGAATTGGTGATCGGGCTCACTCTCGTCGCGATCGGAACGTCCCTTCCAGAGCTGACGGTCAGCGTTATCGCGACGCTCCGCGGAGAGGTCGACGTCGCGATGGGGAACGTCGTGGGGAGCAATCTCTGCAATCTACTTCTGATCCTTGGAGGGACGCTCTCCCTCCTTCCGCAAGGGATCGCCGTGCAGCGTCAAAGCGCGTTCGTCGACTTGCCCGTGATGGCGGCGTCGGCGATTCTCGTCGCGTGGTTCGCGTTCACTGGACGGAAGGTGGAGCGCTGGGAAGGGGCGTGTTTGCTCGCGGGGCAGATCGGATACGCGGTCTATCTCGTCGCGTGAAAAAATAAAACAGAGGTCGCGGCGTTCTTTGCGGCCTCTGTTTTTTGAAAGAATCGTTAAGGGCATAAAAAAAGGGGAACGCTCCAGCGGAGGTTACCCCTTTAATATTTGCCGCGTTCGTCGCCAAATGACGAAAATCACTTGGAGAGAGACTTGAATTCGAACGGCTTATGAGCGATCTTGCGGACAACCGCGTCGCAGCGGAGGCACTGGGTGCAAACGCGCATCGTCTTCGTCGCGCCGTTGGGGAGCGTGACGCGAACGCTCTGAAGGTTCGGACGGAACGAACGACGGGTAATGCCCGTGATCTTCGTACCAACGCCCTTCAAGTGCTTAGCGCGACCGCGCGTCTCAACTTTATTACCAATAACCTGACCTTTACCGCAAACTTCACAAACTCGAGACATGACTCTTCCTATACTGTATACTATCGGACGCTGTCACAGCGCCCTAATACTGCGCTGACGCCAAAACCGCGTAAAAAGACGTCGTGCGAACCTTACAGGAGGGGAAGTCGCGCCGCGCTCATCATACGCCCGCGATTTCAGCCTCTTACAAGTCAACCTCGGCAAGACTAACGCCTCGCCGCTTATATTTAAAGACGTCAAAGAATGATTATAATCGTCTCTACGGCTTCTGCAATACCGACCGAGAAAAAATTTTCAACCCCTCTACCTTCTTTTCTCGAAAAAATTCTTTTAAAATATCTTTTCGTTACAACGCTTCTATTCCGAATAATAAAAGATATGAAAATAAGAGTTTTGTAAATTTTGTTTTAAAAATACATATCTCTTGGTAGAATAGGTGGGCCGATCTTTACCGTCGTCCCTTTGACTTAATTCTAAGCAATGAATAACGCCTACTCAGGAGCAGGTATGCACGACTTGAACAGACGTTCCTTTTTAAAATCTTCCGCTCTCGTCGCTGGCGCTGCCGCCGCTAGCGTCGTTCCCTCCGTCGCCGACGAACCCGCCTCGGACAGAATCCGCGTCGCTTGTATCGGCGTCGGAAATCGCGGAGCTTGGAACGCGTACGAATTCAATAATATTAGCGACGTCGTCGCCGTATGCGACCTCGACCTCGATTACGCCATCCCACAAGTCTTGAAATACAAAATTGGCGTCAAAGAAAAAGACGGCGAAATAAAGCGTCCCGACGTCTACAAAGACTATCGCGAAATCCTCGACCGCGACGATATCGACGCCGTTTGCATCTCCACCCCCGATCACTGGCACGTCAAAATGGCCGTCGAGGCGATGCAAGCCGGAAAACACGTCTTCTGCGAAAAGCCTGTCACCATCACGATCGAAGAGAATAAAATCATCCGCAAGGCCGTTGAGAAGTACGGAAAGGTCTTCCAGGCGGGAACAAAACAGCGCTCCATGCGCGCCCAGTTCTGCCTCGCCGCCCTCATCGTACGCGGCGGATATATCGGCGACATACAGCGCGTCGTTTGCGACCTCGGAGAATCGAGAACCTCTGGAGATTCCGACATTCCCGTCATTGAGCCGCCCGCTAATTTCGACTGGAACGAATACCTCGGCCCCGCTCCATATACCGACTTCCTCGGCGACGGCGACTTCCTCGACAACTACCTCAACACGGGAAAATTCAACAATCCCCCTTATAATTTCCGATACGGTCGCTCGCGATGCCACAATGAATTCCGATGGTGGTACGACTATTCCGGAGGAAAGCTGACCGACTGGGGTTCGCACCACGTCGACTGCGCGCTCTGGGCGCTCGAGCTCGACAAAAAAGGCGTCGGCCCCGTGCGCGTCGACGGCTCTAAGGCCGTTCATCCCGTCCCCTTCAAAGACGGTTATCCGACCGTCAACAACCGATACAACACCTGCTTAGGGTTCGATATCGGCATGACCCTCTCCACTGGGCTCGAAATGCGCGTCGTCAGCGAATCGGAAGACGGCGTCGGGATTTTGTTTGAAGGATCGAAAGGACGATTCTTCGTCAATCGTCAGCGCATCTCCGGAAAGATCATCGAAGACGGAATCGCCGACGAGTTTAACGAAGACGATTACACAAAGCTCTACAACGGACTTCCCTTCGAAGGGCACAAGAAAAATTTCCTGCGTTGCATCCGCGAAGGGGGTAAGCCCGTCTCCGACGTTTGGTCCCACGCGCAGTCGATGCACGCGTGTCATCTGTGCGTCATCGCCGCGCGTCTCAATCGCGCGATCGAGTGGGATCCCGTCGAAGAAACGATCGTCGGCGACGAGCAAGCCGCGTCCTTCATGGCTCGAAAACAACGCGAAGGGTTCGAAATTCCCGAAGTTTGACAACGCTTAAACGCTTTTCCGCTCCTTCATTTCTAGGGCGACGCGGAAAAGCGTTTTCTTATATTGGCTCCTTTCTTACAACTTGTTTCATCGTTTATCGGAGGGAATACTATGGCGGCTATCGATCGTCGACACTTCTTAAAGACTTCCGCAGCCTTAGCGGCGGCGGCGACCTGCGTTTCGTCCTTCAGTCAGACAAAGCCCGTTTGGGCGCAAGCTCCCTCCGACAGACTCCGCATGGCCTGCGTCGGCGTCGGAAATCGCGGAGGGTGGAACGCCTACGAGTTTAACGGTCTATGCGATATCGTCGCCCTATGCGACCTCGATCTCGAATTCTCCATCCCCAATACGCTGAGCCGCAAGATCGGCGTTAAGGGAAAAGACGGGCAAGTCAAAGAGCCCGATATCTACACCGACTATCGCAAAGTTCTTGAACGCGACGATATCGACGTCGTCTCTATCGGAACCCCCGACCACTGGCACGTCAAAATCGCCGTCGAAGCGATGCAGGCCGGAAAGCACGTCTTCTGCGAGAAGCCCGTCACCCTCACGATCGAAGAAAATAAAATCATCCGCAAGGCGGTCGAGAAGTACGGAAAGATCTTCCAGGCGGGTACGATGCAGCGCTCCATGCGCGGGCTCTTCCCCCTCGCGACCCTCATCGTGCGCGGCGGATATATCGGAGACGTGAAGAAAGTCGTTTGCGACGTCGGCGGAGACAGAACCTCCGGTGACACGGATATTCCCAAAATGGATCCTCCCAAGGGCTTCGACTGGAACACGTACCTCGGACAAGCTCCGTATACCGACTTCCTCGGCGACGGCGACTTCCTCCAGAATTGGCGCGAAAAGGGAAAATTCAGCGACACGTTCTTCAACTGGCGCTTCGGACGGTCGCGATGTCACAACGAATTCCGATGGTGGTATGAAACTGCGGGCGGAAAGTTCACCGACTGGGGCGCCCACCACATCGACTGCGCGCTCTGGGCGCTCGAGCTCGACAAAAAAGGCGTCGGCCCCGTAAGCGTCGACGGTACGAACGCCGAGCATCCCGTCCCCTTCAAAGACGGATACCCGACCGTTCACAACCGCTACAACACGAGCCATAAGTTCGATATCGGCTTCCAGCTTTCGAACGGAACGGAGATGCGCGTCGTAAGCTCTTCTCCCGACGGATTGGGGATCCTATTCGAAGGAACGAAGGGGCGCTTTTACGTCAACCGCGAGCGAATCACGGGCAAGATTATCGAACAGGGCGTCGCGGACGAGTTCAAAGAAGAGGATTACGTCGCTCTCTACAACGGCAAGCCGTGGGAAGGACACAAACATAACTTCATACGCTGTATTCGCGAAGGGGGTAAGCCCGTCTCCGACGTCTGGTCGCACGTCCAAGCGATGCACGCGTGCCACCTCTGTTCGATCTCCGCGCGACTCAATCGCAAGATCGAGTGGGATCCCGTGAAGGAAACGATCGTCGGCGACGAACAGGCCGCGTCCTTCATGGCGCGTAAGCAGCGCGAAGGAT
Organism: uncultured Thermoguttaceae bacterium; assembly: GCA_934725735.1. Taxonomy (GTDB): domain Bacteria; phylum Planctomycetota; class Planctomycetia; order Pirellulales; family Thermoguttaceae; genus RUG369. Next base: position 4,878 of record CAKVCP010000102.1, read on the forward strand.
TTGAAATTCCCGCCGTTTGACGACGATTATTCGTGAAAATCATAGCAAGCGCGGTTCCTCTCGGGGAGCCGCGCTTTTATTGAATAGACAAACGAACGCGGAAGATTAGAGTCGACAAAAGCGCGCCTTTCGCCTTCCTTCGACTCCGGTATTTTCAAAAAAGTCGTTAAACTTTATAATGTCTCTTATGGGGGGCGAGTTCGATCGCCCAATCTCTTTACGTTGTTTCAAAGGTCGATTCTTTCGAGGACAGAACGTTATGAATCCGCAAGATCACGTCAATGAAAATTCCGGCGCGCCCCAGTATGAGTCGCGTCCCTCATACAGTCAAAACGCGTGTCCATGCCGACCGACGCCCTTTTGGCAGATTATGCTCAAAGACCTTCTTTTAACCGTCGTCGGCGTCGGTCTACTGGGAGGGATGATCCTCTTTCTGCCCGTTGCGCTTATTATTGCTCTAGCGTGCGGGCTCAGCGGGTTCGGCCAAATAGAGACGGGCTCAACTTCGGGAACGTTTAACGCCGATATTGCCGCTACTGTCGTCGACGGAAACGAAAATGCGGAAGCGAAAGTCGTCGTGATTCCCTTCGAAGGGATAGTGGAATCGGATACGGCGGACGCGTCCGCCTTCTGGACCGTCGCGCTCAAAGAAGCGGAAGAAGACGAATCGGTCAAAGCGATCGTCCTGCGCGTCAACTCGCCGGGAGGAACCGTCGCGGGGAGCGCCTATTACCATCGAGCGCTTCGTCAACTCAAGGAGAAGCGCGATATTCCGATCGTCGTGAGTATGGGCGATTTGGCCGCGAGCGGAGGGTATTACATCTCCGCGGCGTCGGACGAAATCTTCGCCGAGCCCGCGACGTGGACCGGTTCGATCGGCGTCATCTGCCCCTTGGTGAACGCCGCAGAGCTCTGTCAGAAGCTCGGCGTGCGCTCCAACGCCGTCACAAGCGGCGCAATGAAGGGAATGGGAAGCGCGATGAAAGAGCCGACGGAAGAAGAAATGCAGACCTGGCAAGCGCTCGTCGACGAAGCCTATGAAGGATTCCTCGACGTCGTCGTCGAAGGCCGCCCATGGTATCGCGCCGACGACGTTGAAGACCCCGAGAAGAAGGAGCAGGCGCTCGCCGAACGTCGCGAAGAACTCCGCAAAGTCGCCGACGGTCGAATTTATACCGCCGCGCAGGCGCTCGACGCCAAGCTTGTCGACAAGATCGGATATCTGGACGAAGCGATCGACTCCGCGCTCGAAAAAGCCGGGCTCGACAAAGACTCCGCTCAGATCGTTCTCTATGGCGAACAAGAGACCTTCCTCCAGGCGCTCGGGCTCGCCGTCTCCGCGCGGGAAAAGCCTCTGGAGAAGGCCGTGAAAGCCGCCGCGGAGCTCGCCGCGCCAAAGGCGTATTACATCTGCCCCAACGCGTTGCCGATGTAAGCGGTCCTCTTGAAATATTTTTTTCGTCTTTTGGAAAATTTTCCACTTGACGCAAGCGTAATAACGATTGTATCAATCGAGAACAGGACAAAAGGCAAAAAGAAGACGCTAGAAATTTGACAAGGAGCCGACTTCAAGTAAAATGAGCTGAGGTCGGCCTCGACTATTGATAAACCAGTATGCGACAACGACTTACAATTCGTTAAAAACGAAACAAACAAAAAATTCCCCCTCATAATCAAAGCCGAAACGTTCCTTTTTATTGAAAAAACTAGCGTTCTCGGCAAAATCGTTCCCCCCCTTGGATCAGTTTCGGATGCTTCAAACGCGTAACGCACAGATAGAATCTATGCTTCAGCAAGCTCTACGCTCGCGTATAGGCGACCAGCGTTACGACGCGTGGTTCGGCCCTAACGCCCGCTTTGAGCTCCGCGACGACGCTCTTGTCGTGACCGCCGCGAACGAGGTCTTTGCGGACTGGCTCAGGGTCACCTATTCGCGCATCGTCGAAGAGTTGCTCGCGTCCGTTTGCGGCGTCGCGAAACCGGTTCTTTTCCAGTACGAACAGGGGACGCCAACAGCGTCGCAGGGGCGTTCCGTCTATCAAGAGCCTCCTCAGGGGGCCCCCTACTCTCCCCAGCAGAATCAACAGGCTTTCTTCCAGCAACAGCAAAGCGCGGCGCAATATCTCCCCGAGCAATCGCAGCCCTCGGGGTATTCCGTCGACTATCGGCGTCCGGAAGAATCGGTCGCGAATCCCTTGAACTATTATTCTGCGACCGCGCAAAACGCGCCTCTTTCCGCGGAGCCCAAGAGACGTCGTGGAAGGCCGCGAAAGACCCCCGAGACCCCCGTCGCGACGCCTCTCCCCGCGCAAAATTTCCCCTCGCAACCGACGCCTTCCTTTGAGGGAAATTACGCCGCGAGCGTCCTCGCCCCCGCGATGAACCCGCCCGTCCAGAACGCCGCCCCTACGCGTCCCGCGTCCGCTCCCCAAAGCGTCCCCTACGCCCCAAGCGATCCGTACGCGCAATACGCCCCGGAAGCGCCCAGACGAAGAGGACGACCTCGAAAGAACCCCGACGTCGCTCCATCCCAGCCCGCGTCGTTCCAGCCTCAACCTCAGTCTCCGACCGCGCAACCCCTCCCCGCGCCGACGTCATTTGCCGACGCATACAGCCGATCTCTTCTCGCCGCCGGGAATCCCCCCGTCAATGGCGAGGAACTCTCCGAAGCGGAGTTAGCGCTCGGCGCCGTCGGAGATTTCGGAGAAACTTCTCGACCGCAGAGCCCTCTCGACGCTCCGAAGGTTCCCGCAAAAAGAGGTCGTCCGAAAGGCTCCGTGAAGAGGCCCGCGCAGCGCGATCTCTTCTCCGAATCCGTCGTCTCGCGCGACGCCAAGGGGTACAACTTCGTTCAGCCCCCCCGAGAGACCGGGCCGCGAATCAAAACGACGGGAGACGTTCAAGGACGCCGATTTGCGACCTTGTCGACCTTCGTCGTCGGCCCTTCGAACAGCACCGCGCATAAGATCGTCGAAATCATCGCCGAACAGCCAAATTTCATGAGCCCTCTCTACGTCAGCGGGCCCACGAGCGTCGGAAAAACCCACCTTTTGGAAGGACTTTGCGACGCGTATTCGAGAAACCCGGTCTTCGCGACGAAACCGCCCCTTTATATGACGGCGGAGCAGTTCACGACCGCGTTTATTCAGAGTCTTCACG
>CAKVCP010000103.1 GCA_934725735.1 uncultured Thermoguttaceae bacterium
GCGTAACAATTACTCCCTTCGCCGAGACCGTCGACAATGCGGACGGAAGACGCTACGGGCGCGTCAGAATCCGTCGATTCTGTCGTCATGCCAAGAAGAGAATAGGAATTACAAGACAATGAGGTAGACGTATCCACGACAGAAGCGCTTACCAACGCGTATGAAATTTCACTCGAAGGATTTTCTGGGCTCTGTTTAAATCCAAAAGCTCTCCATCCGAACGCAACCCGCTCGGAAGAAGCCCGTGCCAAGCTCGCGCTCAAATAAGTCTTTTGTTCTTCAAGAGCGGAATCGGAAAGAATCATAGGAGCGGCGACGCACTGATCGTACCCTGCGGCATAGAGTAGATCCAGAGACGCGGGGTCATACAGGTAATCTGTCATTTGATAAGCGGTATCGCTTTCCCCAGAGGAAAGTTGTAAACCGTCGAGAAGGGAACTTTCCTGCGTGTTTGTAGAATTCCCATCCGACGAAATCAAAGGATCTCGAACAGTATCGTTTCCTCCGTCCTCTGAACCGTTGTGCGCAAGCTTAGGATTGGGAGATTCTATTGTTGGTATGGCTAAATCAGAGTCTCTTTCAAAGAAAACAAAGGACAAAACAACCGCAATCAATAAAAAAGAGGCAGCAAACGCGGGGAGCGCTTTCTTGGGCAAAATATGAGAAAGCTGTCGACTGGACGGCGTTCCCCCGAGGCCCCTATTGTCGACGTCTAATCCTAAAAGATCGACAATTTGCAGCAAGTCCTTGATAAGGAGTTCAGGCGTTTGATACCTATCCTCCGGGTTTTTGCGCATCATTTTGCGCACAACCGCCGCTATTTCAAAGGGCACGGAGGGATTGGCGTCGCGCACGTCAGGAGTCTCATTTCCCTGATGACTTAAAAGCTTCTGGAGCATCGTCCCATCCGGATAGGGAGGCGACCCAGTAAGAATGTAGTAAAAGGTGCAACCGAGCGAATAAACGTCGCTTCGAACGTCGGCGATTCTAGGATCTTTAGCCTGTTCAGGAGAAATATAGTCGAACGTGCCAAGAGTCACGCCGCTTTCGGTAAGATCGCCGTCTTCCTCCGTCTTGAGAAGACGCGCTAATCCCATATCAATCAATTTGACGCGATTTTGAGGAGTTACGATGATGTTGGAAGGTTTGACGTCGCGGTGCGTTACCCCATGCGCGGCGGCGTGCGCTAACGCAGAGGCGGTTTGAAGGATATAGTCGATAGCTTCCGAGAGAGGGAGTACGCCGTTCGTGCGAACATAGTCTCTAAGATTAACGCCCTCTACATACTCAAACGCGATATACGGAATCCCGTCGACGTTTCCGAAAAGATAAACCTGCGCGATATTTTCGTGATTTAAACGCGCGGCGGATTTTGCTTCATTAAGAAAACGCGCGACAACGGTGGCGTCAGAAGCGCGTCGTTTAGGAAGAACTTTTATCGCGACCTTTCGCTCCAACGCAACGTCGACGCCCTCGTAGACGTGCCCCATCCCACCGCCGCCAATGTAGCGAATGATTCGAAATTGGCCGAACATCGCGTCAGGATAAAGACCGTCGTCTGGAAAAGAATAAGAGCTTTCTCCGTTCGAGGACGCGCCTGCGCTTAGACTTGAGCTCGAACCGGGAATCGGGGAACTAGCAAACTTTGTAATCTCTCTAGTAGACGAACCTTCCCCGACAACTGCAACGACGCCCGTAAAATTCGAATTGTTTCCTAAAGTTAGCGTCGAGTTCGGAGCCGCTTTGACGCTTGAAGACGAACCGTTTTCGGCTCCGTTCCCTTGAGAAGAAGGACGAGAAACAGAAAGATCTGCCACGGGAATAGAAATGGAAGCGGAGGAGGCGTCAAGAGGTTTGACTTCTGTTTCAACGTTAAACGACTTCGTCTGTTCGCCATTATCGCAACGAGACGTTGCCCCACGTGGTATCTCGTCTGTCGGAGAAAAGGACGAATTGGACGACATAAGAAGCCTCCTCTGCGCGCAAATTCATCTTTTGTTAAAAACAAAGAAGCGCTTTCGCCGCAAATACGGCGAAAGCTTTTGAAATCATCGGGTTATCAACGCTTATTAGGGCAAATCAGAACATGAAACGATTGAAGATATTCTCAATCAATTCTTGACGCCCGCTTTGAGGAGGATCAACCTCGCCCTTCTCGATCATGTAGTTATACAAAGATTTGAAATCGTGCTTACCCTGTTCGATCTCAGCTCCGATTCCGCTGTCCCATGTCGAGTAGCGTTCTTTAACAATACGATCAAAGACGCCGTCGGCGCGCGCGCTAGCGGCGTTACGAAGTCCCTTCGCAAACGCGTCCATACCGCCGATATGAGCGTAGAAGAGATCCATAGGTTCAAAGCTCTCGCGGCGAACTTTCGCGTCAAAATTCAGGCCGCCGGTCGTGAAACCGCCGTACTTCAACAGGACGAGCATCATCTTCGTCGTCATGTAGACGTCTGTGGGGAACTGATCGGTGTCCCAACCAAGCAACATATCACCGGAGTTGGCGTCGACTGAACCGAGGAATCCTTGACTACCGGCAACTTCCATTTCATGTTCAACGTTGTGACCGGCCAACGTTGCATGATTCGTTTCGATATTCATCTTAACGTGATCTTCAAGGCCATACGCGCGCAAGAAGTTAATGCACGTCGCGACGTCGAAGTCGTACTGATGCTTCGTCGGTTCCTTCGGTTTCGGTTCAAAATAGAATTGCCCCGTAAAGCCGATCTCCTTGGCGTAGTCAACCGCCATATGCATGAATTGCGCAAGGTGATCAAGCTCGCGCTTCATATCGGTATTCCAAAGGCACTGGTATCCTTCGCGACCGCCCCAGAAGGTATAACCTTGGGCGCCTAGTTCCTTAGAGACTTCCAAGGCCTTTTTCACTTGCGCCGCCGCATACGCGAAAGAGGTCGCGTTGCAACTCGTCGCGGCGCCGTGCATAAAACGTGGATTGCCAAAGAGGTTCGCCGTTCCCCAAAGCATCGTAATGCCGGTACGTTCAGATTCTTCCTTGAAGACCTCGACAACGGCGTCAAGATTCTTGCAGGTCTCGGCAAACGTCTTTCCCTCGGGGGCGACGTCGCGATCATGGAACGCGTAGAATTGAATACCCGTCTTCTCAAGGAATTCAAAGAAAACGCGAACGCGATTCTTAGCGTTCTCGACAGAATCAGAACCGTCGTCCCACGGACGCAACATCGTCGCTGCGCCAAAGGGATCGACGCCGTTCATGCGCATCGTGTGCCAGAACGCGCAGGAAAAACGCAGATGATCCCGCATCGTTTTTCCTTCAATCACTTCGTCGGGATTGTAATAACGAAACGCCAGAGGGTTAGTAGAATCCGGGCCTTCGTATTTAATTTTCGAAATTTCGGGGAAAGCAACCATTTATAGTCTCCAGTACCGAGGGATATTTCAACGAAAAATGGACGCGTCATCCAAGTTCTTCGCTTGTCGAGGCTTACAGGCTGGCGCTTCAACGCTTTCACGCCTAACGATTCCGACGTGAAGGCATAAACAGTCAAAACCTCTTATATAACGCGTTGACACAGTTCAAAGTATACCAAATTTCAGTGTAAAAGAAAAGCGTCTCGCAATGAAAAATCCCAACCCCTTTGGAATCATTCCCCTTTAAAAAAACGCTTGACGCTCACGGCGCCAAGCGCGAAAACAACGCTCTAAATCTGCGAAGGATCAGATAATTCCCTTTTCCTTGAGGAACGCGATAACTTGGTCTCCAAGTTCGTTCGCCGTCAACTTTGACGCGTCGATCGTAAGTTCTGGATTCATAGGCGCTTCATAGGGATCGTCAATGCCGGTGAACCCTTTGATTTCTCCGGCGCGCGCCTTTTTATAAAGTCCCTTAGGATCGCGTTGTTCGCAAACTTCAATGGGGGTTGCAACGTAAATTTCGAAGAAGTCGCCGTCATTCATCGCGCGAACGCTGTCGCGATCAACGCGGTAAGGACTAATAAAGGCGGTAATCGCAATTGTTCCAGAATCGGCGAAAAGTTTCGCAACCGCGCCGATGCGGCGAATATTCTCTTCGCGATCCTGAGCGGAAAAACCGAGTCCAAAACGTTTCGCAAACTCTTCGGAGTGCTTCTCGGCCAACATTTTAGGAGACGCGTTCAGATTATGCCGGACATTGTCGCCGTCAAGAACGAAACTGTGCTTACCAAGTTCATGAAGCTTATGATCGACTATGTTCGCGACCGTGCTCTTGCCGCTTCCGCTCAAACCGGTAAACCAAAGAACGCATCCCTTATTGCCATTCAGTTTTTCTTTTTCCGCTCGTGAAACGGCGTGTTCGTGCCAAAAGACCTCTACTTCGCTCATCATTACTCCTTATGAGTCAAAAAGCCAACGTCGTCGAAACGACGTATAGCCGGGGTTAATACTTGTCTCAAAATCACATTAATGCGAATCGACGCTTTTTGAACCAGCGGCGAGCGCCCTCTTTTCCAGGGCCTTCTCTTCCGCCGCCGCGCACCGAGAATAAACGGGAAGGATACTCCAAACGTCGTCAAAAGAATCGTCTTTCACGCGCCGCCAAGCCGAAAGCGCAACGCCGGCAGCGTTCGGTACGCCTTCTCCGCAAGGAATATACTGAAGATGCGGATATTTCTCGTCAACGTCCTTAACGCGTCGAAACGCCGGACCTGCAAACCATACGGAAGAATAAGTCATATTCGACAATATTCTTGGAATGGCGACGATATCCCCCGACTTCATTTCTTTATCAACCGGTTCTTCAGTCAGTATTCCATAGGGAGAATCACACGATACGTCCAGCCATTTTTTAATGGCGACGATCCGAAAACGCTTATGAAGGGGAATCGCCAGGCTCTTGTCTGAAAGGAGTAGATAATCCCTCACAGCGGCGTCGCCTCTCTGCGCGTCCATGCCGACAGAAAGTACGCTAGGAGCGTTTCCAAAACGATCGCGTTCCGTAAGCGCATAGGTTTCAACGATCGCGTCTAGAGAATCGACGCCTACAATCTTTGTCTTCCAAGCCCAAGCCAACATCTTTGCCGTCGTAATACCAACCCTAAGGCCGGTGAAAGATCCCGGCCCTGTAGCCGCCGCAACGACGTCGACGTCCGAAGACAACCAACGGTTGTCGCCGAGTATTTCACGTATCGCAGGCGCCAACGATTGCGCGCTGCGTTGATCGTCTCTCAACAACCGCAAGTCTTTAATCTCACCGTCTTCGCAGAGAGCGACGCTCCCCTTTGTCTCGGTCGTTTCAAGAGCCAGTAATTTCGTCATGCAAACTATCCTCTCTAAACAGAAACGTCCGGAGCTGAACGACGTTCCAACACTCGGCAAATAAGCAACGCAAACAACCTCGCAAGGACGGACGCGACCTCAATTTTACAAGAGACATTCGCAATGTGCAGGGGGCGGGCGCTTCCTTCTCGAGAAAATGCTCTTGTCATTTATTTGCAAAAAAGGTAGACTCGAGAAACTCGTTCCGTCGTCCTATGTTGGGCCATCGAAACGACACGCTTCAGACCAATAATCATGTTCCGTCAATTTTATCAAATGGCGACGTCACAGTTCAAAAGCTTTCAGGCTAATCCGCAAAAACACGCTCTCGCGCAAAGAATCTTTTTCTTTTGCGTCTGGGCGCTTGTTGTCGGCGCTTGTCAAAACGCCGTCGGCGCTCAGAAAAATACAATGCAAGATCAAAGTCAAGAGAGCGTCGTCTATTTTCCAATGGAAACGGCGGATCATGCGACGGCGGTGTACGCTTCTCCCTCGAGCCAAAGCTATCAGGTCGGTAAACTTCCGGCAAAATCGAAGGTTGAAGTCTATTTTCGCACAAACGATGGATTTTGCGCTATTCGCCCCCCTCAAGGTAGCTTTTCATGGATCAATTCACGATTTGTAGAGCTTGAAACGTCGACCTCCGGTCATATTCTCTCGCCGTCTGGAAAGGCAATTCCATCGCGGGTAGGCGGAGTTTCGCCAGCCGTTAGCTCCACCGTACAGGTGGGCTTAAAGGATAAACAAAGCGTTAAGGTTTTGGGAGAAATCTCTCTTGAGGACGGATCCGTTTGGTACAAAATAGCTCCGCCGCCCGGAGAATTCCGTTGGATTCCTGAAGACGCCTTGTCCGTTAAGTACGACGTCGCGCAACTCCCTAAAAAACTCACGCGTCAATCGCAGTATGGAATCGCGGACGCAAACGAGAAAAATGACGATGTTTCCCCCCTGTATTCAGCGGCGAATCAAGAGGACTCGTCACAAGTGGCGGAAGATTTTCAAAAACAAGTCGCGCGTCTGAACAAAGACGTCATCAACGCCGTCCAGAACCCGAATCCGTCTCAACAAGTCCTATTGGAGCTCCAGGCTCGCGCGGAAAGACTCTTCGACCGAGCTCCTAGCGACGCCGATCGTTTTGTCGTGCAATCGATCTTTGACGCAATCGTAAAAGCGCAGGTTCGACGAAATCAAACGACTCCACAGGTTTCGCCTGAAAACGTCGGGGCGCTTGACGGATATTCCAGCGCGCCGACGGTTCAGTCGATAACTAGCCCCAACCTATTTAACGGCGAGTATATAGTCGGCCCGATTCTGGATCAAAACGGGCTTCCTTTGGATCCTTCGGCTTTGAACGGGGGCTTCTTCTCTATGGCTCCAGACGCCGCCAACGCGACGTATCTTGCGTCGTCTACCCCAAAGGAAGAGAGTTCCAAATCCAAAATGGAGTTCGCCTTCTCCAGCGCCAATAATCCCTTCGCTCGTTCAAAAAGCGCGATAAAGAATAGATCCTCTCGTATGGAATCGAGTCTGTCGCACCTTCTACCGGAGCGTCCAACACAGATTGTTCCTCCTTCAAACTATAATTTTTTTGACGCGACAAAATCCCAGAAGACTCTTGCGCAGAACGTTCTTAAACCCGGACCTTTGCGTGGCGACACGGTCGTACCGGCTCAAGTATCAAAACCAGGGATCAAGGGACTTCAAGAAAACCCAACGGCTGTAGCTTCGACACAACCTCGATGGTTCCCTGTTGGAAATCAACCTTCGGAAGTTCATACGTCCGTCATTCAGCCCGTCTCGAACGAAGAAAAAGAAGACGGATCAAACCGAATCAGGCAAACGAACTCCTTTGCGCCCGTCACGTCTCGTTCATTCGACAATCACGATACGTCGGGCACGTTGATTGAACTTCCTGAAAAACGCGACGGAGCGCCTCGTTACGCGCTGATCGCGCAGGGAGGCAATGCGTTCGACGTCGTCGCGTATGTCGATCCGGCCAAAAATGTCTCCTTCAACAAGTTCATTGGTCAGAAGGTCGTCGTGAAAGGCATAACCGGCACAATCTCAATCGATGGAAGAAACGTGAAGCACGTCGTTGTGTCTTCATTGTTTCTTATGAAATAAAAAACAGGCGTTTCAATACGCCTGTTGATTGTTAGCGGTAAATCTGTCTTCGATTCCTCTGCGGAGAAAACATTTCAAAATGCGGGCAATTCGACGCTCCAGCGACATCCTTTAGCGAAGACGGCGGATTGCTCAAAGTGAATTTGCGCGCCTATCTGTTCCGCAAGTCGCCAAGCCTTGGAAAGTCCCATTCCGAGACCGCGTCCAGCTAAACGTCCTGAATAGAAAGGGGAATAGACGAGTTCCGGAAAATCGACGGAAAGTCCGGGCCCATTGTCTTCGACTACAAATTGAACGCATAAATTGCCGTTTTTCACACGCGTGGAGACGCATAAAATCACTCGTCCCTCGGTATTGTTCTGAACGGAGTCAGCGTTCAGGCGCCCCAAACCAAGATTCCTTTCAAAAGAAATCGCTTCAAGAGCGTTTTGAACAATAGCGTCGAGAATCGTCGACAACATTGCTCTGTCCGTCTTACACACGCCCCCAACAACGGAACTGGCGCTCTGACTGGAGAGCGCGACGCCTGCCTCTTCAAACCTTTTTTCTTCTCGACTAATC
>CAKVCP010000104.1 GCA_934725735.1 uncultured Thermoguttaceae bacterium
GCCAAGGACTATCCTTTCACGATCGCCGTTATGGGATGTCGCGTAAACGGACCTGGAGAAACGGACGACGCTGATATCGGCCTCTGGTGCGGCGGCGACAAAGTCAATCTGAAAAATGGAGGCGCCCCCGTGGGAGCCTTCGCATACGACGTCGTTGTTGAAAAAGCTGTTGAACTTCTCAAGGAGAAAATTCGACTCTCACAACTAAAATAACCCTCAGGAGAAGGCCATGCGCAGATTCCGATTTTTATTTCATCCCGGAGTCCTTATCTCCCTCGTCGCCTTTGCTGTCGGCGTGTTATCCTTTATTCCAACAAAGGGCGCGTATGCGCTCGACGAAGAAACCGCGACGGTTCTAAAGAAACCGACGCCCAAAGACTATCGCCGTCAGAGTCGTCAATTTCGAGGGCTCTGGGTCTCCGTTGTTTCCAATATCGACTTTCCGTCAAAACCGGGACTTTCTCCCGAGGAGTTGATGAAGGAAACAGACGAGATACTCGACAGAGCGGCGGCTATGCGTTTTAACGCGATTTTCCTCCAAGTTCGTCCGATGGGCGACGCCCTCTATCCCTCCGAATTATATCCATGGTCTAGTTTCCTTACCGGTGAACAAGGCAAAGCGCCCGATCCGTTCTTTGACCCATTGCGCTACTGGATCGACGCCGCTCATGCCCGCGGAATGCAACTTCACGCCTGGATTAACCCCTATCGCGTTACGATAGGCAAAAAGGAATTAGGGGATCTTCCTCCCAGTAATCCCGCCGCGCAACATCCTGAATGGACCTTCAAGCACGGAGATCGCATTTATTTAAATCCAGGAATTCCAGAGGCGAGTGAACATGTCGTTAAGGGACTCGTCGAAATTGTCAAAAACTATAACGTCGACGGCGTTCATATTGACGATTACTTCTACCCCGAAAGGAATATCGAAGAAGATCGTCAAACCTTTGAGACCTACGGAGAAGGTTTTGACAATATTGAAGACTGGCGCCGCAACAACGTCAATCTGTTCATACAGGACGTAAATCGCGCCGTTCATAAAGTCCGATCTAAAGTCGTGTGGAGCGTTAGCCCCGCGGGAATTTGGGCAAACAAAGGAAGCCATCCTCTTGGAAGCGACACTAGAGGAAATCAGTGCTATTTCAATCTGTATGCCGACGTAAGAAAATGGATCAAAGAAGAAACGATCGACGCGGTCATTCCTCAAATCTATTGGCATATCGGATTTGACGTCGCAGACTTCTCCACCCTCGTCGACTGGTGGTCCGACGTCGTCTCCGACGTTGACGTCAAACTCTATGTCGGAATAGCCGCTTATCGAATGGATCCCAATTCTAAGACGGAAGCATGGCGCGACGGAGGGGAACTTGAGAGACAACTCAACTACATGGCCGCGTCGCCAGACGTCGACGGACAGGTCTTCTTTACCGCCAATAGCTTTAAGGAAGGCAAACCCGCGCGCGACGCTATCCTAAACTATGGCGACAAGCACAAATGGCAAGCCCCCAAAGCGAGGATTAAATAACGTTAAAGACGCGAACTTTCCTTTCACCAAAAGTTCGCGTCTTTTTTTACGCGCGTCACTCTTCAATTCGCCGAACGACGACGGACTGGGAGCCTTGTTCAAGAAAACGAGACTCCGCCAATCCTTTATCATATCCAATCAATCCGTGATTTTTGTAGGGATCGTTAAAGAAGTATTGCGTCGAATCATATCCAACGAGCACAAGGCAGTGTTCGTTGCCGTTCCAGGTAAAATAATCTCCCAGACGCAAACAGGAATTTTCGTCGACATAGTCGATAATCCACGAAGTCCCCAAATGCGAAGGAGCCATATCCATCGTCGCCCAAAGAATTACCGGCTCTCCCTTATCGATATAATTCGCCGTGAGATCCACCAGTTTGAGACCGCTTGTCGCAACGGCCTTCAATTTTTTCTGCGACAAAACCTTATTCATCGACTTCGCAAGACAGGGGGCGTAACAGCCGTAACCGCAGTTGAGCCCGGAATCTTTATAAGGATCGCCCGGATATGCCGCCCACGGATCTGGTCCGTAGATAACTCCGTTGTCGAGTCGCCAATCGCGCCTGATGAGATAAGAATCGGTAAAATCACGCCAAGAAAGGTCGCATCCGTAGAATTGAAGAACCATTGTCGCGCTTACCGCCTCGCATCCAAAAACGACGTCGAGTTGGTTGATATAGGGAACGTCGATTATCTTCCTCTTGGAATCGTCATTAAACGCTAGCATATTCTTTCTCCCTTCTCTTTAGTATTTGCATTTTCGCCTAACGCCGAAGGATGACGTCCTCGCGCCTCTCCTGTCATTATAGCTATCGCCAGCCTTTCCTAGTAGAGTCCGTCTTTTCCGAAAAAAAATAAAAAGAAAGAAAAAATCCTTAAATTACGCTTGACGCATAAAAATGGAAAATCTAAAATCCAACCGCTTATGATAACCGCATTTAAATAAAGTTATCTTATCCATTATTCATTCAGGAAGGATATATAGGCTAATAGAAGGATTATGAGTATGTCGTCGCAGATCAATTCGGTTCCGATGTTGGATCTTAAGCGTCAGTTCAAAGTGATTGGCGAAGAAATGAACGACGCTCTTCGACGCGTCAACGAAACCGGTCAGTTCGTACTGGGGCCCGAAGTAAAAAAATTGGAAGAAGGAATTGCCGCATACTCTAAAATCAAACGCGCGGTTGGTTGCGCCTCTGGAAGCGACGCGCTTCTCTTAGCGCTCATGGCCATTAAGGCTGGCGAAGGGGACGAAGTCATCGCTCCTTCCTTTACCTTTTTCGCAACGGCGAGTTGCATTCCGAGAGTTGGAGCCGACGTCGTCTTCGCCGATATTGATCCGGTCACCTTTTGTTTGGATCCAGAAGACGTCCGTAAGAAGTTGACGGAAAAAACGAAAGCGATTATCGTCGTTCATCTGTTCGGACAAGCCGCCGACATGCGCGCCTTCCAAGAAATAGCGAACGACTATCAAAACAAATACGGTCGCAAACTTTATTTGATCGAGGACTCGGCGCAAGCGATCGGCGCCGAACTCGACGGAATTCAAGTTGGAAACTGGGGCGACGCCTCCTGCGTCAGTTTCTACCCGACCAAAAATCTGGGCGGCGCAGGCGACGGCGGCATAGTTCTTTCTAACGACGACGAAATCGCCAATCGCGTCCAATTATTGCGCGGACACGGCATGTCGCCGCGATACTATCACAAAGAAATTGGAATCAATAGCCGACTGGATTCCTATCAAGCCGCGATCTTAAACGTTAAGTTGCCGTACCTTGACGCCTGGACAGACGCGCGAAACGCGAACGCCGCGCGTTACGAAGAGCTCTTCGCCAAAGCGGGTTTGCAGGGAAAGGTCGTTACGCCCGTCAAAGTCGGCAATCGCCGCCACGTCTGGAACCAGTATACGATTCGCGTTTTAGGAGGTCAGCGAGACGCGCTCCGCGCTTTCTTACAGGAAAAGAAAGTCGGCGTTGACATTTATTACCCCCTCGGCCTGCATCAACAAGAATGTTTCGCTTACCTTGGCTACAAGCCCGAAGATCTTCCCGAGACGCTGAAGGCGGCAAACGAAGTCCTCGCGCTCCCCATCTTCCCCGAGTTGCTTCCCGAAGAACAACAATATCTCGTAGACTGCGTCAGCGAATTTCTTAGATGAAACTCGATAAGCCGACTGGTTCTTCCAGTCGGCTTTTTTCTTTTCATCGGCGTCTTTCTAACTATCGCTAAAAAACGCGTTGTCTAATTATGCTTTCTTTTCGTTAAAAAGCTCAAGTTTTCTCACATAACGTCGAATTAAAAGATAGGGAGCCTCTGCAAACGCGTTGCGTTGAGGAACTCTCGAGAGGTAAGATTAAGGAGATGAACAAGATGACGTTTTGTGAAACACCCAATTATTCGCGTAACTATGGCGAAAATTGCGCGGAAACGGAGGACGCCGCCTTCGAAGACGTCGTCAACGTATCGGAAGTCAACGATCAACTCAGCGAGGACGAAAAGATAGCGGAACCGCAAGAGCCTAGGATCATAGGCATAATTCCCGATTTGCGCGATCCAAGTGAAACGACGGCGGCAAAAGTGACTACAACCAAAAAGGTCTTAAAGCAAACGACCTTTTTTGCAGTCGCTTTCTCGCTGGGAGTCGCGACCACGTTCCTTGTCAAAGGAAACTCAGCAACGGACATCCAAGCGGTGGTCGAAACCCCAAACAACGTTTCAATTGAAGAATCGAACAAAGTCGCGAATTCCCAATCGGAAAAAACAAACGCCCCCGCGCCCCCTTCTTTCTCTCCCTACGACAACGCCTACGAGCCGGAAGTAACGCCCTCCGCCTTTTCCCAATTAGATGAAAGCGGAAGTTACGCCGATTACGACAGAATCGATTTCTCCGCCCCGTCTCCGACCGATCATTTTGATTCGAGCGACTTAGATGCTTGGGCGGCCCTCGGAGATATGCTTCAATCGACGGAATCGGACGCCTATGACGCTGGCGTTTCCTATGACAATCCACGCCGCGTTGCTCAAAGCGACGCCTCCCCGTCGTACCAACCAGGCGTCGGCAGCGGTTTTGCCGATTATTCCTTCGGTTCCGACCCCGTGTCTGCAAATCTGGAAAGGAATGACAATCTCGCGTCTGTTCCAACGGCTGGTTATCCAGACGACCGATTGGCGTCGAATAGACTTGCCAGCTCTACGACAGAGCCAAGCTATTCCTTAAATACCGATTATCCTAATAACAACGACAATGCGCGTATTGGCTTTTCAGAAAATAACGCCTATTATGGCGCTTTTTCTCGAAAAGGGAATTACAATGAAGATTTCAATGGGGACGATTCGCGAGGAATCGCAAGTCAGCGAAATCTAGAGGCAGAATACGCGACAAACGCGGATCAAGGTAGATCGCGTTTCCAGGGGTTTGAAACGAGGACGTCGGAGCTCGCTCAAAACGACCCATCCTCTGCGGAACGTCAGCCAAGCGCGTACGTCGCTCAGCGCGTGGAGGAGGAAACGAATCTTCCTCTTCAAGGCGCCGCTCCGTCGCGTACCGTACGTTGGTAGAGATTGCCTCGTATACGTGGGGGCGTCCTCTTCAACGCTGAGACAATTAACGCTAATATCCCAAAAGTGAGGGCGCCGCGCAATGAACCGCCGCAACGACGATTTCATCCATCTCTGCATATTCCTGTTTCTTATGGGATATAGCGCGCTGGCGGCGACCCTTCTACTTCGAGGAAACGATCAAGAGAATGTCGACGCAGTTCCCAACACGACTGGAATCGTGGCAAGAAGCGTCGTTCTTGAATTACCTTCCAAAGAGAATAATCCGCGCAATAGCGAAGGAGATTTCATCCGTCTTAGAACCGGAGAAATTCTGTACGTCTATACGCATTACGAAGGCGGGACGGGAACAAATAAAAATGTGACGACTCGTCTTATGAGTCGTGTTTCGAAAGATCAGGGACGTACTTGGTCGACGCAGGACAAGCTCGTTCTCGGCGATAAAGAAATCGTCAACGCCGCCTCGGTATCCCTTCTGAGGTTGCGCGATCAATCGATCGCCCTTTTCTACTCGGTGAAGGATTCTGCCGGCGACTGTCGTCCTTATCTTCGCTACTCTTATGACGAGGGGAAGACATGGACGCGTCAGATCGAAACAATCGTCCCCCCTTCTTACAATGTCCTCAACAACTCTCGCGCAACGTTGTTAGCGGACGGGCGCATCCTTCTCCCCGTCGCTAGACACGCATATTTGGGAGGCGATCTCTTCAACTACGAAAGTAAGGGCGTCCTCTTTTGCTTGATTTCGGACGATGGCGGACGAAAATGGAGCCAGAGTTCAGAGGTTCCCAATCCTAATTCTCTTCTCTGCCAGGAACCGGGAATCGTCGAGCTCGCCGACGGGAAATTACTGATGACCATCCGGACGGATCAGGGACGTCAATACTATTCCTATTCGTTAGATCGCGGCGAATCCTGGTCTCTTGTCAAACAGTCTCCGCTAACGTCGCCGCAGGCCCCCGCGACAATAAAGAGACTGCCGGACAGCGATTATCTTGTCGCCGTATGGGACGACTCCCCTTACGAACGAAATCCTTTAACGATTGGGATTCTTTCTCCAGACGGTTCGAAAATACTCTCGAAAAAGATCCTCGATCGCTCGGGAGACGAGGAAATTCGCTCTTTCTGCTATCCTGCAATTTTCTTCGTCGACTCTAGCGCTCTACTAACGGCGTATTGCTCCGGGAGGACGAGTATGGGACTCGATTCTTCTCGAATCACGCTCGTAGGAATGCAGAGTCTTTTGGAAGACGTCTCAAAACTCATGTCCAATCCCACGCTTTGATTTTAATGGTTCTACGCCAAAGGAGAAATCATGTCGCGAACGCTTGCTTGCTCGTTCCTCGCCACGCGGCGCCAATTCATTGTTCGATCCCTTTTCGGCGCGGCCTTGAGCGCCTTCTTTATAGACGTCGCCTCGACGTCGGCGCAGGAGGCGGACGCCTTCCTTAAAAAGGAAACGGTCTTGCTTCTTCCCCCAGGAAAAGACAATCCGCGCAACAGCGAGGGAGACTTCATTCGCCTCAAAACAGGCGAGATCCTTTTCGTCTACACGCGGTATTACGCCTCTTCGGCCAACGACGACGCCCCCGCGCGCCTCGTCTCAAGAATTGCGGATTCCGAAGGTCGAAATTGGTCGTCCGACGACGCGCTTATTCTCGAAAATGAAGGGCGACTCAACGTGATGTCCGTTACCTTGTTACGCTTCCCGGACGACTCAATCGCTCTCTTTTATCTAGTTAAAGACGCACCGGGGGATTGCAGACCTTATCTGCGCTTCTCGCGCGACGAGGGAAAGACATGGTCTGAAAGAACCTCTATCACCGACGTCCCAACTTATAATGTGCTCAATAATTCTCGGGTTGTAATCCTCTCCAATGGGAGAATTCTCGTTCCCGTCGCTCGGCATGGCGCGTTGGTAGAGGGAAAATTTCAATGGGACTCCAAGGCGCTTCTATCCTGTTACATCTCAGACGACCAGGGAGTCTCATGGAAACAAAGCCGCGTCGTTCCCAACCCGTTCTCCCATCTCTTTCAGGAGCCGGGAGTTGTTGAACTAGCCGACGGTCGGATTTTAATGACGATTAGGAACGAATGCGGGCGTCAGCTTTTCTCCTATTCCCAAGACGCAGGCGAAACGTGGTCCACTCCCGAACCGTCGCCCCTCGTATCCCCTCTTTCCCCCGCGTCGATAAAGCGTCTTCCTCAGAGCGATCTGCTTGTCGCTGTCTGGAACGAATCCCCCAAGACAAGAGATCCGCTCGCCCTGGCAATATTAGACGCCAAGGGGGAGAGAATTCTCGCCAAAATGATTCTCGACGCCGCCGATGGAGACGGAAAACGCGGGTTCTGCTATCCGGCGCTCTTCTTTCTAAATCCGACGAGTCTTCTGGTCGGATATTGCAACGGCGACGGCGCTTACGCCTTAAATTCTTCAAAAATCATTCGCGTCGATTTGAGCGCCCTCGTTAAGGAAGCCATGGACAAGATAGAGAGATAAAATCTTGCGCCTAATCGACATTACTCGCTCGAGGAGAACCCGATATGTCAAACCATAAATCCGACGTCCAACTTTCCCGCCGTTCATTTCTTTCGCAAAGCGTCCTTGGCGCGGGGCTTCTCTGCCTTCCCTCTTCCATGTTTAAAATTTCCGAGCTCCATGCGGAAGAGGAAGACAATAGCGT
>CAKVCP010000105.1 GCA_934725735.1 uncultured Thermoguttaceae bacterium
GACTTCCCCCGCGCGGATCGTACGTGATCGACGTGACGACGCTGCGCGAGAGCGGGACGCCGCAGGAGCTCAACGCGCGAATCGTAGCGAGCAATCCGATTCCGGAAGCGCTCGATCCGTCGCCGACTCCGTCTCCGTCTCCGTCCTCTTCGTCGGCGCCCCCCTCAGACTCTTCGCCAAGCGCGCCGAGCGGATCGTCGACGCCTTCATCGACGATTCCTCCGGTGACGTCGCCGACTTCGACGCCGTAACCTCTTCTCGCGTCAAAGGGTTGCGTCGCGCTTATGGGAGGGCTTCCGGCCCTCTTTACGAATTAGCGGCGCGTTGTATAATGACGGGGCCCTGTAGCGTGCGTTGGGGCGCGTATGTGTTGGACGAGTGGAGCATGCGCTGAGCGGCACGATAGTCGAGGTAGTGAACGAAGTTAATATGAAGAACCTAGATTCGTCAAGACGCGTAGCGGTAACCGGGATAGGCGTGGCGAGCGCCTTGGGGGGGACACTCGATTCTTTTTGGCGGGCGTGTCGCGAAGGACGATCCGGGTTGCGCGAAAATCCCGCCGCGTCTCCTCTTCCCGTGGCGACGATAGCGCCGGCGTCGGAATTCACCGGCAAGATTCAAGATTTTGGCCCGCTTGACGACGCGAAAAAGAGGGCGATTCGCAAAGGTAGCAAACTCATGGCGCGGGAGATCCAGATGGGGGTCGCTGCGGCGCAGCTCGCGCTAGAGTCCGCGCAAACGCGCGATTTTTATCCGTCGCGTCGTTTCGGCGTCTCTTTCGCGTCCGATTTTATCGTCACGACGCCTCAAGAATTGACGGACGCCGTCGCCGCGTGCCGCGTCTTTAAGGAGGGCGTCGCTTCCTTAGATCTCAGCGAATGGCCGCTTAATGGTTTGACGAAGATGACGCCCCTGTGGCAGCTCAAATATCTGACGAACATGTCCGCGAGCCACATCACGATTTACAACGCGCTTTATGGCCCCGCGTACGACGTGACGAATCGCGAAGCGTCCTTCGGCGCGGCGTTGGCGGAAGCGGTCGAGACGATCAAGCGCGGGGCGGCGGACGCGATGATCGTCGGCGCGACGGGAACGCGCTTGCAGTCGTATCGCTTCGTCGACGCGTATAAGTACGGCGAAATTTCCAAAGAAGCGCTCCGCGAAAACGGAGGAACGGGAATCGCGCCATGTCGTCCTTTCGACGCGCGGCGCTGCGGTTCCATTCCAGGGGAAGGAGCGGCGGCGCTCGTGATCGAGAGCGTGGATTCCGCGCGCGAACGCGGCGCGAAGATTTACGCGGAGGTTCTCGGGGGCGTATATCGCGCGTCGATTCGTCACGCGAGCGATCTTGGCGGCGTCGGGCGCTCTCTGGCGTCGAATCGCGAGTCTCTTCGGGAAGCGTTTGCGACGTCGCTTCGCGCGATCGTGGCGAAGTTGGGGATTCGTCCGGAAGAAATCGGACATATCAACGCGGCGGCGCGCGGGGACGTGAATCTCGACGCCGCAGAGGCGCTGGCGCTGCGCGACGTCTTCGGCGCTGCGTGCGATTCGATTCCCGTCGTTTCCCTCTCCGGACATATCGGCAACCCCGGCGCAGGGTGCGGGGCGATCCAGACGGTCGCGAGTCTTTTGGCGCTCGAAAACGACGAGCTCTTCCCGACGCTCGGTTATGAAGAGCCCGACGCGAGTTTCCAGGTCAACGTTTCGCGCGAAGGGGGCGTGAAACCGGGTTCGTCGTTCCTTAAGCTTTGCGGAAACACGCTCGGGCAGACTTCCGCAGTCTATCTGCGCAAATTCGTCGACTGATTGGAGACGCTTTGATTATTCCAAAACCGAGTCGTAGACGGCTCGGTATATTTTTTTCTTGAAAGAAACGCCTTTTTTGTCGATTAAAAGACTCACAGTAAATATTTTTTATTTTATTGTGTAATATCGCGTTGATTTTCACGCGTATCGTTTCTATAATTAGTCCATTCAACAAAACACCCATTTTGGACTTAGCTGTATTTTTAGTAGCTTTTTTATTTCATAGTTTACGAGGTCTACTACGATGAAAACCTTTAGAGGTTTTACCCTTGTCGAACTGTTGGTAGTGATCGCCATTATCGGTATCCTGATCGGTCTTCTTCTTCCCGCCGTCCAGGCTGCTCGCGAGGCGGCGCGACGAATGCAATGCACGAACAACATGAAGCAGTACATGATCTCCGTGCATAACTACCACGACACGAACAATTGTCTTCCCGCGGCGCGATTCGCGCTCTTTAACATGACGTGGTCGCAAGGCGGAAATTCCGGATTCGCGGGCAACGCGAGCGCGACGGTTGCGCTCCTTCCGTTCATGGAACAGGGGGCGCGTTACGATTATGTTTGCGAGACGGCGAAGAACGCCGGCAAAGGTTCGGCGTGCTGGTTCCCGAACGAAGATCCGATTTCGACGCTCCTTTGCCCTTCAGACTCTAACGCGAGCCAACCGTGCTCTCACGAAGGTCACGCGCGTATCAGCATCGGCACGAGCCTCGGCGACGGAGGTTGGCACAACAACGAAGAAGAAGCGATCGAATTGGCGGAAGGGCGCGTGGCGTCGCGCGGATTCTTCGCGCCTTATCGTTGGCGCAATCTCTCCTTCGTGACGGACGGCACGAGCAATACGATCGCGATTAGCGAGATGGTCAGCGACGTGCAGTATTCTACGAGAGTGAAGGGTGGAATCTATCGCACGCACAGCATCTTCCAAGGCGCGGTCGGCAACGGCGGTCAAGGCGTTCCCGGTCCGTGCTTAACGGAAGCGTTGAACATAAACGATCCGAATTCGATCAACGGCGGTTCCGACACGTGGCGCGCGCAGATTTGGAGCGACGGTCGCGCTTCGACTTCTTCGGTCGTTACGGCTCTTCCCCCGAATTCTCCTTCGTGCCTCTATCCTTATCCTTGCGACGGCATGGCGTGGGGCTTCTTCTCGGCGCAGTCGAATCATAGCGGCGGCGTGAACGTCGGTCTTGCGGACGGTTCCGTGCGCTTCGTGAGCGACACGGTCGATTGCGGCAACTTGAACGCGCGCTGCGTCCGCTCGGGCAAATCTCCGTACGGCGTCTGGGGCGCGATGGGCTCTCCTCAAGGCGGCGAGACGGTTTCTCTCTGACGCTTGACTTGACGTTTCTTTTCGACGATAATGAACGCGGCGCGAGTCGGATTGCGCGACTCGACTCCGCGTTCTCGCGCATACCGTTTCCCGATAAGGAGTTTGATGATGAAGAAGATGTTGTTTGCGTCCATTGCGATCTTGGCGGCGCTTGTTGCTCAGGGATGCGGCGGCCCCAAGGCGCCCGCCGATATGCCGAAACTTTTCCCGACGACCATTACGATCACCCAAGAGGGCGCGCCTTGCGAAGACGCGATCGTTCAGCTCGTCAAACCTGAAGAGCCGACCTATAAGTGGCTTATTGGCGGTCGCACCGACGCGCAAGGAAAATGCGTGATCAAGACCCAAGGCAAGTATGAAGGCGCTCCCGAAGGTTCCTTCGCCGTTGTCGTCTATAAGACCGTAACGACCGAAAGCGAAACGCGCAAAGCGCAGCCAAGTTGTCCCGCCGATCCTGAAGAAGCGCGCATCTGGTCTCAGAAAGTTCATGAAGAAGAACGCGTCTTCGAACACGTCGATACGAAATACAAGAAAGCGACGACTACCGACCTGACGATCGACGTCGTTTCCGGTAAGAACGACCAAACCTTCGACGTCGGACCCGCGATCGAAGAAGAAGTTCAGACGATGGGCCCCAGCACCTGATATGACGAACTAATCAACGCGTATTTTTAAAAAGAAGGCGCCCCGTGAAAGGACGCCTTTTCTCTTTTCCTGTTTTTATCTACTCTCCGATCCAATAATCGACGAGAGTCGTCTCCGATTCAAAGGGCGCGGCGTCGTTCTCCCCCGACTTTTCCGAGGACCGCTCGCGCAGAATCTCCCCCGGCGTTTTTTGCGCTCGAAGGGCGGAGCCGACCAAATCGCGTCCTGCGGATGAGACGGAGAATCGCGTCGTGTAACTTGGGGATTCGCGCGTCGAGTTTTCCGGATCGCCGATCGAGTCGACGACAAAGAGTTCGCGCGAAATCGTCGTCTCTTTTTTATCTTGGGAAGAAGGCGCCGTTTTGACGATCTCCTTCTGCAGGACGTACGGATAAACGACGGTCGAATACCAGATGGAAACGCGTTCGTGGACGCGGTCCGAATTTCGAAAGATTCGGAGGGTACGGCATGGAATCGCGCGCCCGTCGACGAGAAGGGTCGTCGTGGGGCCTTCTTCGACGCGCTCGTCTTCGTCGGCGAGCATGTCCCAGAAATTAAAGACGCGGCGCTCCGGAGGACGCGGGATGTTGACTTCGCCGAGTATGACGGAAGCGTCGTAGACAAGCGCGTATTCTCTCTTCTCCAGATCGACGCTTTCGAGGCTGACGCGCGTTTCGGTGACCGATTCGATCGGCTTTCCGTTTTCGAACGCGCGAGTGACGGTGCGCAGCCGCGCCCATGCGCCGACGTGGAAGCGCGCCCATGCGGAAAACTCGGCGCGGGGCTGCGCGTCGCCGCGGGCGTCTTTAGCGCTCCAGAGGGGGAGGACGTCGATTTGTGGCGGTTTTTCGCCGTGCGCGGCGATATCGTCGGGGAGGAAGGGAGCGGAGGCGTCGAGGAAGCCCGTCTTTTCCTCGGCGTCGTCAGGGGGATCGACGGGGGCGACGGTCGTCTCCGGGGTCTGCGTTTTTTCAACGTTTTGCTCGGCGGCGCGGCGTCGTTCGCGTCGTCGTTCGCGGCACGACGGCAGAATGAGGGAGAGGACGATGAGGAGGGTGAGTAAAACGCGTGACATGGGGAGGATAGGGGAAAAGGAGACGGGGGAGCGTTACGAGGGTAGGTTGTTTGTTTTCGCGTCGGCGTTTTCTTCGCGTGGAAGGTCGAGCTTTTCGAAGATCTCGGCGACGACAAGGTCGAGCTCGGGCGGTAGGGTGCGCATGTCGAGGAAGAGCGAGTCGCGCGTCCACCTGGCGAGGAGTCTCGGGGCGCCCTTTTCGAGGAGCGCGGCGAGTTCGGCGGGGGAGACGGCGCGAGGTCGGAGCTCGACCAGTCTTGTGGGAAACGCGCCGAAGAGGGCGTTGACGCAGAGGATGGATCGTCCTTCGACGACGCGGGCGATTTGGACTTGGGGGAAGGTTTCGAGGATTTCAGCGAGTCGTTTCGCGCGGTTTTCGAGGTTCGGGATCGACGCGGTGAGGATCTTGAGCGCGGGGATCGACGCGAAAGCCAAATCGGGCGTCTCGTAAAGCTCGAGGGTTTTCGAGAGGGCGGCGAGGGTCGTGCGACCGACGACCGCAAGCCGACACGCCGCCGTCGATTTGAGCGCGTCGAGCGCGTCTTTCGGTCCGAAAAGAAGCCCGCAATTGGGCCCGCCTATGAGCTGAGCGCCGTCGCATAAGACGATATCCGCGCCGCTTTTAAGGCGTTTGCCAACGGTCGGCGTCGACGAGTAGAAGTATTTGTCCAAATCGACGATCGGGGCGAACTCGACGTCTTCTACGATGAGGAAATCGCGCCCCTTTGTTCCCTTGAGTTTGGCGATCGTTTCCGACTCCACGAGACGCCCCTCGGCGCTCGAACGGTCGACCGACCGCCAGACGAGCCCTGTCTCCTGCGTCGCGCCTTCTTCGTAATCCGTAATGTCGACTGCGGAGCCCGCGCCGATCTCCACGCGTCTCAAATTTGGGAAGACGCGCAAGGAATCTTCAAGGCGCTCTCGATTTTCGCGTTCGAACATATCGCGCCTTGCGACGAGAAGTTCGCGATCCGACTCATACAGGCGCTGAATCAACGCGACGCGCGCCGCTTCGACGTTTGGAAAGATCAGAGCGCTTTCGCTCCCGGCGAGCCGCGCGAGCTTGGCGGGAACGCTTTTTCTGAGACGCTCCTCTTGCCGCGTGGAGAGTTCCGTGCGCGGTTCGGCGGCGATCCAGACGCGTTCGTGCAACGCGACGTCCGCGAGCCGTTCGAGCTTATTGGGGAAGAGTCGTCCTCGCGCGTCGATCGCCAGGGGTTCCGAATCTTCGAGCGCTTTTCTTAGGCGTTCGACAACCTTGTCGACGAGGGTCGCGACGTCGGGGAGCCGCTGTTCGTTGACGACCCCGCGAAATTCGCGCGAAACGTCGTCGAAAACGCCCTTCAAGGCTGCGGTAACCGCCGCTGGATGCAGACGTTGCGCTAGCGGCTTCACAAGTGGAGAGGAGAGGATTTCAGTGAAATATTCGAAGGAAAATAGACTGACGCGCGGCACGTGACGCTCCTCCAAAGAAGGATGACGGTTGACGGATTCGAGTGCGAACCCTAATTCTATACGCGTTTTATAATCATTTCTTGAAGAAAAGGCAAGGGGACGCGCCGCGCGGGCGTCGTAATTCGCGGCGCGTTATGTTTTCGAGACGACGGTTTTTAAAGCGCGTTTTAATTCTCGGCGCGTTTGCGCGACGTTTTCCTTGCGGCGACGTTCTGCACGACTTTCGCCACGTACTGCGCGAGATTGACGGGTACGGCGTTGCCGATCATCTGTTCGATCGCCGTTTTCGTTCCGACCCATTTGAAATCGGGGGGAAAGGTTTGAATCAACGCTCTTTCGGGCGTCGTGAGGGCGTGAAGGGATTCGGAGACGGGGCAGGAATCTTGCGGGTGGCCGGGATAGCCCTTGGGGATCGGACGATTGACGCCGCGCATTGTCGGAGCGGGTTCGTCGATCGAAAAGACGGCGCGTCGTGTGTAGTTGCGCGGGTGGCGATAATAGAATTCGAATCCTAAAGAGTCGCCGAAATAGTCGCGCAGGGTCATCGGTTTTTCGGAGAGGCCTGCGGCGAATTCGTCGAGCGCGAATCCGTCCTCTTCCATCATTTTCCCGAAGCAGATGAACCTTTTGCGCTTTTGCGGGGCGCCGCATAAGCTCGCGTCGAGGGTGACTTCGGCGAGCCCGTAGCCCGCCTTTTTGAAGATTGCGCGCGCGTCGGCGTAAGCGCGGCTTCTTCTTGCGCGGTCGACGTTTTCCATCACGAAGAACTTCGGTTTGACGGCGGCGACGATGAGCGCGTAGGCGTCGGTGAGCGCCGCGCGTCCCGCTTCGGTGCGTTTGCCCGCGTGCGAGAAGTCTTGACACGGAGGCCCCCCGATAATGACGTCGGGTCTGAACTTTCGAATCTGCTTGACGGAGGCGTCGACGTCGGAGAGATCGGTCTGAAAGATCGGATGGTCGAAATTCGCGGCGTAACATTTGACGGCGGGCGCCCATGCGTCAAAGGCCGCCACGACGTCAAAACCCTGCTTTTGGAACCCGAGGGAGAGTCCTCCGCAGCCCGCGAAAAGATCAACCGATTTCATTATCAATCCCT
>CAKVCP010000106.1 GCA_934725735.1 uncultured Thermoguttaceae bacterium
TTGGATCTGGTTTGGCGGGGATGACGGCGGCGAACGTCTTGGCGCGCGGCGGTCATAAGGTTCTCCTACTCGAAAGACACTATAAACTCGGCGGGCTCGCCACATGGTTCCGACGAAACGGCGGGGAACATATCTTCGACGTCTCCCTCCACGGCTTCCCCGTTGGAATGATTAAGAGTTGCAAACGATACTGGAGCAAAGAGATCGCCGACAAGATCGTTCAGCTCCCGCGCATTAAGTTTGACAACCCCCAATTCTCCCTCGTCACCACCTTCAACCGCGAAGACTTCACACGTCTTCTCGTCGAGAAATTCAACGTTTCCGAAGAGACCGTCGTCGCCTTCTTCGACGAAGCGCGCGAACAGACGCACTACGGCGACGAAGGGCGCACGACCCGCGAACTCTTCCAAAAGTTCTTCCCCGGTCGTCCCGACGTCTGGCGACTCCTCATGGAACCGATCACCTACGCCAACGGCTCGACCCTTGAAGACCCCGCGCTAACCTACGGCATCGTCTTCTCGAACTTCATGTCCAAAGGCGTCTTCACCTTCCAAGGGGGCACCGACCTCTTCGTCAAAATGCTGCGCGACGAACTCGTCAAAAACGGCGTCGATATCGCCCTCAACTCCCCGGCGGAGAAGATTCTCGTCAAAGACGGTCGCGTCGCGGGCGTGAAGATCGCGTCGCGCGGGCTGTCGGTGAATTCTCCCGAAATCGGCGGCGCGCCGAAGGCCGTCTCTCCCCTCGCGGGCAAGGAGATCGCCGCGTCGGCGGTTCTCTCGAACTCCAATCTCAAGGGAACGATCTTCAATCTCGTCGGTCGCGAATACTTCTCCGAAGATTTCGTCGCGAAGGCGGAGGCGGTGCGCCTCAACAACTCGAGCGTCCAAGTCTACGTCGCCCTCAAAGAAGGGGAGACGATCGACGAAGAACAATGCGGCGACCTCCTCTTCACCTCCGTCGCCCCCGAGTTCCGCACCGACTGGCTCCTCAGCCGCCATATCACCAGCCGCACCTACTCCTTCTACTATCCGAAGACGCGTCCCGGCACGGATCGCTACTACGTCGTCGCGAGCTCCAACGCGAATTACGAAGACTGGGCGAACCTCTCCGACGAAGCGTACGAAACGAGCAAGCAGGATCTTATCGACACGACCCTCGACGCTCTCGACAAGTACGTTCCCGGAATTCGCGACAAGGTCGCCTACGTCGAAGCCGCGACCCCGAAGACCTTCCGCGACTACACTGACCACTGGCTCGGCGCGAGCTTTGGGACGAAATACGAAGGTCTTGAAATCAGCCGCTCCCTCAATTCGCAGGTTCCCGGCCTCTATCACGCCGGAAGCGTCGGGATCATCATGTCGGGATGGCTTGGCGCCGTGAACTACGGCGTGATCGCGTCGAGCGACGTGGACGAATATCTGCTGCGCGTCGCGAACGAGAAGAAATGATCGGACGCGTCGAGGCGTCGAGAGCGTTCGCGAATCCGCGCGCGCTCTCTTTTTCATTTGTCGTAGAGGTTAGGAAAAGAGAGGAGAGGAAATGACGAAACCGGGCGAAGAGTCCTTTTTCGATTCACGGGCCGCAATTCTCGCGTCGATTCCGCATCGCGCGCCGTTCCTTTTCGTCGATCAGATCGTCGAAATTACGGAACAGGGGATCAAATGCGCCTATCGTTTTAAGGAGGACGAATATTTTTTCCAGGGGCACTATCCGAGTAATCCGATCGTGCCGGGGGTGATTCTTTGCGAAGCGGCGATGCAGGCGGGCGCGGTCTTTACGTCGCGCGTTCTCATCGGCGACAGCGAAGAGAAGACGAAGCTTCCCGTCGTCGGAAGAATGAACGACGTGAAATTCAAGCGTCTAGTGCGTCCCGGCGAACTCATCGAGGAAGAGGTGACGCTTAAAGAAAAGATGGCGGGGGCGTACGTTTTTAAGGCGAAGACTTTCTGCGAAGGAAAGTTGGCGCTCTCCTTCGAGTTCATCGTCACCCTCGTCGACCCGCCCGAGGAAGTCTAAAAACGCCGAGATTTAACCCTTGCGCCCGATGTAGAGTCCGAGGACGCCGAAGGTCATCGGTTTGCGCGCGGGGTCGACGATTCCCGCGCGTCGCATGTAGTCGAGGACTTGCGCGGGCGAATCGAAGGCGTCGACGCTTTGGGGAAGATACTCGTAGGATTTCTTCTGCGCTTTTGAGAAGCAGCTCGCCATGAGCGGCATGACGCGGAAGAAGTAGAATCGAAAGATCGGCGCGAAGAGCGGGAATTTGGTCGGCGAGAATTCGAGGATCGCGACGACGCCCCCCTTGCGGCAGACGCGCGCCATCTCCGCGACGCCCTTTTCCGGATCCTCCATATTGCGCAGTCCGAAAGAGTTCGTCACGGCGTCGAACCTTCCGTCCTCAAATGGGAGCGCGTGTCCGTCCGCTTCGACAAACTCGACGTCGGGCGCCTTCGCGCGCGCTAATTCGAGCATCTGCGGGACGAAGTCCGACCCGATCGTCACGAAGGAGGACGCGCCGAGTTTGCGCGCCATTCCCTTGCGCGTCCACTGGCGCCGCTCTTCCAAGACGACGTCGCCGGTTCCCGTCGCGACGTCGAGGGTCTCGTACTTCTCGCGCGGCGCGTCGCGCTTCTCCGCGACCCATAGCTTGAAGATCGCCGACACGCATCGACGCCGCCACCCTCGATCGAGCCCGAAGGAAATGCTCCTGTTGAGCAAATCGTATTTGGGAGCGAGCGCGCCAAACATCGCTTTGACGCGGCGCGCGGATTTGTCGACGGTCGGTTTCTGTACGCTCATAGTCGGCGCCTTTCCTCTTTGTAAGTTTCTATTATAATGCAGGAACGCGCGAGACCGGCAGCGTATCGCGCCCTTCGATTATATCGCGTTTTCGCGCCTCGAACAGACGCCGATTACGGCGACGATTCCCGCGATTGACGCGCTTATGGAGCCTATTTGCCCTATGACGAAAACGATTGACGTCTATCCCCTTCCGAGTTTAGTCGACGAATTGCCCGACGCGGGCGTCTGCGTCGCGATCGACGTGCTCCGCGCGACGACGACGATAACGACCGCGCTTGCCAACGGCGCCCTGCGCGTCCGACCCTTCGAGACTGTCGAGGAAACCTTCGCCGCGAAACGCGCGATCCTCGCCGCGCGCCCCGATCTGGAAGGAAACGTGCTCCTCGGCGGCGAACGCGGCGGACTCCCCATCGACGGATTCGATCTCGGAAACTCGCCCGACCTCTATACGCGCGAAGCGATTGAAGGAAAAACGCTCCTCTTCACCACGACGAACGGCACGAAGGCGATTTTAAGAGCGCGCGGAAAGCGGCTCCTCGCCTCGTTCCTCAACGCCGACGCGGTCGTGAAGCGGATCCTCGACGCGGATTTCGACGCCGTTTCGATCGTCTGCGCGGGAACTAACGGACAGTACACGCGGGAAGACTTGCTCCTCGCGGGTTGTTTGGTCGACAAAATAACGCTCGCGCGAGAAGGTTACGCGCTCAACGCGCAGGCGGAAGTGTCGCGCGAAGATTGGCGCGTGAACCGCTCGCGCCCCCTCGCGGAACTCCTGCGCGAATCGACCGGAGGGCAGAACCTCAGCCGCCTCAAGTTGGGAAAAGACATAATCGACGCCGCGCGAATGAACGCGCTCGACGTCGTCGCGGAATATCGACTCGGCGAAATTCGACTCGATTCCAGCGATTGGAAAAATTGACGCGCGTCCGTCGCGACGCTCAATCGTCTCTCGGCCCGGCGCCGAGACGAACTGGATCGCCGCGCGCGATCGTTTAGCTTTTAGTAAGGAACCTCAATCATGCAGATGGAAGAACTTGTCGCGCTGTGCAAACGCCGCGGCTTCCTGTTTCAGTCAAGCGAAATTTACGGCGGTTTGAACGGATTCTGGGACTACGGGCCCCTTGGCGTCCTTCTCAAAAGAAACGTTAAAGACGCCTGGTGGAACGATATGGTCGTCGGCCATAACGAAATGAAACTCCTTCCCGGCGCGCCTGGAAAATTCGAGATGACTGGGCTCGATTGCTCCATCATCATGCACCCTCAAGTCTGGAAATGCTCCGGTCACTACGACCTCTTCCACGACTTCATGATCGACTGCCGCGAAAGCAAGAAGCGCTATCGATTCGACCACATTAAGGGGCGCTGGGTCACCGGCCTCAAGCACGGAGAAAACGGAGCGCCCGCGACGCGCGAACGCGTCTTCGTCACGACGATTGAAACGGAGAATGAAATCGAGGCGCTCGAACAGGCCGCGCTCAAGTTCTTCGGTCTGCGCAAGAAGGACGCCGACTCCCTCGAATGGGAAGAGGACGTCTTGGGAATCGACGCGTTCCCGAACAACGATTTCTCGCAGGTTCTCGGACCCGACGCGAAGCATGTCGGCACGCTGACGGAACCGCGCGAATTTAACTTGATGTTCAAGACGACCGTCGGCGCCCTCGGCGGCGAAGACGACGCCGCGTTCCTGCGCCCTGAAACCGCGCAAGGGATCTTCGTCAACTTCAAGAACGTCGTCGACAGCACGCAAGCGCGCGTTCCGTTCGGCGTCGGGCAGATCGGTAAGAGCTTCCGCAACGAAATCACGCCGCGCAACTTCACCTTCCGCAGCCGCGAATTCGAACAGATGGAAATCGAATTCTTCTGCCATCCGTCGGAGTCGGAACAGTGGTATCGCTTCTGGCGCGATCGGCGCTTCCAGTGGTACGTCGACATGGGGCTCGCGGGAGAACGTCTGCGAATGCGCGAGCATGAAAAGGCGGAGTTGGCGCACTATTCCGTCGGCACCGCGGATATCGAATACGCGTTCCCCTTCCTGCCCGAAGGGGAATTCGGCGAACTCGAAGGCGTCGCGCATCGCGGCGATTTCGACCTGCGCTCTCACTCCGAAGGCAAACTCGTCCGCGAAGGGGATCAGCTCGTCCTCGAAAAGGATAAGAACGGCGCTCCGAAATGGCGCGGAAGCGGGAAAGACCTCTCCTTCTACGACGACCTGCGCAAAGAACGCTTCGTCCCGCACGTCATCGAACCGAGTTCCGGCGCCGACCGCGCGACCCTCGCCTTCCTCTGCGAATCCTACAAAGTCGACGAAGTCCCAACCTCCGAAGAAGGCAAGACCGAGAAGCGCGTCTACCTCAAGCTTCACCCGCGCCTAGCCCCCGTGAAGGCCGCGATTCTCCCCCTCGTCAAGAAAGACGGCATGCCCGAAATCGCCCAGGAACTCTACGGCGACTTGAAGAAGCATATGGCCGTTCAGTATAATGAAAAAGGCGCCGTCGGTCGCCGCTATCGTCGTCAGGACGAAATCGGCACCCCGTTCTGCGTCACGATCGACGGTCAGACGTTCCAGGACGGGACGGTCACGCTGCGCAACCGCGACACGCTCGAGCAGGTTCGCGTCAAGAAGGACTCCCTGCGCGCCGAACTCGAAGATCGTATCGGCGGCTGAGCGCTCCTAGCGAAACGTACGACGCGTCGACGCGCTGAAACGTCGACGCTTTAAACGACGCGACGTCCCGCGCTGGGCGTCGCTCTTATTCTATTGATTTTTGTCGAACCTACGGCGAAAGGAGACGTTAGATGAAAAGAGTAAAAGACAACTCCTCGAATCCTCCTCGAAAAGCCGGTATGCTTGGCGTCGGACTCGACGCCGACGACGGCGAAAAAAGATTGACGCGCGGTAAAAATTTCACCCTCGTCGGGGGAAGCGAAGAAACGCACTCGATGATGCAAGAGACCGCTGTTAAGGTCAACGAGGCGCTTGAACGCAAAGGTAAGATGCTTGAAGAAACGTCGCCTCAAGAGTTTCACGACGTGCTGATGGACGTCGTCGACCGCATCCGTCGCTGAGGCGCGACCCATTTATTGTTCACGAATCGATTATTTCGACGAGGTATATATGTCTTGGTTTTCCGAACAGGGAACGCTCTCCCTCGAGCGCGTTCTTGAGTTGGCGCGTCGCGCCGCCGACGAGGCGAGAGAGCGAATTTGCCGCGAGCCGAAGCGCGTTCTCCTACTCCCGCCTGATATTACGCGCGCTCATTCCGGCGCCGGAAAGATTACCGAGGAACTCTACAAGATCTTCTCGAAGACCGCCGAGGTCTACGTCATTCCGACTTTGGGACAGCACGTCCCCCACACCCCCGAGCAGAATCAGTGGATGTTCGGTTCGATTCCCGAGGAGCGCATCCTCAAGCACGATTGGCGCAACGGCGCGACTCATCTGGGCGAAGTCCCCGCGTCTTTCGTGAAAGAGGTCTCCGGCGGAAAAGCCGACTGGGCGATTCCGATCGCGCTCAACACCCCTCTCGTGACGGAAAAGTGGGATCTGATTATCAACGTCGGGCACGTCGTTCCTCACGAAGTCCTCGGCTTTGCCAATCATAACAAAAACTACTTCATCGGGCTGGGCGGCAAAGAAACGATCTGCGCGTCCCACATGATGGCCGCGTGTTGCGGAATCGAAAACAACCTCGGAAATCTGATCACGCCTTTGCGTCAATGCTACAACAAGGCGGAAGACGAGCTCCTCGGGTTCCTTCCCGACTGCTACTTCGAAGTGACGATGGCGTACGACGACCAGGGCGTTTTGAAGCACTCGGGCGTCTACGTCGGAGACGATCTCGACGTGTACCTCGAGGCCGCGCGCGCGTCTCGCGAGCTCAACGTCACGATCGTTCCCCCTCTCAAGAAGGTCGTCGCCGTCATGCAAGGGGACGAATTTTACAGCACGTGGGTCGCGAATAAGGCGATTTATCGCACGCGCATGGCGATGGCCGACGGCGGCGAGCTCCTTATTATCGCGCCGGGACTGCGACGCTTTGGCGAACAGCCCGACGTCGACGAGTTGATCCGCAAGTACGGCTATTCCGGGACGGAAAACGTCATGAAGCTCTGGCGCACCGAACCGATCCTCCAGGATCTCACGCACGGCACGGCGCACCTCATCCACGGAAGTTCCGAAGGCCGCTTCAAGATTACCTACGCTCCCGGCCATCTCACGAAAGAGGAAGTCGAAAGCGTCTGCTTCGGATACGCCGATCTTGAAGAAACCCTCAAGCGTTACAACCCCGCGACGATGAAGAACGGCTTCAACGTCATGCCCGACGGCGAAGAGGTTTACTTCATCAGCACGCCGAGCGCGGGCCTTTGGACGACGGCGGAAAAACTCAAGGCGCAAAACTGATCGTTTCGTCGCAGAGGAAAATCAATAAAATAAGCGCGCTCCTTTTGCGAGGAACGCGCCTTTTTTGTTTCTTGGCATTGAGTGAGCGTTCGTCGTCCTTTCTAGCGCCAGACGCTCTCAGTACGCCGCCTACGCCCTCCTTAGCGC
>CAKVCP010000107.1 GCA_934725735.1 uncultured Thermoguttaceae bacterium
ATCTGAAGGACGGCGTTTTCTTCGGTCTCGACGCTTATAAGAAGGCGATTGACAAGTGCGATTCCGTTATCATCGCGACGGCTCCTGGTTTCCGCCCGATTCACTTCACGTACGCCGTCAACGCCGGCAAGCACGTTTTCATGGAAAAACCTTGCGCCGTCGACGCTCGCGGTTACCGCATGGCGATCGCCGCCGCCAAGATTGCCGATGAAAAGAACCTCAAGGTTGTCTGCGGTTATCAGCGTCACTATCAGAACCCCTACATCGGCATGGTCGAACAGATCAAAGCCGGTAAGATCGGTCGCCTGATGTATAGCCGCGTCTACTGGAACGGCGACGGCATCTGGGAACGTCCGCGTCAGAACGGCGATACCGAAATGCAATATCAGATGCGCAACTGGTATCACTTCAACTGGCTCTGCGGCGATAACATCATCGAACAGCATTGCCACAACATCGACGTCGGAAACTGGGTTCACAGCCTCGGCGATCCCAATAGCCCGAACGCGCACCCGATTCGCTGCAACGCGATGGGCGGTCGTCAAGTTCGTAAGTTCCCCCGCTTCAAGAACTCTGGTCATCGTTTTGACCACTTCGCCTGCGAATTCACCTTCGCCGACGGAACGCAGATGTTCAGCCAATGCCGTCAGCAGGGCAACTGCTGGAATAACGTCAGCGAAACCTTCTACGGCACCGAAGGTATGGCGGGCGCCGGTTGGATCAACAACGCCGCTGGCGAAAGCGTTTGGCGCTTCGAGGGCGATAATCCCGATCCGTACAAGAACGAACATGTTCAGCACGCGAAGTACATCCGCGAAGATATCAAGCACAACGACGCTTGGTGGGCCGCTCACTCCTCCATGACCGCCGTTTTGGGTCGCTACGCCGCGTACTCTGGCGCTGAAATCAGTTGGGATGACGCCGTCGAAAATGGCGTCGACGACTTCCCGTATGATCTCGTCGCCGAATTGGAAGCCAGCGATCCCGCCAAGTTCTGGGACGCTCTTCCGCCCGTGCTTCCCGATACCACCGCTCCCGCGCTGCCCGCGGAAGGCGAATTCATTTACGAAAATTCCGTCCCGGTTCCGGGCGAATGGAAGTGGAAGAAGGCGTGATTTTAGCGCTCTGATCTCTTCTGTTTGAGATTTCCTAGAAGAAACCGTCGAGTCTTATGATTCGACGGTTTTTTTATTTCGATACGAAATTGCGCCGAGAGAAGATGGAGAATCTGAAGGAAGACGATTACGGCTCTCTTTGCGCGCGTATGAAGAAGAAACGATCAAATTGGTAAATAATATCGGGAGCGGAATAAAAAGATATAGGTGCGAAAAAAAAGGGGAACGTTCGATCTCGAACGCTCCCCCAAATAATCTCAGGCCGGTGTGTGGATAGCCTGGATTTATATCCACAATTGTGAGCCAATCATAGAAATGATTCGAAAGCTTGCACAATTGACAGCTGAATTTTGGAATTGTTTATAGTATACCCTTTTTCTTTCTTTTGACAAGGCGTCGAAGGGAAAAATATTACGGTTTTTTGGAGAAGATGCGATTGTGTAAGAAATAAACGTTCGATACGTTTTCGTTTTATTTCAATAAAAAAGGGAAACGTCGTAACGACGCTTCCCTGAGGATGATTCGAAAGCTTAACGTTTAGCGGATCAATACATTCCGCCCATATCGGGAGCGGCGGGAACGGCCTTTTCTTCCTTCGGCAAATCCGTGATCAACGCGTCGCTGGTGAGCATCATAGACGCAACGCTCGCGGCGTTCTGGAGAGCGGAACGCGTAACCTTCGCGGGGTCGATGACGCCGGCGGCGACGAGGTCTTCGTACTTGTCGGTAAGGGCGTTGTAACCGAAGTTTCCTTGTCCGTCGCGAACCTTTTCAGCGACGACGCCGCCGTCTTTACCGGCGTTGTCGGCGATCTGCGTGATAGGCGCGGCGCAAGCGCGAAGGACGATGTTGTAACCGACCTTTTCGTCGTTTTCAAGCTCGGCGGGCTTGACGAGAGAGGCGGCGCGTAAGAGCGCGACGCCGCCGCCGGGGAGGACCCCTTCTTCAACAGCCGCGCGAGTCGCGTGGAGAGCGTCTTCAACGCGAGCTTTCTTCTCTTTCATTTCCGCTTCCGTAGCCGCGCCGACGTTCAATTTAGCGACGCCGCCCGCGAGTTTCGCAAGGCGTTCTTCCATCTTTTCCTTATCGTAATCGCTCGTGGAAACTTCGATTTCACGACGCAACTGAGCGATACGCCCCTGGATTTCTTCGGTTTTGCCGCCGCCTTGGACAATGGTGACCGTGTCTTTGTTGACGACGACGGTCTTGGCCGTGCCCAGATCGGCAAGGGTGAGGGTTTCGGGAGAGCGACCGAGCGCTTCGAAGAGGACTTCGCCGCCGGTGAGGATCCCGATATCTTCAAGAATCGCCTTACGACGATCGCCGTATCCAGGAGCCTTGACAGCGCAGATCTTCAGGTTGTTGCGCATACGGTTGATGACGAGAGTGGCAAGCGCTTCGCCGTCGACGTCTTCCGCGATGATGAGGAGCGGACGACCGCTGTTAATGACCGCTTCGAGGACGGGGATGAAGCTCTTGATGGAAGAGATCTTCTTTTCGAAGAGGAGGATGTAGGGATTGTCGAGGACGCATTCCATCTTCTGGGGATCGGTGACGAAATAGGGAGAGAGGTATCCGCGGTCAAACTGCATACCTTCGACCCATTCGACTTCGGTCTTGAGGGTTTTTCCTTCGTCGACGGTGATAACGCCGTCTTTCCCGACCTTTTCCATGGCGTCGGCGAGAAGGGCGCCAATTTCGGCGTCGTTGTTGGCGGAAATAGCGCCGACTTGAGCGATGCTTTCCTTGCTGTCCTTGACGGAGATGGACATGGCTTTGAGCTGTTCGACGACGTCTTCAACCGCCTTATCCATACCGTTC
Source organism: uncultured Thermoguttaceae bacterium (assembly GCA_934725735.1). GTDB lineage: Bacteria > Planctomycetota > Planctomycetia > Pirellulales > Thermoguttaceae > RUG369. The sequence goes on from CAKVCP010000107.1 coordinate 2,937, forward strand.
TTCATGTGCAAAGGATTGACGCCGGCGACGACGGCTTTCATGCCTTCGTTGAAGATGGCTTCGGCGAGGATCGTGGCGGTGGTGGTACCGTCGCCGACGACGTCGCTCGTTTTGGAGGCGACTTCGCGAACCATCTTGGCGCCCATGTTTTCGTAAGCGTCTTCAAGGTCGACTTCCTTAGCGACCGTCACGCCGTCTTTAGTCACGAGAGGAGAACCGAAGCTCTTCTGAATGACGACGTTACGACCGCGAGGTCCAAGGGTAACCTTGACGGTGCGCGCGAGTTTAGTCACGCCGCGACGGAGCGCTTCACGAGCGTCTTGATTGAAAGCAATCATTTTCGCCATAATACTGTTCCTTATATGTAAATATGTGTAATTGTTGAATTTTTAGTTGATGTGGCGCGATAAGGCGCCGGAAGAACGCGAAGAACTCAGCAGATGATAGCGAGGATATCGCTTTCACGCATGAGAAGGAATTCGCAGTCGTCGAATTTGAAATCTTCGCCGGCGTAAGAGAGGAAAAGAACGCGATCGCCCTCTTGAACGGCGAGGGGAGCGCGCGTGCCGTCTTTCAGGAGACGTCCGTCGCCAACGCTGACGACAACGCCTCGCGAAGGCTTGTTCTTAGCGCTTTCCGGAAGATAGAGACCGCCCGCTGTAATTTCTTCAGATTCATCGCGACGAACAACAACGCGGTCGCCGAGGGGAAGGATCTTGGCTCCGCAGCAGCTTTTAGCTTCCGACGCGCCGTCGCACTTTTTCTTAGACATTCTTGAACTCCTGATCTTTTATCTTGTATAACGCGGCTCGACGCGTTCAACCGCGCCGTCCTGATAATTACGATTGCGAAAACTCGCGACGTCGTCGGACGCGGCCAAGGCCGTTACTGCGCCGGCGAGACGTCGAATCGCGTACTTTTTCTTAAAAATAATGCATAAATGACGCCAATAAGACCATATTTCATCCCGGCGACGCTTTTTTAATCGGTTTTCCTTCCTTTCCCCCCTGGAATTCCGAGCCTTCTCGCTATTCGATCGGTTGGAGGCTCCGAGCGCGTTTCGTCTTCGCGGCGGTCGAACGCGTCCGTCAATCCCCGTTTCAGTCAAATTGGCAGTTCTTTAGGCAATGAAAAAGGGGCGTCCTAAAAACGTCCCTTTCCGTTAGCCCGTTCACTCGTCCTCTTCGTCGTCTTCTGAAGCCGACGCGTCCGACGACGCTTCGTTTTGGGGCTGATTGTCGATCGTCCACGCTTGCAGTTTTTCTTTCCAGTCGGCGTCTTTGTAACGCGACGGCAACGGCAAATTCGTCTGTTTGTAACTTTCAAGGAAGCTATCAAAATCTACGTAGTGGATCGTCTGGAAGCCAAACTTCGCGGCACCCTCGATATTCCCTTCCAAATCGTCAATGAACAATACCTCGCCGGGCTGAAGATCTGGAATTTCCGTTTGGGCTTCCTCGAAAGCCGCCTGGTAAATTTCAGGGAAGGGTTTAAGCGTCTTGACCTTATGGCTTGCGACGCGGTGCGCGTCAAAGGCGTTCCAAATCTCGGGAAAAGCGCTTTCCACGTAACTCCAGTGCGCGTCGTTCGTGTTCGATAGAATTCCTCGAGGAAAATTCAGCTTCGCAAGCTTTTTGAGGATTGGCATTATCAGGTCGTTCGTCCAGAAAATGTCGTTCATCGCGTTCAAAAAGTCGTCAAGGTTCGGTTTGACTGACAGTGTTGAACAAACCTCGTCGTAATATTCCTGAGTCGTCGTTTCTCCGCAGGAATAAACGCGGTATCTCTGGTCGTTGAAGAGACTGTCGCAGACCTCCGCTTCCGGTTTGTTCGAGAGTTGCGCCAACTGAAAACAGAGTCTGTGGAGACTGAAGTGTAACAGAACGTTTCCCAGGTCAAAATATACAAATCGAATCGCCATGAGCCGCCTTTCTGCGATTGTCGCAACGGCTTTTTCGCCGTGCGCAATCGGTCTAAAGTCGCGAAATTAAAACGAAGTACGCCTTATTATAAGGTTTTTATACCTCTTTGAAAATAGGTTTATAGGGATTTTGACGACAATGGTAGGAGCAATCAATCTCCCCCCTTGTAAATAGGGACGCGGCGATAGAATGAGAAGAATTTATGCCGTTTGATTTGTCTTCGAGGCGGCGTTTCGAAGGAAAGCTTAGGCGAATTTTTGAGGGCTGTAAATGAAGTATGCGCTACAATTTAGTATCATCTTGGCCGTCGCCCTCGTCGGCGAACTCCTCAGGGCGGTGATACCGGCGCCGATACCCGCGAGCGTCTACGGGCTTGTCGTTTTGTTTGTCTGTCTGTCGTGCGGGATTATTCGCGTTTCGTCGATTGAAGACGCTTCGAATATCTTGCTGGAATTGCTTCCGCTGACGCTTGTTCCCGCAGCGGTGGGGATCGTTGATTCTCTTGACGCCCTTAAAAGCGTGGCGATTCCCGTCGTTTTGCTCGCAACGGTAGGAACAGCGTTCGTCGGCGTCGCCGCCAGCGGAACGGCGGAATGGATCATACGTTTTTCGAAGAAGGGAAAGAAGTGAATTCAACTTGGGAAGCCTTGAAAGTTCTACCCTGCGAAAGTCGTTATCTGTGCTTGCTCGTAACGGTTGGAACATATTTGATCGGACGCGCTCTCCAACGGCGCTATAACAGCGCTTTTGTCAATCCGATCCTCATTTCCATTGGATGTTCTATCCTAGGTTTGATCGTTTTTAGAATTGACAACAAAACGTATCAACAGGCGACCTCCGGTCTCTCGCTTCTGATGATCCCCGCGACGATTTGCCTGGCGGTTCCTCTGTATCGTCAATTCGAATTGGTTAAGGCGAATTGGCGGGCGATTCTTGGCGCGTGCTTGGCGGGCGTTCTTTGCAACTTCCTTTTGGTCTGGCTTATTTCGCGCGCCTTCAGCCTTGAATACGAGCAGTATGTGACGCTTCTTTCGAAATCGATTACGATTCCTATCGGCGCCAACGTAACGCAAGAGCTTGGGGGGATTGTCCCGATTACCTGCGGAACGATTTCTTTCACAGGGATCATGGGGAATGTTTTAGGCTCTTCGATAATGAGCCGGTTGGGGATTGTCACGCCCCTTGCTCAAGGTCTTGGAATCGGGGTCAGTTCCCATGCGATGGGGACTGCGCGCGCGCTCGAACTGGGAGAGACGCAAGGCGCCTTCAGCGGGCTCGCGATCGGATTGACGGGCGTCTGCACGGTTCTGTTAGCGCCCTTTGCCGCGTCCCTCCCTTTATGACGAAGAGTAAGAATAAACAATCAATAACTTTTTAAATATAAGGAGTCATAGGTTATGTCGAGTCGTTTCGTCGCGGCGAAGCGCGTGGCGCTTTGCGCTCTCGGAATTGGGCTGGTGAGTTTTGGCGTTGCGTTGACGGCGAGTAGCAATCTTGGAACGTCCCCAATTTCGTCCGTCGCGTGGGTGGCGCACTGCGTTTCGATCGAATCGGACTACCTACCACGACTAACATTCGGAACGACGACGCTCCTCCTCAATTTAGTCTTCTTCTTCGTCCAGTGGGCGATACAAGGGCGGTCTTTTGGAAAACTTCAATTCTTACAGATTCCCTGCACCTTTCTTTTCGGAATTCTGATCGACCTGAGCATGGTTTTGTGCGCGTACCTCCCCGCGTCGTATTATCCGCTCAAGGTCATGGAGGTCGTCGTTGGTTGCGCGTTCGTCGCTATGGGCTTGGCGTGCGAATTTGCCGCCGACGTTCTCTATCTTCCAGGAGACGGAGTCGTCAAGACGCTTGCAAATGCGATTAAAATGAAGACGGGAGTCATGAAGATTACTTTTGACGCGTTCCTCACCGCCTCGGCCGCGCTGATTTCCTTCCTCCTTATCGCGAAAGTGGTCGGAATTCGGGAAGGAACGCTGCTCTCCGCCTTTGCCGTGGGATTCTTTCTGCGTCTCCTTCAGCCGATCTTGGATAAATTACGCGTTTTGACGCGTCGTTAATCGCCGCTTTCTTGCTTTTTGCGGCGTCTCCCGGTATATTTTCTTTAACGTCGGATCGTATCGAACTACGATCGTTATTAGCTCCATGTTGTGAAGAGAAAGTGAGTTTTCAATGCAGTGGAATACTGGAATACGTCGCGTTGCGTTATGGACTATCGGCGTTTTAGCGGCGTCCGGAAGTTTGAGCGCGGCGTTAGCGCAAGACGCGACTCAAAAAGCGGAGAAGGGCGACACGATCTTCGCCGATTTTAACGGGAACGATTACGGCGATTGGAAGGTAGAAGGGAGCGCTTTTGGCGACGCCCCCGCGAAAGGAACGCTTCCCGGACAAATGCGAGTTTCCGGCTTTACCGGCGAGGGTCTCGTCAATTCGTTTTATGGCGGGGACAAAGCAACCGGAAAGATGACTTCTCCCGA
>CAKVCP010000108.1 GCA_934725735.1 uncultured Thermoguttaceae bacterium
ATATGAGGCGGCGCTAAGTTTGTCGAGCGCGGGGCGAAGGAAGCATTGCGCCTTCGGTTCGCGGAAAGACTCGACGGTATCCTTTTCAAGACGACGAACAAGACTGAGCATGAAGAAGTCGAAGTCTTGAATTGACGGCGTCCTTTTAAACGTTTTTCTCATCGCGTCTTGAAAACGAGTCCTCCAGAACATCCATTCCAGCGGCAAACTCGATTCGTTTGTTGATCCTTCCATTTTGATATTAGCATCTTCCATCGTAATTACTCCCGCAAGCAAGTTGGGTTAAGACGACGATTCATTCAGTTGTTTCTTTATTGTACTAAGTTTAATAAAAAAAGAAATAAAAAATGCGGCTTTTGATGAAAAACTGAATTTGACGACGATTGGGTTCTACAGATAGGGTGTTTTTAGGAAATGTATGATGAAAAAAGTTCCTTATGGAGATAAAAGACGCGCGTCGTATGCGTATGCCAATTGAAAGGGCTCCAACTCGAAAGGCGTTGGAGCTCTTCATTTTGAGAAGACGCGGCGTCGTTGAGACGATACGACGATTTTCGTTCCCATTTTCGTTCCCGTTTTCGTTCCGTTTCCTTATTTAAGGATCGCCGCTTTGACGCTTTCTCCGAGCACGTTGACGATTCCCCGCGCAAAGGCCTCCTTGATCGCGAAAGAATCTTCTAACGAAGCGTCGGAGGCGGCGGATTGGGCGCGCCCTTTAAAGATCTTGTTGAGGGATTCTAGCGACGCGAAGACTTTCTTCTTACGGAAGATCGGGAACCTGTTAAGGCGCTCTTAACACAGCGCGAGACTGTAACGCTCCGCGAGTTCGTCGAAGGACGCGTACGCCTTCTGAATTGCGGCGAGGATCTTGTCGTTCTCGAGGATTTCCTCGACGTGGGAGTCGATCCACGCGCGATACAGGAGGATATGGAGGAGCGCGTATTGATCCGCTTGATTCCTATTTTCGCGACTCTTTTTCGCGAGGTTCTCTTCGAACGCCGCCAGGCCGTCAATCTCGACGTCGAGCGACTCCGCCAAAGATTCTCCGGAAGTGCGCGCGACTTCGAAGAGCGCTTCCTTCACCGCCGCGTTAAAAGCGTCTTTGACGTCGGTGCGTTCGCAGAAAAGGAGGGTCTCTTTTTCGAGGTCGAACGTGCGCTGATTGACGAGCGCGTTTGCGAATTCCACCGACTTCATCGAGGCGTAGCCGCTTTGAACGAGGGCGTCGATTTCCGCGTCGACGATATCGTCGGGACATTCGGGAATTTCTTGACGTAGCGATTCGGCAAGGGCGGCGCGAAGCGCGTTTGAGATGTAATAGCAGACTTGGTCGACGTTGAATTCGGAGGGTTCGAAAGACGAGCGCGCCCCTTCGATGAGCTTGCGAATTCTGCGGCGCCAGTTTTCCCATCGCTTGAGTCGATAGAGGAAGAGAACGTCGCGTGGAATCTTCTGAGCGGGATCCAGGGGGCTTGGGGGTCCGTCGTAGGGGACGCCCGCCTTTCGCGCGAAGGTTTTATACAAATGGTCTTTGACGAAATAGTCGACCTCGGGAACGACGTCCTTCGCAAGGCGCTGGAAGTCGCGCAGCTCCCAGTCCGTCAGATTAGGATATTCCTCAAGGAATCGTTCGCAGTCGTCGAAACCTAGTTCGTCGGCGACGCGGCGTATTCTTTCGACGGCGTAGTCGAGGAGCCGCGACAAGTCGGGATTTTCTTTCAGCTCTTTCAGGTGGAGTTCTCCCCAGCGCCAATATCCGGCGAGAGACGCGAGGAGGTAGTTTCGGGCGTCATGCGGGCTCTTGCCGAAGAGCGTTTTGTAGTAGGCGTCGTTGCGAGACGCGACGAGACGACGGCTCCACGTCCTCGCTTTCGTTTCGTATTCCTTTAGGACGGCGGCTTCGACCCATTCGCTAAAGAGAAATTTCGTCTCCTGAACTTTGACGCTGTTAAAGAAGGTTTGCGCTTCGTCGATATTCTCTTTGACGTCGCTCGGCGAGGCTTCGAGGTCGGTAATCAGGAGTTTGTAGCCCGTCTTGATAATTTTTCGCCGCGATGGAGCGAAGATGAGATGCGCTTTCGTTTGCGCAAATTTTTCTTTCAACGCGCTTTCAATTTCCGCGAGGAGGAGCGTGAAGAAATAACTCATCCTTCGCGGCGTCGGCTTGGTAAAGGACGATTCGTCGATCGCCCTCTGAAATGCGTCGCGCCAGTCGAGCCAATTGCGAGCGGCTAGGTCGGCCTTGCTTATCGATTTAACATAAAGCTCTTGCATGACGAAGCGTCTCGCATGGAACTCGATGACTTGAAGAGGGGGAGAGAAGTCGATTCCATGTTCTGTTTCGGAACGCGACTTTCGGACAATTATAATTCGAAATTTTGCGCCGCGGTCGTTTCGAGACGAAAAAATTTTTTCTCGACGTTCATCGCAAGGCGCGGGTTTGAAGGTTGGGGAAGTTATAAAAAGGCGCCCCGACTCAAGGGGATCGGGGCGTCGTACGATTTTCGTCGCGCAGAGCGCGTTTCAATTAGAGTTCTTCGACGAGAACTTCATAGCTGTAGGAATCGGCGCTGAGACGATATTGCGGATAGGCTTGAGCGCCCCAGCTGTCGTCTCCCGCGACGCCGCTTTGGAGGAAGTCGAAGTTCAGGACGGTGAAGTTTCGCACGGGGATCTGCCACGGATGTTCAACGCTTTCGAGGTCGCGGTTGAGCATATTCTTCGCGCTGAAGGAGATCGTCGCGGCGGCGTCTTTACCGGTAACGACGCCGTTGGCGTTGAGCGCGGTGATCTTGACGCCGCGCCCGTCGTTATTCGTCGCTTTGACCCAGCGGCAATCGGTGCGGTAACCGAATTCGCCCGGTTCGGAGTAGGAGGAGACGAACATGTCGGCGACGGTCGTCTTGTAGACGCCTGCGAGGGAGCCGTCATGACGGTCGAAGTAGTTTTCCTCGGGGCCGCGTCCGTAGTATTCGACGTTTGTCGCGTCGGTGAGTAGGTAGGCGCCGAATCTCGGGAGATAGGGAGCGCCCTTCTTATCGACGGAGAAGGCGACTTTGTAGGCGTTGTTTTTGCCAAGGGTGATCTTTTCGGTCACGGAAGCGTCCTTGAGGGTCTTGAAGGAGCCGACGCGTTCGAAGACGCCCGGTTCGAGTTCCTTGAGTTCGCTCCAGTTGATCTCCATACCGGCGTTGCGCCACGCGCCTTGACGACCGCTCATGTTGTTTCCGCGATCGTTGTCGTTCGGAGCGCGCCAGAAGTCGAGCTGGATCGCGTCGAGCTTATCGGCGGCGATCTTCGCGGCGTTTTCAGGAGCGTCCGCTTCGAAGGAGGATTCGCCCGCTTCGTAGACGTTCAGGCGATTCTGCTCCGTGTTGACGACGGAACCGGCCTTCACGAGGGCTTCTTCGCCGATCGTGATCGCGTCGAAGGTTACGATATACTCGGCGCCCTTCTTGACGTCGAAGTTCGCGAGATCGCCGTCGAGAGTCAGCGTCGCGCTCGCGCCAGGCGCGGGGTTGTCGAAGTCGACGCCGGGTTTGTACGTCTTGCTCGCGATCGCGACCCCGTTTTCAAGGAGCGTCGCGCGAATCTCGATATTCGAGAGGTCGCGGAACGAATAGTCGTTCGAAACGACATAGGTCTTGCCCGAGGCGTCGGAAGCATCCGCTTTCACGAAGACGTTCGCGTAATTGTACTTCAATTCCTGGCAACCGGGGTGGGGGGTGCGATCCGTCGCGACGAGACCGTTCATGCAGAAGTTCTGGTCGGAAGGAACGTCGACGGGCCCGAAGTTTCCGCCGTAGCCGTAGTAAACGTCGTTCGTTTTTTCGATTTCAGCCTTGTTGAAGTCGACGAAGAGTTCGAGACCTTCGCGAGACTGTCGTTCATAGAAGTTCGTCTTGACTTCGTCCGCCGAAAGAGCGCGGCTATAGACGCGAGCCGAACCGATAAGAGCGCCCGCGAGACGATCCGTATGATAGGAGTTACGACCGATTTCGACCGGATAGGGGGATTCGACGATCGCGGCGTCGCAGGGTTTGCGAGCGACTTCTTTGCCGTCGATGTAGAGAATCAGCTCTTGCGTGGTGTAGACGCCGACGACGTCGTGCCAGTTTTTGTTCCAGGAGTCGACGGTTCCGGAGACGCTGATCCAGCCCTTGCCGTCGTAGATGTAGAGCTGAGCGCCGTTGTTCTGCTGCTTGAGCGCGTACTGATAATCGGACTTGCCGACGTAAGCGCCTTCATTGCCGCCGTAGGGGAAGACGCGCGCTTCAAGAGTGAAGGGGACCTTGCCGACGAAGTTGAGCTTTTCGACCCTCTTCGCGTACTCGGGGTACTGGGCGCCGACGCCGGGGATGTCGGAACCGCCGACGATCGCGTAGCCCTTCAAGCCTTTTTCGCCCTTCTTAGGCGCGGTCTTTTCGCCGCCGAAGATTTCGCCGATGTTGTCTTTCGTACCGATGATACCGGCGATCGTGATCGGATAGTTGTTCGCGGAGACGTCCGTCGCTTTTTGCTTCGGAACGCGCATCGCGATCCCCTGATCGACCCAGTCCCAGACGCAACCGCCTTGGAGGTGTTTGTATTCGCGGATCGCGTTCCAGTAGAGGGTCAGGTTGCCGTTGCTATTCCCCATCGCGTGGGTGTATTCGCATTGGATGAGAGGACGCTTGTTCCCTTCTTTCTTTTCTTCGTTCTTGGCGTAGTTGACGCAGCCGCCGACGCTCATATACATCGGGCAGTAGATATCGGTGTTCCAGTCGTAACCGGCGCGTTCATACTGAATGGGGCGCGACGGATCGAAGTTCTTGAGCCACTTGTAGGTCGCTTGGAAGTTGGGGCCGTTACCCGCTTCGTTCCCCAGAGACCAGACGATAACGCAAGGATGGTTGCGGTCGCGGCGCGCCATGCGCTGGGTGCGGTTCATGTGCGCGTCGAGCCACTCGGGGGGATTGGCGAGAGAACGTTCGCCGTAGCCCATGCCGTGCGATTCGATATTCGCTTCGTCGATGATATAGAGGCCGTAGAGGTCGCAGAGATCGTACCAGCGCGGATCGTTCGGATAATGGCAGGTGCGGACGGTGTTGACGTTGAAGGACTTCATGAGCGCGATATCTTCGAGCATCCCTTCTTCGGTGAGAGTATGTCCGGAGAAACCGTGATGTTCATGACGGTTGACGCCCTTGACGAGGATCGCGCGGTTGTTGACGCAGAGCTGACCGTCTTTGATCTCGACCTTGCGGAACCCGACGTTGAAAGGCGCGTTGAGGGATTCTTCGCCCTGCTCGTTCGCGACGGAGAGGGTCGCTTTGTAAAGCCACGGGGTCTCGGCGGACCAAAGTTTGGGTTCGGAGACGGGGATTTCGAAGGTGAAGTCCTTGGATTCGTTGGCGTTGAGGGCGTATTCAAGGGACTGAGAAGGCTGATCGCCGTCGAGCTTCGCGGTTTCGAGGTTGATATTCGTGGGGTTGGCGACGTCGAGGGCGAGTTTAACGGATCCCTTTTGCGCCGCGCGGGTATTGTTTTTGAGGGAGACGACGACGCGAGCGGTCGCTTGGGTCAAGTCGTCGTTTGCGAAGATCGTTTCGACCTTGGAGTCTGCGACGGCGACGACGGGTTGGACGTAGTAGTAAACGCCGCGGAAGATACCGCTGAGTCGGAAGAAGTCTTGATCTTCGAGGTAGGATCCGTCGGAACGACGATAGACCTTGACGGCGATCGTGTTCTTACCGGGGCGCACGGCCTTCGTGACGTCGAATTCGACGAAGGTGCGCGCGTCTTTGCCCATGCCGATTTCCTTGCCGTTTACGTAGACGTAGTAGCAGGATTCGACCCCGTCGAAGTGGAGGATGATCTTCTTGCCTTTAGCGACGTCGCTAGGATTGACGTCGAAGTCGCGGCGATAGAGACCGGTCCAGTTGTCTTCGTCGGGAACGTAGGGGGGATTCCAGGGGGATGGCCATGGGTACGGGACATTGGTATAAACGGGGTATCCGTATCCTTGGGTCTGGAAGTTGGAGGGGACGGGAATCGTGTCCCAGTCGACGTCGGCGAAATCTTCCGCTTCGAAGTTGAGGGGCACGTCGTTCGGGGTTGGAACGAGCTGGAATTTCCAGTCGCCGTTTAGGGTATGCTGTTCGTACGCGGTAGCGGCGAAGATGGAGCGCGGCGCGAGATTGTTGATACCGACGACTTTCGGATTGAGTCGATCGGGCCAATTCTGCGCGTCTTGAGCGTCGACGGAGGCGAGGGCGACGGTCGACGCGGCGCAAAGAAGAAGGACGCGCGAGAATAGGCGCGCGGCGCTGAATTTTGAAATGGACATTGAATCACCTAATCATTGTTAAAAAAAGGGCTCGTCGAGTTTTAACAACGCGGCGAGCGGCTTTGAAAGTGTACGGAAATTAAAGACGCGCCGAAACTTACGCGCGGTTAGTTTTTGAGGTACGCGTCAAGATCGATCACGCTTGAATCGTCTCCCGAGGAGGAGGGTTGCAACGGGACGTCGGAGAGAAGGCTTTCCATATCGACGACTTCGATAGAGGCGCTTTCTTCGTCGGAGGGAATATTGTTTGGAGCGGCCTCCGCGCCGCCGGGGAGGAGAATACCCTCCTGTTCTGGTTCCGCGCCGGGAACTTTATCGACGCAGAGCATCAGCCGACCAATCGAGACGACGTCCCCAAAGGGAAGTTTGATTCCGCGTCCGATTCGCGCGCCTTTATAAAACGTGCCGTTGAGCGAGCCCAAATCGCGCGCCATCACGACTCCGTTTTCTTCAAAGAATTCACAATGCCGCCGACTAACCAGCGGGTGGACGATTGCGACGTCGCTCTGTTTCCCGCGGCCAATGACGCATGGGAGACTGATTTCACGCGAAAAGTACTCCTTCTCGTCGCTGTAAATAGTCAAAAGAACTTCCATTACAAAGGTTTCGTTTCAAACGGTGACGATATAAAATAATAGCAATAAATACGTTTTTTGCCTTTTGTGGCGACGTATTCTCTAAATATACTTTGGTGGGCGTGAAAAATCAAGCGTCCAGACAAAATAGATAAAAAAAAGCCCGTTTTTTTCTGCGGGTAGGAGGGGCTTTGAATCAAAATAGAAATTTTAAAAAAAGCCCCTTGCGTCGCGGAAGCCCGACGCTATAATTCTAATACTGTTTGACGCGGTTCTTGAGCCGCTAGAATGTTAATTTGCGGGCGTAGCTCAGTTGGCAGAGCACAACGTTGCCAATGTTGTTGTCGAGGGTTCGAGCCCCTTCGCCCGCTC
>CAKVCP010000109.1 GCA_934725735.1 uncultured Thermoguttaceae bacterium
TGGCGGGGAGATTAGAACTGATAGGGCGCCTGACCGTCGTTGAGGCTTAGCGCGCCGCTGGGGTTGGCGAGATAGAAGACCTTGAAGTTCGGATTGAGGACGCTTTCGAAGGCGCCTTTGACGTAAGGTGTGGCGAGGCACGCTTCTTTGACGGCGACATTCTCTTCGAAAACCGCTTTTCCGGAGACGCGGCACCATTCGTTCTGAGGCGAGCAGACGCAGATTTCAACCTCGGGATGGGCTTGCAGTTCCGCGTAGACTTCTTTCTGCGCGTCCGCGCTGAACCAGAGCTTTCCGTCCTTTTCGCCGGGGAAGACGAAGGGACGACACTTCGGCGCCCCGTCGCGACCAATGGTCGCAAGGAAAACGATCGGATGCGCGGTTAAAAAATCGACAACTTTCTTCATAATGGGCCTCATGACAGAATGGAAAATGGAACGTGGCGCGAACTCCCACGCGCGCGTTATTATACAAAAGCGCGCGCGTCAAGGCAAGCGTTTTTCTCTTTCCGCCCGAGGGGATTCGCCGACGTATCCGCGTCCCTTTGGAAATGTTTTCTCTCCCTATCGTCTCTCCCCCTTTTCCCGATTTCGGAAGACTGCCCGACGTCGCTCGATTTCCCCGCGCTAAATCCTTGCGCGAAGAACAAAATTAACGTTTTTTCAACAAACTTCTGCGGAAATTCAGTCTCGGCGCGAATTTGAGGAGGATAACTGGGGCATATCGCATACGTCCAGATAGGGAGTCGGCGTCGATTCTTTCTTCCTTTTCCCCCATTCTGAGACGCTCTAATTCGGGTATACTGGCTATCGAAACGCGTAAGAAGAGACGGCGCGTTTCGAACCCACGCGCCGAAAAAGGAGACGTTGAAAATGGAAATACGCGCAATTATGAGCGACATTACGAAGTTGTCGGACGTGGACGCGATCGTCAACGCGGCGAATCCTTCCCTCATGGGAGGCGGCGGAGTCGACGGGGCGATCCATCGCGCTGCAGGGCCGATGCTGGTCAAGGAATGTGCGACGCTCGGGGGATGCCCGACGGGGCGCGCGAAGATCACGAAAGGATACGATCTTCCGTGCGGATACGTGATTCACACGGTCGGGCCCGTCTGGAATGAAGACGAGAATGAAGAGGATCTTCTTGGCTCGTGCTATACTGAATCGCTGAAGATCGCGCGGGAACGCAACTTGCGCAAGATCGCGTTTCCGTCGATCTCTACCGGCGTCTATCGCTTTCCGTTGAAGCTGGCGGCTTCCGTCGCCGTCGACGCGGTTCTCGATTTTGCGCGACTCTACCCGAACGCGTTCGATCTCGTCGAATGGGCGCTGATCGACGACGCGACTTACAACGCCTACCGCGACGCGATCGCCAACGCGGTCGGCGGCTCATGCTAATCTATTGAAGAACGCTCAACTAGGAGATAAGAGGATGAAGAACCTTAAAGACGCGTGGAAAGCGGACTTAAAATCTTTGCGCTGGCAGACCTTTCTCGCCTTGCTCGTCGCGGGCTCTATCAACGCTTTTGGAGTCACCGTCTTTTTAGCGCCCGTCAACCTTTACGACAGCGGAATCTCCGGAACGTCGATTCTCTTATCGCAGATCGCCCCCGCGTCTTTGTCCTTCTTTCTCCTCGTACTGAACGTTCCCCTCTTCCTCTTCGGACTCAAAAAGCAGGGGCCCGCGTTCACGATCTACTCGATTTTCGCCGTCGCGGTCTACTCTTTCGCGTCGTGGCTCATCGTCGACGTCTTGCCGATCGACGTGCGCTTTGCGTCGCCTCTCGCGGGGCGCGATCTCCTCTTGTGCGCGCTTTTCGGCGGCCTGATTTCCGGCGTCGGGAGCGGGCTTACGATTCGCAACGGGGGCGCGATCGACGGGGTGGAGGTCATGGCGGTGATCTTTGCGAAACGTTTGAATCTGACGGTTGGGATCTTCGTGATGATCTACAACGTTTTTCTATATACGATCTGCGGATTCGCGATGCATAGCTGGATTCTCCCGCTCTATTCGATCGTGACGTACGCCGCAGGGCTCAAGACGGTCGACTTCATCGTGGAGGGAATCGACCGGTGCAAGAGCGTGATGGTCGTGACGGAGAGGGCGAAGGAGATCAACGACGCGCTCATGGAGGAATTCGAGACGGGAACGACGTGTTTCGACGCGACGGGGGGATACTCGAACGCGCCCAAGTCGATCGTCTACTTTGTGGTGAACCGCTTCCAGATCGCGAAGGTGCGCGGGATTGTGAAGCGCGTCGATCCCTCGGCGTTTCTGACGATCACGGAGGTCGCGGAGGTCGTGCGGGGAGCGACGCCGAAAAAGTGACGCGCGGGCGTTGGACTTTTGGCGGCGCGTCGTGTACAATCGGCGTTTGAGTCGGTGGAGAGGCGCGCGAACGCGGCGACCGCTGGAAAGAGACATTGCGAACCGCGAGTAGCGGCAAGGGAGAGATACGAGGAGGAACGCGACGATGAGTAAGAAGAGGAACCGATTTGGCAGACTTGCGGCGGCGTTGACCGTCGTGACGGCGACGTGGACGTGCGCGGCGTTTGCGCAGAGCGTGGAGGAAGAGGGCGCCGCGCTCTGGCGCAAGGCGCTCGCGATGGAGCGCAAGAGCTTCGACACGATCGACCTATGCGGCGGGTCGAGCCATATGCAGGGGATCTGCGTCGACGAAAATCTCGACTACATGTATTTCTCGTACACGGACGTGTTGGCGAAGCTCGACATGCGCACGGGCAAGGTCGTCGCGTCGGTCGGGGGATTCGGGGAAGGGAGCTTCGGGAAGCCCGGCGGGGCGCACTTGGGGTGCTTGGAGTATCACGACGGGATCGTGTACGGGTCTCTTGAGTACAAGTCTCCGGGCGCGAAATTCTTCTTGGCGGCGTTCGACGCGCGGAAGATGACGCGCGTGGGGATGGACTGCAAAGAGATGGAGGAGGGGGTGAACGCGATCCTTCTCGCGGAGCCGACCTACGATTTCCGCGCTCCGATGCTCTTTGAGAATACGGATTCCCCGGAAGGGTTCGCGCAGAACGAGAAGAACGACGGGCACCTTTTCGCGTGTTCGGGAATCGACGGGGTGACGGTCGGTCGCAAGCCTGGGGACGCGTCGGGGGAGCTTTATGTGATCGTCGCGTACGGGGTGTACGGGAGCAAGGCGTTTAAGGGGCGTTACGACAACGACTACAACGTTCTGCAATACTATCGTCTGTCGGACGTTTGGGACGCGGAGACGAAGACGCTTGTGGGGACGTGGAATCGTCGCTTCACGTACAAACGCGGGCTGTCGGCGAGTTACGAGCCTGGGGAACTTCTTCGCGCGGAATCGACGTTGTACGCGTGGACGGGGAACACGCTTTACGGGGCGCAGAATATCGAGTACGAGTGGAATACGGGTAATCTTGTGTTGTACACGTACGACGGGACGAAGGGGTTCGGGAAGAATATGTACGTGATCGACGGGAGCCGGGCGCCGGAGCTCAAGGAGCTGCAAGTCGGTCAGCGCAACGAGGATCCGGACGCGGAGACGCGGGCGTTTGCGAGGAAAATGGCGGCGCTCTATACGAACTTGCAGGGGGCGCGGTATTTCGATATCGACCAAGCGAAGAACACGTCGACGGGCGAATATCCGATCGTAGCGCACGCGGCGTTGAAATGCGTCTGCGGCGACGCGAAGTCGCACGACTGCGCGGAGGGGGAGACGTGGGGCGCGACGGGCGTGTCGAAGAAGGATTATCCGATCTGCTCGGCGCAGTTCTGCGCGGCGCCGACGACGGGAATCTGCTGGATCGGCGGGGACGACGCGGGTAACGATTACTTCTACGTCGCGAACGGAAAGACGAAAGTTGGATTGTACAAACGCGCGACGGGCCCCGACGGCGCGTACGTCTGGACCGACCTAAGCAAGCGAGCGGATTGACGCCGCGATGAAAACCGAAAGAGCCTCGCGGAGGACGCGGGGCTTTTTCATTTCTGAGCGTTGGGGAGATTCGCCAGACGCCGTCTAGCGAATTGGCGCGGTCATGCGAACGCGCGTTGTTCTCAACGTCGACTTCATTGCGCCGCGTTTGAGAGGAATTGGGGGAAACTAAAAAACTCCCTGAATTGTAACGCCAAGCGCCCAATTGACAACCGACGCGGCGAAAGCCCCAAGAAAAACAAAAACGCCTGCGGGAGTTGATACAAGCGTTGCGGCGCATCGCGACGTTGGCTAAAAACGTTATACGCGACGCGTTTTCAAAAAGAGGTCAAAAAGTTGCCGAAGAAGTTATGAGCCAACGCGATTCTCGCCGCAACAATAATGGAGAACGGCAAAGAAAAGAAAGAAGGGAGGGAACGCTTTAGAAGGAAGAAAGACGCCGTACCACCACACTCGTCGAACCGTCGACCAGGACGTCCCTAAACGACAGGCGACGCCAACACGTTTCTTCCCTCGCGTCCGACTAAGACGCACCCTTCCTTCAGCATGCTGACGCTCCCAACTTATCCGACCAGCATTGTATAGATTCTCCGATCTTTGTCAAGCTCCGGATGAAACGAAAGTCCAATCTGATTCTTATATTGCGCCGCGACGATCTTTCCGTCGACCTTCGCGAGGATTTTCATTTCCGGCGACGCTTCCACGATATAAGGCGCGCGGATGAACGTCATGTCGATTTCGCCAAGATCCCCGAAGGGAGCCCGCGTGTGGAAGCTACCAAGTTGACGTCCGTACGCGTTGCGTCGAACCGTCGCTGGGAACGTCCCAAAATGCACCGTCGGATCCGCGTCGAGTTTCGACGCCAGCAAGATCAGACCCGCGCACGTTCCAAGGGTCGGAATCCCCCCCGCGATCAACTCGCGCAGCGGCTCGAACATCTCAAGCTCGCGCAGGAGCTTACCCTGCACGGTGCTCTCGCCCCCCGGAAGAACCAGCGCGTCAAGGTCGCGTATATCCGCGCGTTGACGAAGCTCGACGCACTCGTGACCGAGCTCGCGCAGCGCGCTCTCATGCTCGATAAACGCTCCCTGAACCGCTAAAACTCCGACTCGCGCCATCTCATTTGCCCCGCTCTTCCATGATGAGCTCGATCTCGCTCTCGTTGATTCCGACCATCGCTTCGCCAAGGTCTTCCGAGAGCTCCGCGATCAGCTTCGCGTCGCGGAAGTTCGTCACCGCCTTCACGATCGCTTGCGCGCGCTTCGCCGGATTACCCGACTTGAAGATTCCCGATCCGACGAAGACGCCTTCCGCCCCAAGCTGCATCATGAGCGCCGCGTCCGCCGGGGTCGCGATTCCGCCCGCCGCGAAGTTCACGACCGGCAACTTGTGATTCTCGCGGACGTACTGCGCCAGTTCGTAAGGTACTTGCAATTTCTTCGCCGCTTCGAAAAGCTCGTCTTCGCGAAGCGAACCGAGCCACGCGATCTCTTGATTCATCTTGCGCATATGACGCACCGCCTGGATCACGTCTCCCGTGCCAGGTTCCCCCTTCGTGCGGATCATCGACGCGCCTTCGTTGATTCGACGGAGCGCTTCCCCTAAATCGCGCGCGCCGCAGACGAACGGAACTTTAAAATCGCGCTTGTTGATGTGGTAAACGTCGTCCGCGGGGGAAAGAACTTCCGATTCGTCGATGTAGTCGATCTCGATCGCTTCGAGAAGTTGCGCTTCGACAAAGTGACCGATGCGGCATTTCGCCATGACAGGAATTGAAACCGCCGCCTGAATTCCCTTAATCATCTTCGGATCGCTCATGCGCGAGACGCCCCCCGCCGCGCGAATATCCGCCGGGATACGTTCAAGCGCCATGACCGCGCACGCCCCCGCTTCCTGCGCGATTTGCGCCTGTTCGGGCGTCGTCACGTCCATAATAACCCCGCCTTTAAGCATTTGAGCGAGCCCTTTGTTCAGTTCATAGCGATCGTTTCTCATGATTCTATCCTTTATCTTCTCTATTTCTTTTTTTGTCTTCTCTATTGACTCGTCGAGTCTTTGGAAAATAATAAGACCGTCTGACCTTTTTTCAATTGTCAAAACAAGAAATGTTTTAAGGTCAGTTTAAAGGAAAACGCGAATGCTGACCTACGACCTATCCCAGGGGACAGGGCCCCTCTATCAACGCTTATGCGACGCGATTCGCCGCGACGCGATCTCGGGAAACCTCGCCCCGTGCGAAAAGCTCCCTTCCAAGAGAACCCTCGCGCGAAATCTCGGCGTTAGCGCCATTACGGTTGAAAACGCCTATGACCAGTTGATCTCGGAAGGCTTCGTGTACGCCCTTCCGAAAAAGGGATATTTCGTCGCTCCGTCGATTCCGCAGAAGCGCCGCGCCGCGCAGGTTCTCGACCTTCAGATTAACGCGGCCGCGAATCGCGCGCAGAGCGGCGCCGACGAGCCGCCGATTCTCTTCGACTTCTCCTCCAATCGCGCCGACCCCGAACTTTTCCCTTTTTCCGCGTGGGCGAAGATGATTCGCGCCGCTATGACGACGCGCGAAAAAAAACTTCTTGAACCTTCTCCCGGCGCGGGGGTCGTCGAGTTGAGACGCGCTATTTCCCAATATCTCGCTTCATTTCGAGGACTCTCCGTCGATCCGAATCAGATCGTCGTGGGGAGCGGCGCGGAGTATCTCTACGGGCTCGTCGTTCAGCTTTTGGGGCGCGATAAGATCTTCTGCGTGGAGACGCCCGGCTATAAGAAGCCGCGTCAGATTTACGAAGCGCAAGGGGTGGAGTGTCGTCTCGCGCGAATCGACGACAAAGGGGCGCGCGTCGACGAGCTCAAGCGCGTTTGCGCCGACGTCGCGCATATCAACCCGACGCATCATTTCCCCACCGGCGTCACCGCGACCCTCGGTCGCCGCCACGAACTCCTCGCATGGGCGAACGAACGCGACGAACGATACGTCCTCGAAGACGATTACGACAGCGAGTTCCGATTCAACGGACGCCCGATCGTCCCAATGTTCGGTCTCGATCCCGACAAGGTCGTCTACATGAACACCTTCTCGAAATCTCTCGCCCCGACGATCCGCATCAGCTATATGGCGCTTCCCGTCGCGCTCGCGAATCGCTTCTACGAAAAGCTCGGCTTTTACTCCTGCACCGTCTCGACCTTCGACCAATACGCGCTCGCGGAATTTCTCCGTCAGGGGTATTTTGAACGCCACATCAACCGCATGCGACTCCACTATTCGCGCAAAAGAACGCGCGTTCTCGAAATCATCCGCCGCGCGCTCCCCCCCGAGACGTGCCGGATCGTCG
>CAKVCP010000110.1 GCA_934725735.1 uncultured Thermoguttaceae bacterium
GACCAGTGTTGTTCGTGTAATACGTTTTTCCCGTTCCAGGATAATCTCTTGGAATTGTTTCGCCTGTCAAATCTGTAAAAACGAGATCTACGTCGTCCCATTGGTTGAAATCGCCGTCGACGTCGACGGTCTTGAGACCATGCGAAACGGGGAGGGAAGGCGCTCCTTTATAACGCCGTATCCCTTGCGCCATTTGGAGATAGTAATTGTCCAAATGGCCCCCCTTCATCGGCTCAATGTCGCGGCTGTATTCGCGATCAAATTGATCGACAAAGACCTTCTTCCCACCCTGAGGCCAACGACCGGCAATCCACTCGTTCCAGCCCGTAATCATGACGTAGTCGGGATTCAATTCGTAGGCGCGTTCCCATTGCTCGGCAAAATTATTGCCTTGGTCGGTTTCGTTCAGTTCCTCTTGCGCGCCGTTGTGGAAACTTCGTCCTCGGGCCAACCCCGAACTCATCGGCGTTACTTGCGCGTTAGGGGCTCTACTTAGATTTTGAGCGACAGAAACGTTGACCTGCTCGGGCTTGTCGGGGCTTTCAGACCAAGAATAAGGCTGAGGATACGCCGCTTCCCAATGCCACGCCTTCTCCGTGTTTACCATCGTAAAAGGCCAGTGGGCTTTTCGTAAGGTCAACTTACTCAGGACGTTTTCATTTTTGACGACGTTCGGGTCGCCGATGAGAAGGGGCTTGCCGTCGAGTTGGAAGAGGAGGTCTTGGTACTCTTCCTTTGAGTAGACTTCGTTCCAAAGCTTGTCCGCCGTTTGATCCGCGTTCGTATTTAACATGAACGTGATTTGCGGCGTTTCCGCTCCTTCTTTCTTCATCTGCAACAAGGTCTTGCAAATCGCTTCGACGACTTCCGGATACGTCACATTATTTGTCGTATCGAAGACGAGAAAGTCGACGCCGGCGGTTGCAAGAAGCTGGATATGTCTACGAATGACCCAGGGATCGGAACTGGAATAATATCCGTAGAGAGGTTCGTCCCAGAAGAAATATGTTCCGGGAGTCCCCCATAGCTCGTTTTCGCTTTGTTCAACTTTCTTCAAATCCGCTTTAGGAAGAAGTTTGAAGAGTTTGGCCAGATCATAGGGGCCGTCGTTCCAGGGCGCTTTTTTATCCGCTTCTTGGAGCCATAAAAAGTAGAATATCCCCACCTTTTTGTCGGGTTTGAGATTGCCGACTTGATCTGCGGCCTGGACGTCGCGGCCAAGAGCGTCTTGGGCTCTCCAGGGGACGCCCGAAGATTGGGCGTTGGCGCACGAAGCCCATAACAGGCAACAACCCAAGGACAATAGGACTTTTTTCAATGAAATAAAAAGCATGCTATTACTCTTTAGCTTTGTTTTCTGGAGATCGCTTTTGCTTTAGATATTTGCGTCGATGAGTTCTTGCAATTTGGATTGTTTTTGGACTCCTGAGAGGCGCAAGATAGGATTACCGTCTTTATAGAAGATCAAGGTAGGAACGACGGAAATGTTCAGTTGAGAAGCCAAGTTCATGTTTTCGAAGACGTTGCACTTTAGAAAGACGACCGAAGCATTTTCCTTGGCAAGCGTTTCAAGGACGGGCGCCAACATTCGGCACGGACCGCAAGTCGGAGACCAAAAGTCAATCAAAACCAGTCGTTTTTCTTCAAGGACGGCTGTGTTGAAATTGGATTCGTTTAATTCATGCAATTCGCTCATTTTAGAACTCCTGCGTCTCTGCAATTAAGGAAAAAAAACGCCGAGGTGCGGAACGACGGCGGTTTCTAAAATTTATACGATGTAGGCTCTATGTCAATAGAACGAAATTGTCACTCATCATCGTCTTTAACTTCGTTTTTGGCGACGATTTCGGCTTGGATATTGCTCGGAACGACGTCATAACGATTAAATTCGATGGTGTAGCTTCCTTGTCCACCCGTCATACTCGCGAGAGTGCGACTATAGGTCGTAATCTCGGAGAACGGGGCTTCGACGACGACCGTTTGATAACCGCCGCCGGCGTCTTCAACCCCGATCGGACGACCTCGTCGCGCGGCAATGACGTCGGAGTTGACGTCGCCAACCTTGTCGACAGGAACAGTGACCATCAAGTTGACGATCGGTTCAAGGAGAACAGGCTTCGCCTTGGCGAAGGTTTCCTTGAATGCGCCCTTAGCCGCCGTACGGAAAGCTTGTTCGTTTGAGTCTACCGGATGGTATTTACCGAAGTGGACTTCGATGCACAGATCTTGAACCTGATAACCGGCGACGACGCCGCAGTCCATACGATCCATGAAACCCTTTTCAATTGCGGGGAGGAAGTTCGCGGGAATTGAACCGCCGACGATCGAGTCAACCCAGAGGAAGTTATTTTTGGGGAAGTACTTCCATTCTTTCATGGACGGGAAACGAGACTTGTCGGTCGCGAATTCTTCAGGATCCGTGCCAGCCGGGAACGGATACATGCGGATGTGCACTTCGCCGAATTGTCCGGCGCCGCCGCTTTGCTTCTTGTGACGATAGGAACCTTCCGCCATTTGTTGAATCGTTTCGCGATACGGAATCTTCTGCTCTTTAGTGTCCAATTCAACCTTATCGCGTCTCTTCAGACGTTCCTGGAGAACTTGGAGATGCAGATCGCTCATGCCCGTGATAACAAGCTGTTTTGTCTGGTCGTTTCTCTCCATCTTAAAGGTGGGGTCTTCTTCTGCGAGCTTGGTAAGAGCAACCGAGACCTTGGCTTCGTCGCCGCGATTCTTGGGAAACGCGGCCAAACCAACCATCGGGGTTGGGAACTGGAAGGCGGGGAGGGTGACTTCGCCGAGGGTCGCGCAGGTCTTGAGTTCGTCCGTTTTGGTAACGGCGACGATCATGCCGGGAGTCGCTTCGTCGACGGGCGTGAGTTCATTCGCCTGGACTTCGAAGAGTTGGGCGATTTTGAATCCCTTACGAGAGCCGATGAGCGGAACGGTCATACCGTTTTTGAGAGTACCGGAGAAGACGCGAATATAATTGATTTTCTGAACGAAAGGGTCGATGCGAGTCTTGAAGACCTGGGCGACGACGGGCGCATTTGCATCGGCGACAACGTCGACTTCCTCGCCTTGGGCGTTGGTCGCTTTTCGCGCGATAGCGTTGGAAGGAAGGGCGTATTTGGCAAGGGCGTCGAGCAATTCTTTGAGGCCGACGCCTGTTTTGGCGGAAACGCAGAAGACGGGGATGAGGGTTTCTTCTTTGACGCCCTTAACGATGAGCTTTTCAAGGTCTTCCGCAGAGGGAAGTTCGCCTTCGAGGTATCGTTCCATCGCATCGTCGTCAACAGAAACGATCGATTCGATAAGAGATTCGTGGAGTTCTTGAGGATCGAGAAGAGCGCCTTCGGCTTCCGTAGGATTAAGAACGTCGACGACGCCCTTGAAGTTGGAGCCGGTTCCGACCGGGATGTTGAAAAGAACCGCTTCAGATCCAAAGACGCTGGTAATCGAGTCCATCAGCTCGTCGAACTTAATGTTGTCGCTATCGAGCTTGGAGATAATGACGATACGACCAAGTCCGGCATTTTTCGCTTCGGCGAAAACGCGACGCGTATTGACCTGAATTCCCGACGAAGCGTTGACGACAATTGCGGCGGTATCGGACGCCCCCATGGCGCCGATTGCTCCGCCAATAAAATCGGGATAGCCGGGAGAGTCGAAGACGTGGAACCTCCGATTATTCCAATCGAAGTTAATGCAGGACGTCTCGATGGTATACTTGTGGGATTTTTCTTCTTCGTCAAAGTCGCAAATACTCGTTCCATCGTCAACGCTTGCCGGACGCTTGACTTTTCCAGAAACGTTCAGAAGGGCGTCGGCTAAGGTCGTCTTGCCAGTTCCACCATGACCGCACAAAACAATATTTCGAATATTTTCAGGGCTATACTTCGACATAAAAAAATCCTTGTTTTAAAGACGATAAAGAGTCTAACTCGTTTAGTAAAAACGATATGACGCCGACATTCTTCTCTTCGAGGGGAAAGCTTCTTTGTGCGATAACAACAAAAAAGCGGCCTTCCCTCAAACTAGCGAGACCGTCTAAAAGCCTCATTAGATTGAAGACGTCTAAGAATTATACGCAACATGAAATGTAAATGCAAGCGATAGAGGGAAATTTTTTAGCAGTTTTAGAGCTTTTTTCTTACTGTGGCGAATTGTTCTTGAAGTGGGTTTACCGTGCGCTTTGATTTGACTTGTCGCCTACCGTTCTTTTGATATATTGGTCTAATATTAAAACTTCCTTTGACGCCTGCTTGCGACGTCTATACAAGGCCCGTGTTTTACTCACTCAGAAAGAGATTTGAAGATGAAATTCCAGAGAGTTACCCTAGACAATGGATTAGAGATAATTGTGGAGCATAACGACGCCGCTCTTTCCACGTCTCTCGGTTTTTTTGTAAGGACGGGTTCTCGCGACGAGAACGACGATATTGCAGGTATGAGCCATTTTCTCGAACATATGGCGTTTAAAGGCACCGCGCGACGCAGCGCCGCCGACGTTAATCGAGAACTTGACGAATTAGGAGGCGTCTTCAACGCTTGCACCGGCGAAGAAGCGACTGTATTCTACGCGAAAGTCCTTCCGGAACTTCAGGAACATTGCGTCGACCTTTTGAGCGATATTATGAGCCCTTCTCTATTTGCGGAAGAATTTGAAGTAGAGAAAAAGGTCGTGCTCGAAGAAATTAGAATGTACGACGATCAGCCTCCATACGGTTTAGACGAAAGGTTTCGCGAGGTCTTTTGGAAAGGTCATCCTTTGTCTCGGAGCGTCTTAGGGACTCTAGATTCCGTGGGCGCATTAACGCCCGAAATCATGCGCGACTACTTAGAAAGACGTTATCTTCCGAATAATATAGTCTTCGTCGCGACTGGTCTTTGCAATTTTGACAAATTGACGAAGTGGGTTTCGAACGCTTGCGGAAAATGGAAGTGTGGCGTTTGCGAACGAGAAGAACGTCCCATGAAAGGTCTGCGCGATAAACTCGTTTTGCAACGTCCGCAGACGGCGATGGAATATGTTATGCAATTGGTCGACGCTCCATGCTCGAGGGACGATGATCGGTTTACTGCGGCCGCTCTCTCTGTGATTTTAGGGGATGAAGTGGGAAGTCGACTCTTCTGGAAACTTGTCGATTCCGGGCGCGCCGATTCTGCGACGATATATCACAACGCATATTCAGATCTTGGGTGTTTTATGACGCTGCTGACGTGTCCTCCGGAGTCCGTTCAAGATAATCTTAAAGCCATAAACGAAGTTCTGGCGGAAGCGGAAAGGGACGGCGTTACCGAAGACGAACTGACGCGCGCGAGGAACAAGCTCTTAACGAGCGTCGCTCTCAGTTCAGAGCGCACTGGATCGCGTCTCTTTTCTATCGGCTCCGAATGGTTGACTACCGCTTCTTATCGCTCGATAGAGGACGATCTGAGCGTTCTTCGCAGAATGTCTGTAGACGACGTCAATCTCTTGATGAAAAAATATAGTTTCAGTAATCCGGCGACCCTTGCGGTTGGAGAGCTCGACTCGATCGATTGACGTTTGAAAAACGCCGAGCGGTGAAAACGGGTGAAAAAATAAGGGGGATTGGCTCCCCCTTATTTCGATGACGACTGAGTGATAATCGCTCGGTCTTGTCTGATTTTTTCGTGCGAATTACAGGCGGTTGTTCTGTGAATCATTCGCCAATCAAATCGTCGTCGGCGTCCAGAGCTTCATCGTCGTCAAATTCGACGTCTGAATCCTCTACGTTCTCGTCTTCTACGTTGACGTCAACGGAGTATTTAGTCGCCAGCGCGGTGATTTTGTCCGTCAAGTCTTTGATAATCGGCTTTTTGTCGGACCAGAATTGTTCGTCCATCTTCCAGACGACGGCGTTTCCTTCAACCGTAGTAGCGGAGCAAGCGCGCGTTAACTCTTCTACGGTGGAGAGAAGATCTTGCGCTTCTTCAACGGTTACGCCAAATTCGTTAAGATCTTCGTCAGAAAGGGCTTTCTCCGCGACCTGGGAGAGAGTTGAGAAGAATTTGTCAAGGACGTCGTTAGTCAATTTCTGCCATTCCGCGGTGGATTCCTCTGATTTCAGATACGTTTTCTGGACAATCTCTAATTGATCCAAATTGACAGACGTGGTTACATAGCGAACGTGTCCCTGAATTTTAGCGCCGAGTTCTCCAATGCTTTCGAGAGCGTCTGTGATTTCGTCGCCGAAGGGGGTCTCAGTCGCGTCGAGAAGACCGGAAATCTGAGCAACCGCATTCGTCACTTCTTCTTCGCTGATGACGGGAACGCTGACCGTCGCAATAACCGCGTCGGGATCAACTTGTTCAAAACCTTCCGTAAATTCAGCCCTTTCGAGTGTGTTGAGCTTCGTAAAGTGTTTCTTCACATAAGCTTTGATTTCGTCTTCATCGACATTTTCGGTGGGCGTAATCATAACGAAGAAGAAGTTGTTTCGAACGAAACGATATTTGATAACGGAATTAGCCTGTTGGTTAATCGTTTTCATGACGTTTCTAACTTCGCTCAATTGATCCCCCGTAAGATCGCTTGTCGGGAACGCCAAATAGGGATAGGAGATTTCGGCAGGATCATCCGATTTGTCTATTATTAAATAAAAATTACGGACGCCCGCGTCTTTAAGAGGTTGAACATACGTTTCGAGGTATTGTCCAAGAAATAACTTGACGACTGGGACTGCTTGCTTCATTTCTTCCGCTTGATCGGCGTCGGGGACAAAGAGATCAAGCGCTGCGTTTGCGATTTTCTCCGCCTGCGACGTCAGCGTAGAGGCGTCCAATTGGTCGAGATTAACACGAGTGACTGAAGTGGTTTCCGGTTGTACAAGAGGGGCAAATTCTTGTGCTTTAATGGCTGACTGGAGCGCGAAAGACGATACAATCGCTAACGCGAAGAGAACGAGTCGTTTCATAGAGTAACTCCTGGGTAGTGATGCGCGGGGGACTACAACCTCTTTCGGGCGTCCCCAATCATTCAGGTACGGCGTTAAGTTTCCTAGTTGTTGAGGGATTTCTTATCACCTATGGTAAGGGGGATTATTAAAAATTTCGTCACTCTGGTAAAGGGTGTTTTATCATGAAATGACAATATTCTGCTAGAATACGTAAAGGATGGTTGGGGGGTTATTTGGAATTGAGATCTCTTGTCCTGTTTTTTTTGTATAATGGCCTAAGAT
>CAKVCP010000111.1 GCA_934725735.1 uncultured Thermoguttaceae bacterium
TATCCACCCCAACCCTTACCGCACCAGCAGTGGACTTCTTTGACTTCGCCGACGGCGCCCGCTTGAATCAATTCAACGACGCGACGATAGTTGGAGGTAGCGTGAATAATGGTACCCATCTGGGTGGCAAGGTTCTTTTCTTTGGCGACGCGCTGCATGTCGCGAATTTCAGCGACGTCATGCGCGAGCGGCTTTTCGCAGAAGCACGGAATACCGCGTTTCATGGCGGCCAAAGAAACGACGGAATGCGTATGATCCGGGGTGCTGACGAGGACGGCGTCGAGAGATTCGAGCTCGTCAAACATTGTGCGATAGTCGAAGAAACGCTTGGCGTTGGGGAATCGTTCGCCTTGTCGCGCAAGGTTGTTGTCGTCGACGTCGCAAAGACCAACCATTTCGATGAGGTCGCCCGAGTCGTTCAAGATTTCGTGAATGTTGCCGTCTCCGCGTCCGCTAATACCAACGACGGCTAACTTGACTTTGGAGTTTACGTTTTGAGCTCTAAGGATACCAGGAGCGGCAAATAAAGCGGCTGATACGGCGGAAGTTTTCAAAAATTGACGACGATTAATCAGCATGAGCTCCTCCATTATTTGTAGGAAAAAATTTACTGATATGTTTTATGCGAATACGAGCCAATTGATTCAACGTGAATCGATTATCGTACGTTTTTAATTATAACGCTTCTCAAACTTATTTTCAAGTAAATCGAAAGCTAATTAAACAAATTTGTCATTCAGGATTTTTTTCGAGCGTCGACAAGAGTGCGGCGAACCAGGAGCGATTATCGGCGCTACAATAGGACATTCTGGCGCCCATCCTGCTGAATGTTTTGCAATACCGCAGATAGTAGGCCGGATCGTTCATCGGCGGTTCTCCCTGCCGCGTCCAATCCCAAGCGCTCTTGGCGAGGTCTACGACGTGAATGTCAAAATCGTCGATTTGCGCGCGCTTTTGTCGGGCGATATTTCGGGACATCGAGAGAGATTTTTCAAAAATCATCGGCGAGAGAACCGCCGACCCAACCGACAAATACACGCCCCCTTCGAGTTGGGAAACGGAATTCGCAAATGAAAGAAAATCGCGTTCAGCCGCTCGACCGATCGCGGAACACCTGTTCGCCGGATGGGTGTAGATGATATCGCATCCGATCATCGGACAGCATCCGAAGAGAATCTTATTGCGCCTCAAATGATACGCAACCGAGTAGTCTTGATACGGATGCGGGATTCTATTCCAACCGTCGGATAGGTTGAAACGTCGCTTGGCGCGGAGTAAATCGGCGGCAGCGGCGGCGTGGTCTAAGATTTCGGCTTGCGAGTCCTGATCGGCGTCTAAGACTTCGCGCGGGGCAGGGGGAAAGTTCGCACATTCGACTCCGGACAACATCGCATACTTCAATTCTTCGTCCGACGGAATCTCTAATCCTTCCTTGAGAATCATTTCTCCGACGGATTCGCCATAGCCTAGGCCGTTATAAGCGCCAACCACGATCGCTAAGTTGATATATCGGCCCGTTTCGTCCCATATGCCGAATTGCCCCTCCGCGGCGTATCTCTGAACGTCCTCTCCCGAACGACCCTGATACGCAAATTCCCAGTCATGAATGACCCCCGCGCCATTGGTGACCAAATGCGTCAGCCACCCCTTTTCCGCTAGACGCGCAAGGACCTTTCCTAACCCGTTCTTTATCGAATGAGCGCCATAGGTAAGAATCCGCGCGGCGCCGTCGCGTTTCGCGCGTCGGAGGTTTTCCGCCGTTTTTTCCACGTCTTCCATCGCTTCATCCGATAGGTCGAGGAGCCAAGTCGACGGATCGACAACGTCTTGTTCAATGTTGAGCTTGTTGACTCTGGAAGAAAGAGGAAGAATTTTTAAATTGTCTCTATCAAATAATTTATTCATCTTTGTGCCTATTGATCTTTAGTGGGCGTCGCTCATTGGTTCCGTAAGACGTCGAGGATTTCTTCTAACGAGGCGACTCCCGTCTCTCCGATGCGCTTAATTGTAATCGACGACGCCACGCCTGCGAGAAAAGCGCTTTCTTCTAATGAAAATCCAATGGTTCTAGCAAAGGTGAAGGCCGCGTTCGTAGCGTCGCCGGCTCCGCAGACGTCGATTGGCGGCGTCACAGGAATAGGGGGAATCTCTTTTGCTTGGAGATTCTCTCCAGAGTCGATTTCAAAAAGGAGAGAACCTTTGCTCCCGCGAGTAATAAGCGCCGAGCGTTTATTCTTCTGGACGAGCCATTCTCCGGCGCGCAGGATCAGGTTTAGATCGAGTTCTGAGTCGCTATTGAACGTCGTTTCCAAGCGTTCTTTTCCATTATGGGCGGCGTCGTAAGCGTCGAGAGCTTCATTGGCGTTGCATTTGACGAAAATGTCGACGTATGAGTCGACGAAGAATCGAGAGTCGCAGAAAACGAAAAGATTGGGTCGGCTTTGCGCCGCTTGGGAAAGAAACGCGCGAAGTTGAGGCGAAAAAACGACTTCCGAACCTGTCTGAAATTGATCCGTAATGATCGCGGCGTCTAGATCGTCAAGCTTTGCGAGAAAGGAGCGCTTTAAGATTTCTAACGCCGCGTCGGACGCTGGCGCCGGATTGCGAATGTCGAATCGGTTTTCTTCAGTCCAATCGGCCGTCCCACGATTCGAGAGAGGGGAAATATCCAACCGCTCAGGGCGCATGGGTTTCATATAGGTTCCCGTGAGGAGCTCGGGTAGAATCGCCATTCCTTCAACATTCGCTCCCATCTTTTTCAGCGAACGCAATAGATCGAAACCTTCGCCGTCTTCCCCTATAGCGCCGAAGCAGAAGGTCTGAGCTCCGAGAGCGCAAAGATTGTTGGCGATCGTTCCCCCAACCCCAGCGGATAAACGCGTCGCGCGAATCTGACGAGCGACCAAACCGGTTTCGACCGATTTTTCGTCAAGGTTAGGGTAATGATAGAGATACTTGTCGAGGCAATAATCGCCAAAAACGGCGATCCTTGGAGGCTTCCTGGACGCTCGACTTTGAAGATATCTTTCTAGGCGTTCAATGAGTTTGGAACGTTCGATATGCGCTTTATGTATTGGGATGGAAGGCATGGGCGTTCGTTTCTTAGCAGGGGAAAAGGAATTGAAAGATTTTTTCAGCGTCGCTAAAATCAGGAATCACGACGTTTGCTCCAGCGTTTATGAGACGATCGCGCTTCCACTGATCGACTCCAGCGCCAGGATTCGCTTCGTTTGTCGCAACGCCCACCGCAAACCCTCCGACGGCGCGAACATTTTCGATTTCAACGTAGCCGTCGCCAAAGCCTACAAGTTCTTCGCCCTCTATTCGATTACTTTCAATGAGCCGATTGATAACCATCGCCTTGGAAAAGGTTTTATAATTGTCTTGAGCGCCGTAAACTCCCCCGTCAAAATACTCCTCGAGTTCTAACAACGCAACTTCCTGCTTCACGTAACACTCGTCCGTTCCGCTAGCCAGATAGAGTTTGACGCCTTTATTCCGCAATAGTTCAAGAAACTTCCGTCCTCCGGGAACAACGAATTCGTCTGGCGCGACGGCTCCGCTTAGGAGAAGTTCGAGCCTGTTTGAAATTCTTAACTGAAGTCTTCGCAGATATTCTTTTTTGTAGGCGAGAGGGTCTTCCGGAATTCCTCCGCGACTTTTTACTTCATCAGCCAAACGAATGCACTGATAGATCGTTTGCTTTCCGGTGATTTTGTCTACAAAATCTCGCGTGATTCTCTCTATGTCTTGGGGCGTTTCTTTTTCCGGATTAGAGACGCGTTGCAAAACTTCGCAGAAATATGGAACCATGACGTTTTGCCAACCCTCGCGAATTAGACTGAGAGTTCCGTCGAAATCGAATAACGCCGCGCGTATCGGTTTTTCTTGAGTTCGGCTTTGGAGGATTTCAATGGAAAAGGAATTATTTGTTAGACTCACTGATATTTCCTCTATGTGAAAAATGTCCGTTGTCTCGCCTATTTGTGTAGACAATCAAATTTGCTCTGTCTTTATTATATTGGGACGCTTGCGATTTTCTACATTCGTCGGTTGGCGACGCTGTTTTACGCAGTCAAGGAAAGAAATGTATTTCTGTACGGCAATGTCTTCGTACGATTATCTTTTAGACTGTAATAAATAACGAAAAATTCTCATTTTTTTTGATAATTTTTACCCCAGAAGAATACTTGAAGATGTAAGCGTGGTATAATTGAGATAGACGTAGTTGTTCAAGGGGTTGAAAACTACTTCTTTCGAGAAATATTCCCTTTTGGAGGTATGACGTGGAGACCTGTCTTTAGGGGAGGATTACTCATTTAGGTTGCGTTGACGCGATTGTAATCCTCCTTCAAATCTTGAAATCAAAACGGCTTTTCATCTGTTGAAGGAGGTAAAGGATGAGTATCACTGTGACGTGCGACAATGGCCATCAACTGAGAGCTCCGGATAGCCGCGCGGGAACGATCGGTCGTTGCCCAGCTTGCGGGGCCAACGTGAGGATTCCTAAATTAAATAAGGCTCCGTCCGAGTCGTCTATTATGCGCATCCTTGGAGTCGGCGAAGAACTCAGACGCAACATTGCGGAGTATGACGCGGAACAAGAAGCGCGTGAGGAAGAGGAGCGTCGTCGTCGAGAATTTGGCGACACGCCGCTCCCCCCTATTAAGAAATCGAAAAAAGTCTGTCCCCAATGCGACTGGGAAATCGACCAGGGATTCAGAATCTGCCCTCACTGCAGGTTTTATTTCATGGACTAAGGGTCGTCAAACCGAGCGGCGCGCAAACGGTCGCTCGGTTTTTTATTTCTTATTTTTACTTCTTATCGACCTTCGTCGCGACAACCAGGTATTTCACGGGCTTCAGAATTCTGTCCAACCAAGAGGTTCTGGAGACAAGAAGATCAAAGAGTTTAAAGCCCAAGAAGGACGGAGCTTTGTTGGGATCGCAACTTCGAAATAATCGTTCGACGGAAGCGATCGACTTAACGCAGTCGACGTTGTATCCCGACTCTTTTAGAAGTTTGACAAGTTCCTTAGACGTGAACGAAACGGTAGAATTTGATCGTTTGCGCTTGCAAAGCCAACAGGAGAAGCGGCTTTTTGCCGACGCGACGAAGAGAAGTTTCCCCGACGGTTTGAGATAGCGCTTCAATTCGACGAGCGCGTCCGTGTTGTTTAATGGGAGCGAGGAGGTTCGGTTAAGACAGACGACGGAGTCGAAGGCCTCGACGTCCTTGTCTTGAAGAGACGTTTTTCCCGAAATCAAATCAAGATATTGAACGTCGACGACGGCGTTTCCTTCGTAAGAAGCTTTAAGATATTTCCTTCGTCTATCGTCGGCCTCCGTTAGAGTGAGTCGTTCCCTCTGGGGGAGAAATTTGGAAAGGTTCCCCATTCCGGAACCGATTTCCAACGTCGTAGAACCCAGGTATGGAGCGCAACGACGGAAAAGCGTCTTCAAGTAGTTTCGAGAATATTCAAGTCGTTGCGAAGATTCCGAAGAGGAATCGATATCATAAAAACTGTCGTCAAAGAACCAGTACTTTAGTATGACGCAGATAGCGTTGACGCCATCTTTCCAACCGATCTTTTTCCCTTCGCTGTATTTGCGCCCATTGTAACTGATCGGAACTTCGTAAACCGTCCATCCGCGTTTGGCAACCTTCGCCGTAATTTCGGGTTCCATTCCAAAACGGTTGGAGCGTAGCGGAATCGATTTCAACGCGTCGGCGCGAAACGCCTTGTAGCAGGTCTCCATGTCCGTGAGATCGAGACCTGTTGTGAAGTTGGATAGGTGCGTTAAAAATAGATTTCCGAGCTTATGGTGATATTGCAGGATCTTTCTCGTTTCGCGCGTCGCAAAACGGGAACCGTAAACAACGTCCGCCCTTCCGTCGAGCAAAGGCGCTAAGATCAGGGGATACTCGTTTGGATTATATTCGAGATCGGCGTCTTGAATAATCGCAAAGTCCCCTTGCATTTCCTGGATCGCGCGCCTAATCGCGGCGCCCTTTCCCTGATTCTTCGATTGACGAAACGCCCTAACCGTATTGGGATAGCGCTCGACGATGGAACGGATGAGCTCGGGCGTACGATCCGCGGAGTAGTCGTCGACTAGAACAAGCTCGCGCTCGACGTTATCGGGAAGCGGAGCGTTCAGAACCCTCTCCACGACGCGTTCTAAGTAAGCCTGCTCGTTGTATACGGGCATCAAGATTGACAAGAGCCGACGATCATGGTCTTCGTTCAAAGAAGCGACGGGAAGGGTGGGAGTCGTTTCGTCTTGCATGGTTCGATCCAATAGTTATGAGGAAGAGCCGCACGGGGGAACAAAAAACGTCTCCCGTTTCCTCCGATTATAGCGCCCGGAGGATTAGACGGAAGACGAGTCATAATAAAAAGGGGAGAGTCGAACCTAGTCGGCGATTAGAGGGTCGCGATCGATTCTTCAATCAAACGCGCGGCTTTCTTACCGGAAAGGAGCATTCCGCCGAAGATCGGTCCCATACGGTAACCGCCCATGACGTTGTTGGCGCTCATGCCGCAAGCCCAAATACCCGGATAATATTCGTGAGTATTTTCAACGGTGGTGATTTCGCCCGTCGCCGCCTGCATTGGACGTTCGCCGAGGATTTCGCCCGTGGGAGTGTCGAGTTTGACGCGAGCTTTGCGCTGAACCAGCGTCAGAACTTCGCAGGGATGTCCCGTACCGTCGAGAACCGCTTTCGTCAAAACAACCAACGGATCGACGTGCATGCCGAGTCGTTCAACGGGGGTCCAGTTTATAACGAGACCGCTGACGCGTTCGCCGGTGAACGCGACGTCTTCAACGCTCATCGCGTTAAAGATTTTAGCGCCCGCATGGACGGCGCCGTAGATCAAACCGCTGGCGAGTTCGACGGAATCGATGGCATAGTAGCCGGGCGCGTCGTCGATGACTTTTGTGCGAATGCCGTATTCATCGACAATTTGCTTGGCCTCTTCTTGGACGACGACTTCGTTGAAGAGCATGCCGCCGCCCCAGACGCCGCCGCCAGGCGCGAGCTTGCGTTCAAATACGGCGACCTTGCGTCCTTTTTCGGCAAGGGTTTTCGCAGCGACGAGACCCGAGGGACCGGCTCCGACG
>CAKVCP010000112.1 GCA_934725735.1 uncultured Thermoguttaceae bacterium
CACGACCGGAGAGTCGATGCGCGACGCGGGGATCTTCCCCGGCGACGTCCTCATCGTCGATCGAAGCCTCGAACCCGCGACCGGAGACGCCGTCGTCGCCGCCGTCACCGGAGAATTCACCGTGAAACGCTTCTTCCGCGGCGAAGATTGCGTCGAATTGAGACCTGAAAACCCCGACTTCAAACCGATTATCGTCGGCGGCGAAACCGACTTCCTCGTCTGGGGCGTCGTCAAAACGGTCTTGCATTACGTCTAATCCAAACGCGCTCGCGACGCCTCGCCCTCGCGGCGCGTCGCGAGCTCCTCTATGAAAAAAAGAAATCTCGACTTTCCCCTCTACGCCCGCTTATGCGACGTCTGGCGCCAACGTTTTAGCTCCGACTCGACAAACGCCCGCGAGAGGGTTTCTTTTCTTATACGCCTCTTTCTCGATTCTCCCAACCCCTCTCTCTCCTCCTTCGACCGGTGGCGCGACGCTCGAAAACGCGTCAATCCCCCCAAACTCCCCGCGAACCGAACGTTAGCCCAGCTCCTCAAACTCGACGACGATCTCCCCGACGCCCTCGACGACGACGCCCTCCTCTTCGTACTCCACGCCTACGTCGCCCAGACGATCCTCGCCGTCCTCGCCGCCGCCTTCCGCCTCGACGACGACTCCCTAAACTCCCTCTTCGGCCCCTCACCCTTCGCCTGGGCCGCGCCCCTACGCGACCTCCTCGCTCGCGACGCGCGCGACGTCGCCAAAATCAACCTTTGCGCCGTCGCGCGACTTCGCGACCCCTTCGGCGATATCTACCCACAATTCTTCCACGCCAACGTCCGCGCCGCCCTCGGCGAATTCTACACACCTCCGGAGCTCGCCGCGTACCTCTGCGCGCGCGCCGCACGACTCCGAAGCCTCCGCTCACCCTGCGACTTCCATAACGATCCTCCGACGATCCTCGATCCCGCCTGCGGCGCCGGCGTCTTCCTCACCGCGCCCCTGCGCGACTCCATACGACGCGGCGACGATCCGCGCGTTATCCTCGATCGACTCGAAGGCTTCGATATCAACCCCCTCGCGATCCTCATGACGAAGGCGAATCTCCTCTCCCTCGCCCTCTCCCTCTCCCCCCTCGCCGACGACCCCGATGCGCTCCACCACGCGATTCCCCAGCTCGTCGAACGGCGTCGTTCAAAACGCCCCGACGATCCATACGCCGCCCTACCAGGCGTTCTGCTCGACTCACTCACCCTCGGCAACCCCTTTGAGCACGACGCGCCACTTCGCGCTCCGCGACGATACGATCTCCTCGTCGGCAATCCCCCCTGGCTCGGATGGGAACGCCTTGCGCTGGAGTATCGGCAGGAAACTCGCGCTCTCTGGGAAGAGTTCGGACTCTTCACTCTCTCCGGGAAGGACGCGCGATACGGCGGGGGCAAGAAGGAGCTCGCGGCTTTGGTCGCGCACCTATGCGTCGCGCGGTATCTCAATCCCGACGGAGTCTTCGGCTTCGTTTTGCCGCGACCCCTCTTTCAAGCAGGCTCCTCAGGCGCGGGCTTTCGTCTCTTCGGAAAGGGAAAACCCTGGGAATTTGCGCCCCTGGAAATCGACGATCTGTCGAATTTCCGACTCTTCGAATACGTCACGACCAAGCCCGTCGTCTTCTTCGGCGCCCCGAACTCCCCCGCGCGATACCCGTTCCCCGTGAGGCGGTGGCGCGTGCCGCCCCCCGGCGAGCGTCTCGACGCGGACGCCGCGCCCGAATGGGAGCGCTTCAGTCGCGCGTTCGACTCCGCAATCTTCGACGAAGGGACCGCGGAACCGATTCGCGACGAGCCCGGCGCTCCGCTCCTCTTTCGCTTTGCCCCCCGCGCCGACGTCCTCGACGATCCTCTCGCGCGGGAGATCGATTCCCTCGTCGAATCACTCATGACGCCCGACCGTAAGAGCGGATACCGCGCGCAGCTCGGCGCCAACGCCGCGGGGAGCGTCGGCGTCTTCTGGTTCGACGCGGAGACCGCGCGCTGCGACGGAGACGTCGCGATTGCCCGAAATCTCGGCGCTCGAGGAAAGAGAAAGGTCGAGTCCGTCGAAGCGCGCCTCGAAACCGAGCTCCTCTTTCCGATGCTCCACTGGCGCGACCTCGGCGCGTATCGTTACGACTCCCCCTCGACCCTTGCGCTCATTCCCCAAGACCCGCAAAAGAGACGCGGATACTCCCCGGAAACGATGCGCGAACGCTTTCCCCTCGCCCTCGCCTACCTCGAACGCTTCGAGGACGAACTCCGCGGACGCGCCGCTTATCGCCGCTACCAAGCCTCCGCCCCCTTCTGGTCCCTCTACAACGTCGACGCCGCCACCTTCGCCCCCTACAAGGTCGCGTGGCGACGCATGGACTACGAACTCACCGCCGCGCTCGTCGTCCCCGACCCCGATTCCGGGCGCCCGATCGTCCCACAAGAAACCCTCGTCTTCACCCCCGTCGCGTCCCTGGACGAAGGAGATTATCTTGCGGCGCTCCTCAACTCCGCCCCCGCGCGGCGCCTAGCGCTCGCCGTCTCCGTCCCCCAAACCCTTGGATTCGGATCCCCCAAACTCCTCGACGCCCTCAGACCGCCCCTCTTCGACCCGCGCAATCCCCTTTGCGTCAGACTCGCCGCCCTCGGGAAAGAAAAGCGACTCGACGCCCTCCGAAACGATTCGAACCCCAAACCGCGCTAAAAAACGCCAAGAAATGAAAAAGGAACGCGCTCTCCACGCGTTCCTTTCTTTATGACATATTCGCTCTATATTCGACGCGCCGACGCGTCTTTTCGCTCAGTTCGAGCTCTTTCCCGTCGCGGCCTCGTAGACGTCGAGGAGTCGCGAGAGGACGCGCTGCGTTTGCACGTCTTCCGTCTCGCTCGCGTTGTAACGGTCGTACATCGCCACGACGTCGGGACCGCGCAGGAGCGATCCGTTCGCGCGAAGCTGACGTTCGAACGCGTCGACGATTCGACCTCGTTCTTCGACGCTAAGACGAACGTCCCCCGCGAGACGCGCCAATTCCGTCTGCGCGTACGGCGTCTTGATCGTCGACGCGAATTCGAGCGCTTCGTTCAAAAGCGCCGGCGTCGCGAAAAGACGATCGAGGAGCGCGTTGGCGTTCTCCAACTCGTAGATTTCTGGATGCGTCGACGTCAACTGGAGGATCGCGGCGATCGCCTGACGGCTTTGCGCAAGGCGAACGTCCGACGCGACGACGTTGACGCCCGATTTCTCGTAGAGGCGTCCGAGAGCGAACGCCGCGGAGTCATGCTGGCGCGGCGTCGCCAAAACGATCGCGTTCGGTTCGCGCCCTACCGCAAGATTCGCGCTGATTTCATCGCGTTCGTTGTCCGCGCCTACAAGGAGCGGAACTTCCGACGTGCGCCAATCGCCGCGCAGCGCCTGCGCCATCGTGCGAACGTCGGGTTTCGAGACGGTCGAAAGAACGAAGATCGCCTCGACGTCCGCAGAACTTTGCGCCGCAAGGAGCGCTTCGCGACCCGTCGTCGCGGGCACGACTTGAAGTCCTTGCGAACCGAAGGCGCGACCAATCAGCGTCGAGTCCGCAAACTTAGGAGACGCGACCACGACAAGACGCTCCCCGGAAGACGTCGCGAACCACTCGAGCGCGGAAAGAACTCGGCTCGAGCCGACGTAACGCTTCGACGGATTCCACCGAACGATCGCCGTAAGCGCTTCGTAGCGAACGCGCCTATCGGGACACGTCGCCGCTTGAACGATCGTCGAAGGCGCTCCGTCTCCGTAACAGAGGGACTCGTCCCCGCGATCTTGCAGAAGGATCGTCGGAATGAGCGCGCCGTCCCAGCGCTGAGTTTCTAGCGCCAAT
The DNA here is from genome assembly GCA_934725735.1 of uncultured Thermoguttaceae bacterium. GTDB lineage: Bacteria > Planctomycetota > Planctomycetia > Pirellulales > Thermoguttaceae > RUG369. Next base: position 3,858 of record CAKVCP010000112.1, read on the forward strand.
CGGAGCGCGTCGACAAGCTCCTGCGCGGTGAGATTCGGGAATTCTTTCTCAAAGACGGGGATCGCCGTCCGCGCCGCGTCGAGCCCCGCGATATTCGAATCTCGCGCCGCGACCGCGACGATCGCCAGCGCTTTCGCCCCCTGCGGAAGGACGCCGCGCGATTCGCCGACGCGGTACGCCGTCGTAGCCCAGTACGCCGCCTCCGCGCGCGAAATTTCCGCGCACGATCGTTCTTCGCGCGTTACGCGTCGCGTCGTCGCGTCCCATAGCCAGACGGGCGCGGCTCCGTCGACGGTATTGGCGAAGACGCGTTCGTTGCGATAGAATTCGCGCGCCTTCTGGTAAGATTCTTTCACGAACTCTTCCGCGCTCGGGGACTTAGAGAGCTGCCTCGCAAGCGCCGCGGCGAGGGATTCCGCGCCCTCGGAGTCGGACGAAATCTGGAAATAACGCGCGAGAAGTTCCGGCGCGACCTTCGCGCTCTGGACCCCGGCGAGCGCGTCGGCGATCGGCGCGATTTCGTCGTCGGAAACGGCGCGAAGCGCGGCGACAAGCGCGTCGACGGCGTCTTCCTCAAAGAAGGGAAGAAGTTCGAGCGCGACGTTCTTATCCGTTTCATTCCCGGAGAGGAGTTTGTCGAGAAGCGCGGCAACGGCGACGTAGCCTCCCTTGCGCGCGTCGGTAATCGCGGCGGCGCGTTCGGAGACGGAGCCCGAAAGCGCGCGAGAAAACGCCTCTTCCAGCGCCGCGTCGGAACGCCAATATTCTCGCGCGGTCTGCGTCACGCGTTCGTACGCTGCGGAACCGTCGGGCCCGATCGTCGGATTCGCGACAAAATACGCGGCGCGTCCGACGCCAAGGGATTCGAGAAGCGTCGCCGTCTCTTCAGGGCTCGCGTCCGGCGCTTCCAGCGACTTCTTCGCGAGAATCTTCGCAAAGTTCGGACGACCGACTCGCGCGACCCGAACCGCCGCGACAAACCACTCCGCGGCGTTCGTCGGCGTCTTCTGCAAGACCGCGCGTTCCGCTGGCGTCGCCGAATCGAAATAATCCTGCTCCGACTTGAGATCGTCCGGCACGTCTTCCGCTCTCAAATACTTCGCCCGTTCTTTCGCGCGCGCCCCTTCCTCCGGCGTCAACTCCTTCTCCTCGACGGGATTCGCCTTGGAAGCCGACGCGACAGGATTCGGCGTCGCAGCAGCGGGCGCGGGAAGCGTGGACGGCGCGAAAGGCGTGTTCGAGGAGTCGTCGGAAGCGCCAAAGGGATCAGAATCGGAGGAGTCGGCAAAGGGATCCGAGTCGTCGTCAATGTCGACGAAGGGATCGTCCTGAGCGAAGACGCGCGGCGCAGTCGTTACGACGGCGCCGCAAGGATACGCGACCAGCGCGCCCAAAAGCGTCGCCGCGACTGTCGATAACGCAAGTTTTTTCCGAATCGTAAATCGCTTCATCATGAATACTTCCCGCTTATACCGGTGAGGAACGCCGCAAAAAAAGCGGCAAAAGCACATGGGCGCATTTCGCCCATTTTTCAACTTTCCATTATAAAGGAATCGCGCCATATTAGGGCCGCGACGAAGCTAAAAAGAGAAAAATTTTTCGTTTCACGTCCGTTATAGACGTCAATACTTCTCTAAAAAAAAGAAAACGCGCAATGAGAATAAGTCGACTAATCGGTCACGCGGCGCGAAGTTCAAGAGAGTCCTCTTCCTTTTTCTCTTCCTCTCTATTGGAAACGGCTTGCTCATAACGCTCCAACAACGCGGCGCGCTCCTCGACAGATTGCGCTAAAATCTCGCGTTCGTCGACTTTGGCAAAATCGGCGAGCTGACGCAGCCGACACGTCGTAAACGGAGCGGGCGCCCCCCCGCAATGCGTCGCGTCTTCCCCAGCAAAAACGACCGCAAAGGTCTTCAAAAAAATCTTCACATCGAGCCAGAAACTGATATGGTCGACATAATAGACGTCGTGCGCGAACCGACTCTCCCAAGAAGCGGAAGAACGCCCGTTGATCTGCGCAAGCCCCGTCAGCCCCGGCAAGACCTCGTGGCGCCGCTTCTCCGACGGCGTGTAATATTCGTAATTCGCCCTGAACATGGGACGCGGACCGACGAAACTCATCTTACCCGTCAGAATATTGAGAAGCTCCGGCAACTCGTCGAGCGACGCGTTGCGCATAAACCTGCCGAATTTCGTCATTCGCTCCTCGTCGCTAAGAAGATCGCGTTCCTTTCCTTCGTTCAGAGCGTCTTGGAACTCCTTGTCTGAGAGCTTCCGTCCGTCGCGCGTTTGCGGCTCCAACATCGTCTTAAACTTATAGATATGGAAAAATTTGTCGTCTTTACCCACGCGCTCCTGGAGAAATACGACCGGGGAGCCAAGCTTCACACGAACAAGAAGAGCTATTAGCAAGAGCGCCGGGCACAGGCACGCGATCAGAACCAACGCAATGGTGAAATCGAGCGCTCGCTTAACAAACCTCTCATACATTCCGCCTGCTTTATGACGATGCGGAAACTCCAATTCACTCATAAAACAACACCCTCGCACCGTTAGCAATTACGTTAGGTCCTTTGGTAACGCTAACTTGAAAACGATCGCGTCAACCAGCGCTTGTCGTTGCGACGCCTCCCCAAAACGCAAAGGAAGCTTGTAAACAATTATGCGTCTGTTACTTTAGTCGTCTAGCGGAAATATCTGTTTCAAAAAATTTATTGTAAAAATTGTAAAAAACCAAAAAACATATTAGTCAAACTCACGCGACTTACAAATGCGTTATAATAGACAAAACTTCAAAATACAAAACTTTTCCTACCTGTTACTTAGAGGAGTTCGAAGATGCGCTCTTTCTTCTCTTCCCACGCTCTTTCGCTCGTATTAGCGACGGCGGCCTCCCTCTTCATTCCCACCGGCGCCCAAGCCGCCGACCAAGGCTATCCCGTCGACGAAACGCCCTGGGAACTCGCCCCTCCAAAACTTGTCGACGCAACCTCGATCGTCGTCTGCGATTTCACCGACCCCGCGACGCCGATCGACGGATGGATCGGGCGCTCCAACGTTACCCTGACGCGCCTTCCCGACGCTCTCGAAATGCGCTCCTCCGTCGACGACCCCTACTTCTTCACCCCTGAAATCGACGGACTACCCGCGGGAAAGCTCTTCGTTAAATTCCGCGTAAGTCGGCAAAACAAGGGAAACGGACAAATTTTCTTCAACACCGCTCATTCCGATTTCTGCGAGAAAAATTCCGCCCATTTTGAAA
>CAKVCP010000113.1 GCA_934725735.1 uncultured Thermoguttaceae bacterium
AAACGTTGCGTTCAACGAAATAAAACGTCGAACAAAAGTTGCGGGGGCAGGACTTGAACCTACGACCTCAAGGTTATGAGCCTCGCGAGCTACCAACTGCTCCACCCCGCGATCATATTGCGTTAAGGGAAAACCTAACGCCTCTATTCTACATCGCGCGCTCTTCTTTGTCGAGTCCTTATTTCCGAAATTTTGAGAAAAAGCGGCTTTTCGAACCTTTTTCCGATTCCCGCGCTCTATTGAGTTGTTTTTTGCTTTTCCCGAAAGTATAATCTTTTGCAATTCCTCGTTAAAAGACCGCCTAATCTAGGAGCTTCTAAGATGAACGTTATTCTATATTTATTCGCGATCGTCGCGTCCTTCTTCCTGGGCGCGAACGCGTCCTTAAATTCCAATACTCTCCAGGCGCAAGACGCGAACGCTCCGTCATGGGATACTTCCGCGACGGCGGAGTCCCTCGGACTGGAACCTTATGCGCCTCCGCAAGGAATCTTCCCCCTCTTCCCGTGGGATCATCTCCAAAGTTGGGGCGCCGACTATCAGAGCCTCGAAGACGCAATGGCCTCGATGCGAGAATGTGAGTTCACTCTTTCCGCTTTCGTCGATACTCTCGACAAGGCGAAGGAAGCGAATAAGAACGGACTCCTCTGCCTCTATGAGGCGGGAGTGGAGATCTTCGACGACCGAGAGCTCACGGCGCAAGAAATCGCCGAAAAATGCGCAAAAATTGACGAAAAGATCGAAAAGGTTGTTCAGGAGACGAAAGAGCTCCCCAACGTGATCGGATATTACGTCGTCGACGAACCCGGCGCGTATAAGTTCAAAGCGCTCGCCGCCGCCGTCGCCGCCGTCAAAAAATACGCTCCGGGAAAACTCGCGTATATCAACCTCTATCCCGGTTACGCGTCGACTATCGGCGCCGACGTCGATTCCCAACTCGGCGTCTACTCTTATGAGGAATACCTGGAACGATTCGTTCAAGAGGTCAAGCCGCAATTCCTGAGCTACGACAACTATATGATCGAATATTCGGAAGACATGCGCGAACCGACACGCGCCCACGTCTTCTTCACCGATCTTTTCACCGTTCGAAGAATCGCTCTGAAGTATAACTTGCCGATCTGGTTTATCGGAAGCAGCCTCTGCATCCAGAAAGAATCCTCGCCGCCTACCCCCGCGCGATTGGCGCTCCAGTCCTACTTGCCCCTCGCCGCAGGCGCTCGCGCAATGACTTGGTTCCTGTACTATCCCCTCGGATGGACATATTCGCCAATCGATCGCGACGGAAAGAAGACCCTTACCTGGATGTACATGCGCGACGTCAACGTTCAAGTCAAGAATATCGGCGGCTATCTCGCTAATTTCAAATCGACCGATATGGGAATGGAGCCGATCTATACCCGCGAAGAAGCCCCGTCTCTTCCGCAATTTCCCGCCGTGCCTCAAAAGGTCTTGCCCTCTCTCAAAGGAAGATATTCCGGAAACGCTGTTATCAACAAACCGACGAAAATCGCCGTCGGAGAATTTGAGAGTCTCGACGGAAACGCCGTCGCCGCTTTGGCGGTTAATATGGATTTTGACTCTTCTGTATGCCTGACCTTCGAAAAACCTCAAGGTTTTAATACGTTGAAGGTCGTCTCCCCTGTCGACGGTTCCGAAAAAATCATCGATAATGAGGACGCGTTCCAAAAAGAAGGATTCTGGATTATTCCTGGGCACGGAACGCTCTTTGTTTGGGAAAAGTAAGGAACGTTACCGCGTGGCGCGTTCCTGCGATTCGACGCGCCGCGCATCTGATTTTTGGGACTGCCGAGATCCTTTCATGAAACGTTTCCTCGAGTATTGTGTCGGTTCGATCCTCGTCTTTTTCGCCGTCTTTGGACTCTTCTCATTCGCTCTCTTCTTAGAGACCGTCGAAATGGCCGAGAGGGGACTGGCCCCCGTGACGGGAGACTTTTTTCTCGAACCCTTTTTCACGATGATGCGCTCTGTCTTGGGATTCTTGCTCCTCTTGGCGCCGATCCATCTCCTTGCGACTATTCTTGTCGCGTGGGCCTATCGCATGAGCGGTTCGCTCTTCGTGAGAAAAAAGAATCCCCTCCCGACTCCCGAAGAACTTCAAGCCGCCGAAAGCGAAGGCCCTCCCACTCTCGCCGCGAAAAAAGCGCGTCCCGTTATCAACGTCTTTGCCGCCGCGTTCTTCGCCTTCGTCGTCGTCATGCCGATTGTCGGAAGAGGCGCTCTCATGCAATTCAATCGCGTCGCGGGGTTTCTTCAAGAACATCTCGCCGCGTCGATGGCGACCGCGCTCGCCGACAAAGATAGGACGCGTACGATCTCCGCCGTCCCCGAAAATACGCAGGATAAAACGCCTGCCGCTTTCGACGACGAATTGAGCGCGAGCGACACGGAGCTCTACTACGACTCCGACGACGCCTACCCCTTAGACGATGAGTTCGACGCGACGGGGGAGGGGGAAGACGCCGCCGTTGACGACGATCCCTATCATAATCCCCTTGACGACGTCGCTCCCATCTCTCCGAAGAAGGACGAACCGCGCGACGACGCTGCGGCGCTCGAATAATCCCCCCTTAGCCTTCCTTGGGCCAATCCCTATGACTCTACTCCAACTAAAATATATCGTCGTTATCGCCGAAACGGGCGCTATCAGCGAAGCCGCGAAGAAGCTGTATATTGCTCAGCCGAGTCTAAGCTTAGCGGTGAAGGAGCTTGAAAAAGAGCTGGGGATCGTTGTCTTCAACAGGACGAACAAGGGCGTCGTGCTATCCGCAGAAGGGGAAGAATTTTTAGGATACGCCAGGCAAGTCATCGAACAGACGAATCTCATTCAAGAGCGATACATGGGATCCGCCCCCGTCAAGAGGCTTTTCTGCGTCTCCACCCAGCACTATTCCTTTGCGGTGGAAGCGTTTGTCGACCTCCTCAAAGAGTACGGCGGCGAGAAATATCTCTTTCGAATTCGAGAAACTCAGACCTACGAACTCATCGAGGACGTCGCGAAGTTGCGAAGCGAGGTCGGCGTTCTCTATCTGAATCACTTCAACGAGACGGTGCTGCGGCGGACGCTGCGCGAAAAAGAGCTCCTCTTCCATCCCTTATTTACCGCGCGCCCACACGTCTTCGTCTCTTCCGCCAGCCCACTGGCGTCAAAAGCGTCTATCTCTCTCGACGAACTCGCCGATTATCCGAGACTCTCTTTCGAGCAGGGAGAACACAATTCTTTCTATTTCTCCGAAGAGATTCTTAGCGCTCTAGAGAGCCCGAAGGATATCGTCGTCTCCGATCGCGCGACCCTCTTTAACCTCCTCATCGGGCTCAACGGCTACACGATCTGTTCAGGGGTCATTAACGAAGAGTTGAACGGCCCGAATATCGTCGCGGTTCCTCTCGACGTCGACGATCACATGGAGATCGGTTACGTGACGAATCGCAAAGCCGCGTTGACGACCTTTGGACAGCGGTACGTCGAAGCGTTGAAGAGACGTTGCGGCGTTTCGTAAACCCCTCTTGATATAGGTTCAGACTATATCAAACACCCGCTTTGTATTATTTTACAGTTTTTTAGAAGCCGCTATAATAAAGAATAACTAATGTTGGGCCTTAGAAACGAAGATGTTCTTCGTCGTTTCACGTTAATGTGATTGACTCGTAAAGTTAGAATGTGAGATAAGATGGATTATTCGATTATTGGTTTTCCGCGCATTGGCGCACATCGCGAGTTGAAGTTCGCGACCGAAAAGTATTTCCGCGGGGAAATTTCCGCCGAAGAACTCAAAAACACCGTCGCTGCGCAGCGTGAAGCGCAGTGGAAGTTGCAGAAAGACGCCGGGGTCTCCTACATCCCCTCCAACGACTATTCTCTTTACGACGGCGTTCTCGACGCCTCCTTCATGCTCAACGCGATTCCCGCGCGCTACTCCTCCACCGGCCTTTCCGACTTAGACGTCTATTTCGCGATGGCTCACGGATATCAGGGAGAGAAGGGGGACGTTAAAGCCTTCACCATGAAGAAGTGGTTCAACACGAACTATCACTACATGGTTCCCGAACTTGACGACGATATGACGATCAAACTTCGCTCCGAAGCGCTCGTCGACGCCTACCGTCAGGCGGAAGCGCTCGGTATTAAGACGAAGCCCGTCGTCGTCGGTCCTTTCACCTTCCTCAAGTTGGCCAAAACGACCGGCTCCAAGACGAAGGCGGATTTCCTCCCCGCGATCCTCAACGCTTACGAAGAGCTCCTCGGCGTCTGCAATTCCCTCGGCACCGAATGGATCCAGCTGGACGAACCGTCCCTCGTTACCGACTTGACCGCCGACGAAATCGCCCTCTTCGTCTCCATCTACGAGAAGCTCTTGGCGAAAAAAGGCTCTTTGCGCGTTCTCGCTCAGACCTACTTTGGCGACGTCCGCGACTGCTACAAAGAACTCTGCGCTTTGAACTTCGACGCGATCGGACTCGATTTCGTCGAAGGAAAACGCTCCGCCGAACTCGTTGCCGCAAACGGTTTCCCCGCCGACAAGATCCTCTTCACGGGCGTCGTCAACGGCAAGAATATCTGGCGTTGCAATTACAAGACCGCGCTCGACAAAGTCAACGCGCTTCGCGCCCACGCCAAGCAGATCGTTCTCAACACTTCCTGCTCCCTCCTTCACGTTCCGTACACCGTCTCCAACGAATCGAAGTTGGACGCCAACGTGATCAAGTTCTTTGCCTTCGCCGTCGAGAAGCTCGTCGAACTCAAGGAATTGGGAAGACTGGCGGAACTCAAGGATTATCAAAGCGACTCCGCTTACGTCGCCAACCAAGAGCTCCTCACGAAGGACAACTCCCGCACCGACGCCGACGTTCAGAGTCAACTCGCCGCCCTTACCGACGCCGATTTCAAACGTCCTCAGCCGCGTAAGGAACGTCAGGAGCTTCAGCGAAAAGTCCTCAATCTCCCACTCCTCCCAACCACGACTATCGGTTCATTCCCGCAGACCGCCGAAGTACGTCAGAATCGCGCTAAGTTCAGAAAGGGCGAAATCTCCGAAGAAACTTACCGCGCTAAGGCTAAGGATTTCATCCGACAGTGCGTTGCTCTTCAGGAAGAAATCGGACTCGACGTCCTCGTTCACGGCGAATTTGAACGCAACGACATGGTCGAATTCTTTGGCGAGAATCTCGACGGCTACGTCTTCACCGAAAACGCATGGGTTCAGTCTTACGGTACGCGCGGCGTTAAACCCCCGATAGTCTTCGCCGACGTCAAACGCAAGAAGTCCATCACTACCGATTACATCAGCTACGCCAACTCCCTGACTCAAAAAGACGTCAAGGGGATGCTCACCGGCCCCGTCACGATCCTCAACTGGTCCTTCCCGCGCGAAGACGTTTCCCTCCAGGAAATGATGTATCAGATCGGTCTGGCTATTCGCGGCGAAGTCATGGAGCTCGAGGCTGCGGGCGTGCGCGTCATCCAGATCGACGAAGCCGCTTTGCGCGAGAAGCTTCCTCTACGTCGCGCCGATTGGCACGAAGAATATCTCGATTTCGCTATCAAAGCATTCAGACTTTGCAGCGCCAAGGTCAAGCCCGAAACGCAAATCCACACCCACATGTGCTATAGCGAATTCGAAGATATCATCCCCGAAATCGATTCGATGGACGCCGACGTTATTACCTTCGAAGCCTCTCGCTCGAAGCTTACCATCCTTGACAGCCTCAAGGAAAACAACTTCGAAACCGAAGTCGGCCCCGGCGTTTACGATATTCACTCGCCTCGCGTTCCGAGCGTCGAGGAAATCGAAGTCGGCGTTAAGAAAATGCTCGAAAAGATTCCGGTCGAGAATCTCTGGATCAACCCCGACTGCGGTCTCAAGACGCGCGGCGAAACCGAAACGGTCGCAAGCCTCAAGAACCTTGTTCAGGCGGCGCGCGAGTTGCGCAAAACTCTCTGATTCTTTCTTTAAGAAAAACGTACGGAAGAGGGACGCTTAACGGCGTCCCTTTCTTTTTTGGGGTATCCGTTCTTTTTATAACAAAGTTCACTATTATAGATTTGATAGCGCTTAAGACTGGTGTAGAATCTTGTTGTTCAATTCATACGAATAAGGTAGGAATTAAAAAGTCTTAGGAGATCTTGAAATGAATGGATTTTGGAGGTGTTGGAAATTGATTGGAGTCGTTGGATCGGCGCTTGTCGCGGGAGTCCTCGGCGGATGCGTCCTGGAAGGGGACGGTTCAATAGAAATATTGAACGTTTCTTATGATCCGACCCGCGAGCTCTACGAGGCGTACAATCCCCTTTTTGAGAATTACTATAAGGAAAAGACGGGAAAAGACGTGACCGTCACGCAGTCTCACGGGGGTTCGGGTAAGCAGGCTTTGGAAGTTGCGAACGGGCTTCCGGCGGACGTTGTGACCCTTGCGCTTGAGGGGGACGTCGACGTCGTTGCGAAAGCGGGGTTGATCGAACCTGGTTATGTCGACGAGTTCGAAGGGAAGAGTTCGCCGTGCACTTCCGCGATCGTCTTTTTGGTGCGCTCGGGTAATCCTAAGAAAATTCGCGACTGGAACGATCTAACGCGTAAAGACGTCGGGGGGCGCGATGTGGAATTATCTCGCGGCCTGGCGATACTTTGAAAAGCAGGGCGAGAGCGAAGAAGAGGTTAAGGCGTCGATCAAGACTCTTTATAAGAACGTGGTGGCGCTCGATTCGGGCGCGCGAGGCGCGACGACTTCTTTCGTCGAGAATGGTCAGGGAGACGTTTTGATCGCGTGGGAAAACGAAGCGTTCCTTTCCTTGCGCGAATATCCTGGAAAATATGAAATCGTCGTTCCGAGCGTTTCGATCTTGTGCCAGCCCACCGTTGCCGTCGTCGACGCGGTCGCAAGAAGCACGGTACGGAAGAGGTCGCAAAGGAGTACTTGCAAACCCTCTATTCTCCCGCCGCTCAACGACTTATCGTCGAGAATTTCTATCGACCCGCCGATCCCGAGACGTACGCCCTCTTCGTCAACGAGAGTCCGGAAGATACGATTACCGCGATTCCTGCGGACGGAAAGTGGATCAACGACAAGGTCGAAAGAGTCGATAT
>CAKVCP010000114.1 GCA_934725735.1 uncultured Thermoguttaceae bacterium
ATTATCAGCGGGGCGCGCTCGCGAAGCTGACGCACGGGGCGCGTTATATCGGGTCCGACGCGCGTCTCGGGACGCTTGCGAACGCGCGTGAGATCGTCGGGGAGGCGTCGATCGGGGAAGGGGTTTCCCTCTTCGCGGGGGCTCGTGGGCGTCGTCTTTGGCCGCGCGGGAATCGGGCGTTGTCGGCGGAGATTGCGCCGGGGATCGCCGCGCCGGACGATTTCGCGCACGAGGAGTATCTCGTCGTCGAAGAGGAGGGGCGCCGCGTTCTCTTCTCGGGGTGCGCTCATAACGGGATTCTCAACGTTCTCGAGCGTTTCGCGGAGCTTTACGGGGGCGCTCCCGACGTCGTGATCGGTGGCTTTCATATGACGAGAAAGGACGGTTACGCGCGGGAGGATCTCGACGAGGTGGCGGAGACGGCGCGGGAACTCCAGAAGACGCCGACGCTCTACTATACGGGGCACTGCACAGGCGATACTCCCGGCGCGATTCTTCGCGATATTATGGGGGATCAATGCCGCTTCTGCCGCGTCGGCGCGACGATTGAGATTTGACGGTTCGCGGGGAAAGAAAGGGACGCGGCCAAGAAAGAAAAAGACCGTTCCAGAAGGCGTTTTTTGAGCGCCGCGGAACGGTTTTTTCTTCTTTCGTCTTTGAGAGGGAATCTCGGGGATCGTCCGGAATCGTTTATTTTCGGTCGAGGAGACTTGCGGAGTCGGCGTCGAGATAGAGGGTCGCATTGGGTAGCGCGCGCAGGATCGTAGCGGGACACTCTGGCGAGACGGGGTCGTAGATGGTTTTGCGAACCGCTTCCGCCTTGAGAGATCCCGGCACGGCGCAGATTTGGCGCGCGGCGTTCGCGAGGGTCGGCACGGTGAGGGTGATCGCTTGCGTCGGAGTCTCCTCAATGGATGGGAAACAGCCGTCGTTGACCTGCTGCTGTCGGCATTTTTCGTCGAGGTCGACGAGCTTGACGGACATGAAGTCGCGGAAGTCGGCGACGTGCGGGTCGTTGAAGGCGATGTGCCCGTTCTCTCCGATCCCCATGACGACGACGTCGATCGGCCCTTGCGCCAAAATCGTCGTGTAGCGACTGATCAAAAACTCGACGCAGTCCCCTCGATCTTCCGGATCGAGGTAGTGAACCGCCTTAAATGGAAGCTTGCCGAAGCAATGCTCCCTCAAATACTGCGAGAATCGCGCGGGGGAGCCCGGAGGGAGTCCGATATACTCGTCCATATGGAGAGCGACGACCTTAGTCCAGTCGACGTTTTTAGCGGCGCAGAGGGTTTGGAGCGTCTCGTTCTGCGACGGGGCGGCGGCAAAGACGACTCGGGCTTCGCCTTTCTTGTCAATCGCTTCGGCGATCGCTTTCGCCGCGTCGCGACCCGCGCGTCGGCCTAATTCGGCGCGCGTTTCGCTGAGCACGACGCGCAATTTGTCCGCGTGAAATGTCTTAGCTGTCGGCATGGTACGTCTCCGTTTACTCGCTTTTGTAAAAAAGAAGCGCGTCGAAGCTTCCAGAGAGCTCGGGAGCCTCGACGCGTCGAAACTCTTCGAATTTTCTTCGCGCCGCGTTGTGGATCAGTCGTAGGTGCGTCCTGTCACGCCCTCGATAAAGTTTTTACGCGCTTCGCTCGCCAAGCGACAGCCCCATTCGGTCGGGTACTCCCAGTTGACGCACGCCTGGCATAGTTCCATACCAGGAATACGCAGCGCGGTCGAGACGTCGCGCGGCTGGAGGTAATGCAACGAATCGCAACCGAGATCTTTCGCCATTTCTTCTTCGATCTCAGGGGTCATCTTCCATTTTCGCGCGAGCGCTTCGTCGGAGTCGACGCCTTCGATCCCGTATTTGCGCAGCAGATGACGCGGCGCGAAAAGCTCCGAGTACGTCGACATGTCGATTCCGTAGAAGCAAGGTGAAACGATCGGGGGGCACGCGACGCGAATGTGTATTTCTCGAGCTTTTCCGATCGTTTTGATCCGTTCGATGAGGACGCGCATCGTGGTGGAACGGACGATCGAGTCTTCGACGAGAAGGACGCGCTTCCCTTCGAGAACCTCCGGAAGGGGCGTGTATTTCGTCTTCGCTTTCGAACCGCGCGTGTCGTTTCCTTCGATGAAGGTGCGACCGCTATAGCGGTTGCGCATGAGACCTTCGAGGCACGGGACGCCGAGACGGAACGCCATTCCTTCGGCGGCGGCGCGGCTCGTGTCCGGAACGGGAACGACGATCAAATCTTTTTTCTCTTCGGGAGCGAGTTCGAGACGCTCTCGGCTCTTGGGGGCGATCTTCTCGCCGCGGCGAACCGCGCATTTCACGATCTCCTGCTCAGCGAGCGCTTCGCCGAGGCGATGACGCGCGAGGTAGACGCTCTTCCCGTCGAGGATGCTCGCCGCGTTCGCGAAGTAGATCCATTCGAAGAAGCACGGGGCCGGACGTTTCGGTTCAACGTAACGGTCGACCGTCACGCTCGGTTGGGAGACGACCTTCTCGACCCCGTCGACGACTTCTTTTGCGCCCGGCTTCACGACGATGATCTCTCCGGGCTTCACGTCCTTGATTTCGTTCGGTTCGAATCCGAGGTTGAAGAGGGCGACGCTTTCGCTCGCCGCCGCGAAGAGGTTGCCGTCGAACGCGTAGCAGAGGGGCTTGATTCCGTGAGGATCGCGGGCGACGAACATTTCGCCAAGCGCGTTGAGATAGACGAGCGTGTACGCCCCGTCGAGGCGGATCGTATTGTCGGAATGAAGAATCGTTTTGCGGCAAACTTGCGTGAGATCGCGTTCGCCTTCTTTAACCGCCGCGCAAAGATAATGCATAAAGATTTCAGAGTCGGAATTGCGCGTGAAACAAGAGTTCGGGTCGAGCTGCAAGAGCTTCTTTTTTTCGTCTTCGTAGTTCGCCAACTGCCCGTTGAAGGCGAAGCTAAACCATTTGTTTTTCTTAATATGCGGTCGCTCGAAAGGATGCGCGTAATTCACGTCGTCGCGTCCGCTCGTCGCGTACCGCACATGCCCGATCGCCGCAGGTCCCGCAAGGACGTCCATGATCTTCTTAAACTGCTCGCGATGATTCTGATGGAACGCCTCCGAGACGGTTCCGATCTCCTTATACGTTTCAAGGGGTCTCGGTCGCGCGGGGTTATAGGAGGTGACGCCTGCGGAGAGCTGACCGCGATGTTGCAAATCCAGAAGCATGCGCGGCACGAGTCGCGAGACTTCTCCGGGACCGCCCGCGGGACAAAGGGGGGAAGTGTTGCCGGTTGAGAGATGATAAATCGCGACGACGCCGCATTCTTCGTGTAATTCGCCCATTGAATTAGACCCGTTCTGGTCAGTCAAGCTTCTGCGAGGTAGGGAGGACGAGGCGCGCGTCACAGGCGACGCGCTGAAAAAACCTGTCCGCATTTCGTCTATCTATCGGCCGTTCGCTCTCGCCGTCATGAGATTTTTTTAAAAAACTGAAAGCGTCGCGTCGCCTTGTAATTATTCGTTATTGTACCATTAATCGCAGTCGCGGAAAGGGGGGCGCGGTATATAAATAAGATAAGCGCCGCGCGCGGCGGGCGTGAAATAAGAAAGAGACGCAAAATGAAATCAAATTGCGTCTCTTTATGTTTTTGTCGTTTTTTGACGGCTGCGAATCACCAACCGTAGACGATATTCGACTCGATCACCTTACGCGCTTTTTCGAGATCGACGCCAGTTTCTTTCATATAGATGCGGATCGCGTGAAGCTTGTCGCCGGAAGCCTTCGAGAGGCATTCGCGCGCGGTTTCGCTCGTTTCCGCCGTTCCGGTGATACCAAGGACGGCCTTGGAGATAACCCACGCGTCGCGCGGACGTTTCGTAACGCGAATCGCTTCTTCGGTCGGATAATTTTCCTTGAGGACGGCTTTGGCTCCTTCAGCGTTATCGGCCCAAGCGATAACGATGTGCGCCGGCGTTTCAATTTCAAAGAGCGCCATATTGTGATTCCTTCTAGCATAAGGTTTTAGTAACAGACTTGCGCGCGACGCGCCAGCCGCCGGTTCGTCCGCCATTTTTGACGTCATGAACCAGCGAATATCTATACTAGCAAAACACGCGCCGAAACGGTAGATTAAAATGAAAAATTTGGGAAAATTTTTCATTTCTCGCCCGTCGACGACCCTAGAACAGGGCCGCGTCGGTCTATTTTCATTCGACGGTGAAGGTGTGAACCGTCGTATGACGATACGTCTCGCCAGGCTTGAGAATCGTCGTCGGGAACTCAGGCTGGTTCGGAGAATCCGGATAATGCTGCGTTTCGAGGCAGAACGCCGAATGTTTCTCGTACTTGTAATCGCCCACGCCGGTGGAGCCGTCGAGGAAGTTCCCCGAGTAGAACTGAACCGCGGGTTCCGTCGTCGTGATCGTCATGACGCGACCCGATTTCGGATCCTTAACGACGGCGCACGGGCCCATTTCGCCCGCGGCTTTCTCCGCGAGAACGAAGCAGTGGTCGTAACCGCCGTGGAACTGTTGTTCCGTCACCTTGTCGATATCCTGACCGATCGGTTTCGCGGTCTGGAAATCAAGGGGCGTCCCTTCAACGGAAGCGACTTCGCCCGTGGGGATGAGCGTGTCGTTTGTCGGGAGGTACTTCGGCGCGTTGAGCTGAAGGACGTGGTCGCGGATCGTGCCCGACGTCGCGCCGCCGAGGTTCCAGAACGTGTGGTTCGTCAGGTTGATCGGGGTCGCTTTGTCCGTCGTCGCCGTGTAGTCGATCGTCAAGCTGTTGTCCGTCTTGAGGGAGTAGACGACGGTGACTTCGAGGTTGCCGGGGTAGCCTTCTTCGCCGTCGGCGGCCTTATACTTCAGGGTGAGGTAAGCGCCGTTGCAGTCTGCGGAGACGCTCGCGTCCCAAATCTTCTGGTCGAAGCCTTTCAAACCGCCGTGAAGCGCGTTCGGCCCGTCGTTCGTCGGGAGCGTGTATTCGGTTCCGTCGAGGGTGAACTTGCCGTTCGCGATGCGGTTGCCGTAGCGACCAATCAACGATCCGAAGTAGGGACGAACCGTCTGATATTCCGGAATCGTCGGATAATTGCACGAAACGTTGGCGAGTTTGCCGTCGCGGTCCGGAACGTTCATCTCATAGAGAACGCCCCCGAAGTCCAAGATCTTCGCCGAGACGCCGTTGGCGTTCACGAGCGTATAAGCGGTGACGACGTCCCCTTCTTGAGTCTGTCCGAAATATGACGAGGTAACGGAGTTCATTTTAACAATCCCATTGAGGTTTTGCATGCTTTGGGCATGCATGTTGCGCCAAGTTCGGAAAAAGCCCTGAGCGGAGACCGTCGACGCGGTCAAAGCCGCCGCGACGCAAACGACAACGCCCGCGATCGTCGATTTTTTCATGCGTATCTTCCTATCTGCTAGTATGTGAAATTGAGCGGAGCTCGCGAAAATTCATCCGAATTTTTCACGCCTTGCCGCTAAAAACAACACGCCTAATAATACAAATCTTTAATCGTGATTCAATAGCGAAGCGAAAAAAAAGCGAAAATAACTGTTTTTTCCCTCGAAATAAAGACTCCCCAGCGCCTCCTTGGACTCGAACGACCTATTGGCGCGCGCCTTCGTTACGAAAAAAATAAGCACAATTCTACACCTTTGTTTATTGTGTTTTTTCTTTTCTTACCGCGACACAATTTTTCTTGAAAGTTTATCGAAAATAGGTCTTTTTTACCGACGACCACCCTTTTATTGACTAGACAAATTAACGTTTTGCTCAAAAATTATCGATTAGATGATTAGACATTTTGAAAGAAAACGTTTTTTGGGGAAACGTTTCACCCCTAGACGCCGCCGCCCCACCCGGCGCGTCCGGCGAGTTGACGGTCGACCGCGCGTCGAACCGCTTATGGCCCCTTATGTTACGTTACTCAGAAAGGATGATGGGTCAATGAACCTTCAGTGTTCCGTTCATGACGTCAGCTTAAACGCTTACGATAAATGCGTGGAAATCGCTCGAAACCTGTGGTGGAGTTGGCATCCCGAGGTTGTCGAGATCTTTAGCCTTCTGAACACAAAAAGATGGCGTGAACTTGGACATAACCCCATTGCGCTCCTCAACGAATTTACCCCCGAGGAGTTCGAACAGCGCGTCCTCGAACTGACGCTTCAAGCGCGCATCGACGCCGCGTTCCGTCGATTTAAGAATTACGTCTCTCAGCGTCCGATTTGGGCGCGTCAAAACGCCGGCGTCTTGGGCTCGCGTCCCGTCGCCTACTTCTCTCTCGAATTCGGTATCCACGAATCCCTCCCGATCTACTCCGGCGGGCTCGGCGTCCTCGCGGGCGACCATGTTAAGAGCTGCAGCGGACTCGGCGTTCCCCTCGTCGCGATCGGCCTCTTCTATGAAAAGGGCTACTTCCGTCAGCAAATCGACGCCAACGGCAACCAGGTCGAACATTACATCACGACCGAAGTCGAAAACGTTCCCTTCGAATCCGTCGAAGATAAGGACGGCAGCCGCGTCACCGTGACGGTCGACACGAAAGACGGCTCGATCCAGGCGAAAGTGCGCCGCGTGATGGTCGGACGCACGCCCCTCTATCTTCTCGACACCGACGTCGAAGGAAACTCTCAGGAAGACCGCGAACTCACGAACGCGCTTTACGGCGGCGACTCCCGCACGCGCATCCGTCAAGAGCTCGTCTGCGGCGTCGGCGGCGTCAAAGCGCTCCGCGCCCTCGGGATCACCCCCGGCGTTCTCCACCTCAACGAAGGACACAACTCCTTCGCGACCCTCGAAGCGATCCGTCAGAAGATGGAAGATTGCGGAATGTCCTTCGACGACGCCGCGCGCGACGTCGCTCAGCAGACCGTCTTCACCACGCACACCCCCGTCGCCGCCGGGCACGACTACTTCGAAAAGGGCCTCGTCGAACAGACCCTCGAACCCCTCTACACC
>CAKVCP010000115.1 GCA_934725735.1 uncultured Thermoguttaceae bacterium
ACCTTCGCCCTGACGCCAAGTCTTCCATTCTTCGGTGTTCTTTTCAGCTTTGCAAGCCAATTCCTCAGCCGCTTTGATAGAGGCTTGAGCGCGGACGGCCTTCGTGATAAGCTTTTCGATGAAAGGACGAAGTTCCTTGGCTTTGGGGAGAGTCGTAGTGATACGACCAGCAGTTTTCGGAGCCTGTTCTTTCGAGTCGAAATCTTCGACGTCGCGTTCCGTAAGGATCAACGAAATCGCAAGATTGCGCAGAAGGGCGCGCTGGTGGTTAGGATTGCGCCCAAATTTACGTCCAATTCTTCTATGTCGCATTGTATTATCTTATTTTCTATTTACGGTTGTTTCAGTTATACTTGCCGATTTGAGAACCCTGGGCTCCCGGAACTCGCATCCCAAGACGCAGGCCGATCTCGTTGAGCTTCTGCTTAACTTCATTCAAAGAAGTTTCGCCGAAATTACGGAGATCTAAGAGGTCGTCCTCGTTACGACTCACCAATTGGCCAACCGTCTTGATATCCTCGTTTTCGAGGCAGTTCGAAGCACGGACAGAAAGTTTCAAATCGGAAAGCGTCATCGCGAGCTTTTGCTCAAGCGCTGGATCAACTCCGTCGACAACTGACGACTTCGGACGACAGAATACGTCGCCTTCGGGACGATCATACTGAATGAACGGGTTGAGATGCTTGCGAAGAATCTTCGCAGCCTCGACCAACGCCATTTCAGGCGTAATCGATCCGTCCGTCGTTATCTCAAGGTTTAGACGCTCATAGTTCGTCTTCTGACCTACGCGAGTCTCTTGAACGTCGAACTTGACTTTAACGACAGGACTGTAGGATGCGTCAATCGGAATATAACCCGATTCAGTGTTGCGATCACGACCTGAAGTCATAGCTCCTACCGGAACATAACCCCTACCATTTTCAACGACAAGTTCAAGTTCAAACTCAATATCTTGCGTTAAGGTCGCAATCAAAAGGTCAGGGTTGATGACGTCAACATGACTCTGATTATCTGTAACGTCTTTCCCAGTCACTTCGCCAGGACCTTGCTTCACGATACGAATGACGCTCGGACCTTCGCTATGTGAACGCACTATGAGCGACTTCACATTCAAAATGATATCCGTGACGTCTTCTACGACTCCTTCAAGAGAAGCAAATTCATGCTGAGCTCCACGAAGTTTGATCTTCGTGACCGCGCTTCCCTCTAAACTGGAAAGAAGCACCCTGCGCAAGCTGTTGCCGACAGTGATGCCGAATCCGCGCTCAAACGGTTCGCAAGTAAAACGCCCAAAAGTCGGCGTCGCTTGCTCGCATTTCACTTTGCTGGGAAGCTCAAGTCCCCTCCATCTGATTCTCATGTTACAGTCCGCTCCAGTGTTAATGACGTGTTAGACAAAGATATGATCCTACTTCTTATCGCGTTTATCCATAAATGAATAAACGCCAAAAGAGCGCGAAAGCAAACGAAGAAACTAGTCGTCTCTTCGTTGCTAACGCCGCTAGATAGATCATTTCGAGCAAAGTTCGACGATAAGTTGCGGATTGACGGCCAACGAGACGTCGTCGAAGAGCGGGTAGCGAAGAACAACGCCGCTAGGAACGTCGCCGTCGTTACGAACAAGATAATCAGGAGTCTGGCGAGCGCCAATGTTCTCAAGCGAGAACTTAACGATCCCCATGGGACCCTGACGCTTCGACTTTTCGCCTTCGCGCTTGTAAACCTTTACTGCGATGGAATCGCCCGGTCGAGTCAAATAACTCGCAACGTCAAGTCGACGACCGTTCACGCAAATGTGACCGTGCGCGATCAACTGACGAGCCTGGCTGCGAGACGCCGCAAAGCCAAGACGATAAACTACGTTGTCAAGACGTCGTTCGAGGAGAGACATCAAGACCAAACCCGTATTACCCTTCGAGCGTTCAGCCATCTGATAATACTTACGGAATTGTCCTTCGAGCACGCCATAGAAGGTCTTAACCTTCTGCTTTTCGCGAAGCTGTTCGCCATATTCCGTCATTTTTCCACGTTTGAAACCATGCATTCCAGGAGGAAGAGGTTTTTTGTTCGCGCCAGCTTTATTAAAGGGGCACATCGGAGAATCGCAACGAGTTCCCTTCAGGAAGAGCTTTACGCCTTCACGACGGCATCTTTTGCAGACGGGTCCTAAAGTTCGAGCCATTATTTTGCTCCAATATTTTAAAATTCGATATTTGTTTTCTAAAAGCGCTTCAATTTGATCTTCTCTGAACGCTCGCTAAATACAGAGCGACACACGTTCAAAAGAACACGATCAGACACGGCGACGCTTCGGAGGACGGCAACCGTTATGGGGCAACGGACTCACATCTTCTAACGTTTTGACGGTGAGACCAGCTTGCGCGATGGCTTGAATGGCCAAATCGCGTCCGCTTCCAGGGCCCTTAACGCGAACGTCAACCTCTTTCATACCGAACTTTTTAGCTTTATCAGCCGCCTGCTGCGCCGCCATCTGTCCAGCAAAAGCCGTAGATTTACGGCTACCTTTGAAACCGCAAGTACCAGCGGTCGCCCAACAAAGGGTGTCGCCTTTCATGTCGGTAATCGTCACAATCGTATTATTGAACGTGACTTTAATGTGCACGATACCGCTCGCAACGCTTCTCTTGATCTTACGTTTCTTAGAAACCTTAGCCACAGTATTATCTCCAGACTTATTATTCCGCGCCTAAAAAACGGAATATTTGATTTTTAGTCCAATTAAATCCAATACTTTTACGACTCAGCATCCATGCGTCACAAGCAAAGAACGCGCGAAGCAAAGAGTCGATACGCCGACAAGGAAAAATTATCGATCCTTGACGCCCTTCTTCCCGGCAACGGTCTTCTTGGGGCCCTTACGGGTACGCGCATTGGTCTTGGTTCGCTGACCGCGAACGGGGAGACCCTTGCGGTGGCGAATGCCGCGATAACACTTAATAGCATTAAGACGGGCAATATTTTGCTGAACTTGGCGACGAAGTTGACCTTCGACAACGTATTCGTTATCGAGAAGAGCGGCCAATCTCGCAATTTCGTCCTCTTTGAGCTCCTTCGCGCGCGCCGTGGGATTAACCCCAGCCTTCAAGCAAAGTTCGCTCGCGATCTTGGGTCCAACGCCGTAAAGATACGTTAGAGCAACCACGGTCGGACGATCGTTTGGAATATCAACGCCCAATAAACGAGGCATTTAACTTCTCCTAATTACTTAACACTCGAACTTTTGTTCGACTTCCAGCGCGCCGTAGACGTTTAAAACATTACCCGATCGTCGTCTTCCGTCTACTATGGCTACGCCTCTCTCACACTCAGCCTTGTCGTTGCTTGTGTCGGGGATTAACACAAATAACGTAGACCTTGCCCTTACGCTTAACGATTTTGCAGTTCTCGCAAATTCGTTTAACACTAGCTTGAACTTTCATTATTTCGTTCCTTAGTAAAAACGAGCCAAGCGGGTCACGCGCAATTGAACGCCTCCCGCTACTAGCCGAATTATATTTAATTCTACAGGAGGAATAGATTAAAGCAAGAGGAGAAATTGGGAATTTTCAACTTTTATTGAGCTATCGCCATTTTCTCCTCAAGTGTGGCGACTATTTGTTTTCTCGATAGCGTCGGAAGAATTCGTCTACCTGCTCTTGCTCTTCCTCCGTTTGAGGCGGCCCTGTCAAAACAAGCGGACCAGTTTTAAGGATACCTATCGTATGCTCTTCGTGCGCGCTCAAGCGTCCGTCCGCCGTGACTATCGTCCAATAATCGTTCAGCTGTCTGACGCGTTTATCTCCGGCGTTCACCATTGGTTCGACAGCTATCACAAGACCAGGTTTAATCTGGAAGTCCTCATGCTTGACAAATTCGGTATAAACGAAGTTGGGCACCTGCGGCGCTTCATGCATCGTTCTGCCTATACCGTGACCGACGAAGGATTCAACGACCGAATACCCTTGACTGCGGACGAATTTCTCCATATCCCGAGCTACTTCGCTCCAGTATCGAGCCGTCTCAAGGCGTTTGATGGCAAGATTAAGAACGTCGCGCGTGCACTTCACCAAATCTTGCGCTTCTTTCGAAACGTTTCCTACAAGACTCGAATACGCAGAGTCCCCGCACCACCCGTCAATCTTGCATCCAAGATCGACGCTCACAAGATCGCCGTCCTTAATCACACGATCGCCGGGAATCCCGTGAACGACTTGTTCGTTAATGGAGATGCACGTAACGGCAGGAAAAGGAACGCGACCAGGGACGCCTTTGAACATCCCCACCGCATAGTTGCGCGTGAAAAGATTCTCGACTTCCCTGTCCAACTCCGCCGTCGTCATGCCGGGGCGAATGACTTGGCGCACTAGTTCGTGCGCGGACCAGGTGAGGAGCCCGGCTTTCCTCATCTTCCATATATCTTTTTCCGTCTTTAGCGAGAGCATTATTTAAGCCTTCAGGTTTTGGTATTATCACGACGAATCGTCTTTAGACGGCGCGTCTCGAATTCAAAAAAAACCGGGACGACTGTCCCGGTCTACGCTTAAAGTAAAAGACGATTATTTATATTCATCAAGAACTCTTTGGATACGAGCATAGATCTCGTCGATCGTTCCGAGACCGTCGATCTTTCGCAATATACCAGCCTTGGAATAATAACCGACCAACGGCTCGGTTTGATGACCTCGGGATTATCGTCGGCACGACCGCGAGACGCAAGACGTTTGTACAATTCCTCTTCGGGAACGGCCAGTTCAAGAACAACGTCGAGAGGAGCGTTCTTTTCGGCCAAGATTTTATCGAGCGCTTCAGCCTGAGCGATGGTGCGAGGGAAACCGTCTAGCAAGCAACCGTCTTTCGCTTCTTCAAGTCTTTCGACGACGACGCCGATGACGACTTCGTCAGGAACCAACGCGCCGGCTTTCATATATTTGTCGGCTTCAATCCCGATGGGAGACTGCGCTTTGACGGCGGCTCGTAGCGCGTCGCCTGTCGAAAGATGGAATAAACCATAGTCGCAAACGATATTTTCAGCTTGCGTTCCTTTACCGGCTCCTGGAGGACCTACAAAAACTACTCGCATATTGAATCCTTTTACTAATCGACGGATCGATCTAATGGGCGTCAAATAATTATAAAAAGGCGTCCAACGTAAAAACGTTCAACGCCGTTTCCAAAAGTTTCATGAAATTTACAAGAGCTTACTTTTCAAGAAGACTCTTGTAATTACGCATGATAAGGTGCGCGTCGATTTTGTCGACAAGGTCGAGAACGACGCTCACGGCAATCAGCAAGCTCGTGCCGCCAAAGAAGCTAGCAAGGCTATAACCGACGTGAAGCGAATTCGTGATGAGCGTCGGAACGATCGCGATTATAGCAAGGAAGGAAGCGCCGACGTACGTAATGCGCAGCATAACCTTCTCAAGGTAATTAGACGTGCTGCTACCGGGGCGATATCCCTGGATGAAGGTGCCGCTTCTCTTGAGATTATCCGCCATATCCTTGGGATTGAACGTGACAGCCGTCCAGAAGTAGCAGAAGAAGTAAATGAGCGCGACGTCAAGAATCACGTAGGTGAAAGATTGACTTCCGCTGAAGATTTCGTATCCCCCGCGAACGAAGGAAATCCAAAACGAAGAAGAATCGGACCCGAGATTCGAATTCAAATAGGCGAAAAGGAATTGCGGGAAAAGCAAAAGGCTGCTCGCGAAAATGATCGGCATGACGCCGGCTTGGTTGACGCGAAGAGGCAAATACTGACGGCTTCCGCCGTAGACCTGACGACCGCGGACGTGCTTCGCGCTCTGCGTCGGAATACGTCGCTGTCCCTTGGTGACGAAAACGACGGCGAGGACGACGAGGAAGAAGAGGACGACGAGGAAGCAAAGGGTTTCGACGCCAAAAGTACCGCCAAGCTTAAGACCGCCGTCGCTCGAGGCCGCAACCCAAAGTTCCATAATGGCGCCCGGAGCGCGCGCAAGAATACCCGCCATAATCAACAGGCTGATACCGTTGCCGATACCATATTCGTCGATCTGTTCGCCGAGCCACATAAGGAAGGCGGTCCCGGTGGTCATGATAAGAATCGCAAGCCAGTACCACGCAAAAGTCAAGTGACCGTTTTCAGAAACGCAGCTGCTCAAAAACATCTGCTGATATCCGTTCGAAGCAACTTGTTGCGCCGCTTGAGCGTTGAGCATCGAAAGATAAGCCATCGACTGAATAATGCAGATGACAATCGTCGCGTATCTAGTGTATTCGTTAATCTTTTTGCGTCCGCTTTCACCTTCTTTTTGGAGTTTTTCCAGAGGCTCGTAAACGGTCGCCAAAAGTTGGAAAATAATCGACGCCGAAATATATGGCATGATCCCCAGACCGAAAATCGTCATCTGGTCTAACTGCGTTCCGGAAAAAACGGCAACTTGGTTAAGGAGATCACCAAAGCCGTTCGCTCCACCGAAAGCTGAAACCATATTACTATCGACCATTGGAAGGAAGATATTCCAACCAAGACGATAGATAGCGATAAGGCCGATCGTCAGCATTATCTTCTTTCTCAATTCAGCGATTGAGAACATTGTCCGAATCTTCTCTATCATCGAAACCTCGATTAAAATGTTGCGCTTTTACTATGCGCTACGCGACGTACGTCAAACGAACATAAGCACGATCGCAGACCATTGGTATCAACGCGACTAATCCGAAACGTTATTTCGGAGAAACATATCGCAAGGCGCCTGTAAAACCCTAACGGCTCGCTAAACGAAAGCGACGTTTGAACGCTGTAAAGGAAGCGGCTTGTCGACCTCTAAGGACAACCATGATAGCAACGCTATCGGCGTCAATCCACAAATACTAGATAGTGATTTTAATATTTATTTACAA
>CAKVCP010000116.1 GCA_934725735.1 uncultured Thermoguttaceae bacterium
TCCAAAGACCGCTCAAGAAAAAAAAGGCCGAATACAAAGCAGACTATTATCCAAAGCGCTTTGCGGGGCGTCAGGTTATTCGAGATGCGTGCAATAGACACGAGACTCAGGCTCATCCTTGAACTTTCTAAGGTCGCCATACATACATACCAAGGGGGATGGAATTGTGTCAGCATTGACGGAATGTTTTGTAAACAACGAACGATGGTCAACGCTTTTCCTGTTTTTAACGTACTCCATTACGCAAAACTGCTTTGTGTGTATCGGCTTGGAGGTATATACCGCTTTATGAAAAGTGAGATTCTTCGATAAATATTGGAAAAAAACGCTTTTATCCAGGGCCCTTGATATTTTGGCGCAACAGGGGTAAACTTTTATCGTGAATTGTTTATGTGGAATGACGCGTCCTGTTTCGTTCCGTCAGGCGTTATAGACGTCTGTTTCATGTTAATTTCTGGGAAACATTAGTTTTTTTAGGAGAGGTCTCATGGCAGAAGGTAAGGGTGGTATAAGCGCTTATGTGCGCCTACAAATTGCCTATGCGCTCGAATTTGCGATATGGGGTTGTTGGTCCTATGCGCTTGGTACTTATGCGAACGTAGTAGGGGTCAACGTTGGTAAGTTGTATTCGGCTTTTGCCCTTGGCGCTCTTTTTTCACCTCTTATCGGCCCTATTGCCGATAGAAAGTTTGCCGCGCAGAAAGTTTTTGCCTTTATGCAAACGATTTGCGCTTTGTGTTTGCTCTACTGCGGAAAGATCGCTTCCGACGTTGCGAATTCCGCTACGCCGACCGTTGGTTGGACCTGGATTATCATGATGTTCATTGCTGGTTTGATGTTCATGCCGTCAATTCCGCTTTTGAACGCAATCGTATTCAAGCATATTCCTAACAAGAAAAAATCTCCGTTGGTCTTCATTTTCGGCACCCTGGGATGGATTGCCGTTAATCTCGTCCTCGAACATGTTTTCGACGGCGGCGTCAAGATCTTCTACTATGTCGACGGCGTGATTGCTCTTGCGTTGGCTGCGTATGCATTGACTCTTCCTAACACTCCTCCTTCTGGCTCTCAGAATTCTGATCCGTTTGGTTTCAAAGCTCTTGCCCTTTTCAAGCGCTTCGATTTTGCCCTTTTCATCCTTTGCGCTTCCTTGGTCGGTTGCTTTGGTTCGAACTACTATTTCCCCTTTGTCGGCGAATGCTTCCCCAACAAGGGCGTCTATAACCAGTATAGCGAAATCGTCTTCATGGCCGCGCTTGCCTTTGCCGTCTCGAAGATTGGTCTTAAATGGACTCTTACCCTTGGTATGGGCGCTTGGGGCGTTCGTTACCTCTGCTTTGCGCAGGGAAGCGACGCTTTAGCTCTCGTTGGTATTCTATGCCATGGTCTTGCCTATGCGTTCTTGTACACCGCCGCATACATGTATGCCGATCGCGTGGCGCCGAAAGAAATGAAAGCTAGCGTTCAGGCGTTAGTTGCGTTCCTCCTTCTGGGCGTGGCGCAAACTATCTCCGGTTACGCTGTCGACTGGGAAAAGAATCGTAATCTTATACCTTCTGAGGAGCCTGCCGCGACGACGACCAACGAACAGGCTTCTTTCTCTCTGACAACTCCTGCATTTGCGCAAGACGTTGATATTGACGAAGTCGTTATTACCGTTGAAGAAGACTCCGTCGCGACTGCTGAAACTCCTGCCGCTGCTCCTGAAGAAGCCGCGACTGTTGAAACTCCTGCCGCCGCTCCTGAAGAAGCCGTTGATGAAAATGCTACTGGAGAAGAGACCAAGGTTTCGAGTGATAAAAAGTTCTCCGTTTGGGATCAAAACGTTCGGAACAAATACAATTGGAAGAGAATCTGGGGAGAACCCGGCGTCTTCTGCTTGGTTTTCGCCATTATTTTCGCACTTTTAGGACGCGAACCGAAAGCTGCTGAAGAAGAAGAGGAAAAGAAAGACTGATCATCTTCTAAAAGAAGAGAATAGTTTGCGTCGGTCTACTGTTATTGACGTAGAATTAAGGTTCGACTCCAATATGTGGGGTCGAACCCTTTTTAATGTGATTAGAAATTTACGTTTGTATGGGATTTGACGACTGTTTTTTTTTTATTTTAGCGATCTTGCCGCGTTGTCGAAAAAACACGACATGAACTAGTTTGGTTCTTTCAACTTTAGGTCGAGGAGATTAGAATGGGACGGTATTTCTTTGGGGCTAGCGCCTTGACGCTTTTGATTGTCGCCCTAGCGTCGATCGTGGGAGTGTTTGGAGATAATCGCTGCCTGGCTCAGACTGACACAGACGTCGCTGAAAGTATGGGCGTGGGGATGAAAAGTCGTTTTGCTTCTGGAGCCGAACCGATCACCATTGAGAGAACGAAAATTGTCCCCGGCACGCCGATGTCTGTTAATTCGACGATGAAAAATATACTTACCTCAAATTCAGGAGGTTCGTTTGGCGGAATACTTGCGCGCTATGATACTGCGAATTTTGGTAAATTTTTTGGAACGGGCACGTTTACAGCCCGCCCCAATGTGTCGAGCGCTCGCGTTGACGCCCTGACAAACCTCGACCAGGGAGACAACGAGGTTGACAATATTGAAACGGAGCGAATGTATCCGCCCCGTTTGTCCCTCGATTTTAACCAATATCCAACCCGTCTATCCTCGAGGGCTTCAGGCGAGATTCGAGAAGTTGATCGTTTGAACATTTCCTCGCAAATAGAAAACGTATTGACGCGATGCGACTTTGATCCAAGTCGCGAGAGCGTTCAAGCGGAGCGTATGGGAACGAAGATCATTCTTAATGGTCGAGTAAAGTCTTTCCGGACTGCGGAACTTCTCGAAAGAGTTCTGACGATCAATTTTGGGGAAAACTCGATCGTCAACAATATAGAAATCGAAGAGCCCTACTACCAAGAGAACGCTCCGTTGGATCTTTATGGACGTCCGCTGAAGCGTTCTCTCTAATCGTCTGAATTGACTTCGGATTGGTTACTTTTTAAGGTATATTTCCGTCGGCGGGGCGGAAGCGTCAGGTTGGAATTCGTTAAGCATGTCCAGCTCTTGCGTCTTCTTTAACGCCCCCTCGGGAACATATCCTCCTGAGGTACGTTCAAACCCGTTCTCAAGCGGATTGGAGAAGAGCTTCTCCTGTTCGGTTTGTCTTTGAATGTATTGTTTCTTGGCGTCTTCTACGCCCGTTTCATAAGCGGGCGTGGAAGGGCTTGGATTGGAGTTTCCTTGTTCTAACACATTCTGAGGGCCCTTGTCGTATTCTTCCAAGGCTCGATCGCTTAACTGACGGGCAATGTTGCCATAGTTCTGCGACGCGGCTTGTTGAAGATCGATGTAGGAACGTTGTACTTTTCCAAACTGAATCGGATTGGACGCTCCTGGGGCGGCGCGTAAAGAGGAGAGGTTTTCTCCCTTAGCCGCTTGATTGGCTTTGTAGTTCTCCGCGTCTTGGCGTCTTTTTTCTCTGTAATAATTTTCCTTCGAAAGACCGTTTTCCAAAACTCGACGCATTTGATCTTCGCGTTCGCGTTGGGATTCTATGAGATTCCCATAAGTTTGCATCGGAGAATCGCCAATCTCTTTGAATTTACTGTCGGAGACGTCGACCGTATCAATTAGGCGAGTTCCATTTTTAGCGTCAAATTCCGCCTTTTTTTGCCTATTCTTCAACGCGTATCTCGCTTGAAGTTCAGCAATCGGATTTTCTGACGTTTCATCGCCACCGAGCATCAAACGCGCAATTTTCTCCGCCTCTGATTCGTCTTCGCGAGAGTTTTTCTTTTTCGGAATAGGCTCTGAATTGCCGAGAGTCGTTGTTCGAATCTCTTTCGAAAGAGTTGCTTGTCCTGTTTTTGCGTCCTTAAAAATAGAGAGAATTGTTATTTCTTCTTTAGGTTGTTCAAGTAATCCGAGATCTAAATACACATGATAAGAATACCCTGTTTCTTTATTGTACTTGCGGTGTTTTTGGTTCAGTTCTTCTGAAGTCAAAACCATCTGGGCGTCTGGCTGAGTTAGCGCGACGCCATCTTCCACGCTGTAGTACACGTTGACGGTGAGATCGCCGTCAACCATAATCGATTTAGTATAGCATCCTTTCTTGAAAAAGCGTATGACGCCGCCTTTTCCTCGCCGAAGAGGAAGAGTCGGATCATCGGGCCTGAACGGATAATCTTCCCAGTAGTCCTCAAACATTTCAACTTTCTCGGGCTGGGGATCACCGAAGAAGAAATATTTTCGGGGACCAACACTCGAACATCCGAGAATCGTCTGGAAAAGGAGTGCAAGTAAGAGTGTGGGAACCAGGCGCGTTTTCATTGCTTTAACGAAGTAAGTGAAGGTGATTATTTGAAGAAGTCCTCTAGACTAATTAGTCTAGAGGACGTGTGTAGAGGAGTGTGAAGATTCGTTATTTAGACCATTTAAACAGCTTGAACTTTGAACTTTCCTTCGCCTGCGTGTAGGGGACGGTGGTTGTTAGTTGCGATAACCATTTAAACGTTTCCGGCGTTCGCGCTCTCGGCGAAGACTGCAAGTAGATTTCCTCTATGTCGTCTATTTGACCGCGTATATTGGAGTCGTCAATGTTATACGCTTCAGCTTCCAAACGTTGAACGCTATTCTTTTCTCTTGCAAGGGATTCAAGTTTGACAACAGTCCCCGGACGTTGATCGAGCTCTCGGTAGGGGGAGATTCCCAACGCTGAACGCGGCGCGGACTCTTGCGAAGACGCGTCTGCAAGATTAGCTTTAGGCGAAACATTTCGAGATTGATTCGAGGTCGTCTCATAGTTCCTGGTGGTCAAACTTGCTTCGGCAACTTTGGTTTTCTCGCCGTTACGATACCTTTCATTGCCGCTTTTATCGTTTTGGGATAAGTCGTCAAGGTTGAACTCCTGATTTGGCGAATCTTCCTGAGCGCTGCCATTGCGGGTAGAATACCTTCTTTGGATTATAGATTCAGTGCCCCGGGTGGATTCTTTCTTCGTTGGAGAGAAAGAGTCGGATTGGTCTTCGATAACAGGACGAGGAATATAGTCGTCCGACGGAGAGTATCCAGGCGTCTTTTCCAAGTCATCCATCTTATCCGGAAGAATGAGGTCGTTAAGTAAACGTTTCGTATCCTTGGTTTTGAGACCTTGGTTGGTGCTTGGGTCATAAAGTCCCATGTTCCCATTGAGTTGCATGGCGTCGTCAAGGTTGATGTGAGTTTTGCTCATTTCACGACGCATGACTTCCGAGAAGTCCTCTGAATTACGCATGATTCTAGGCGTCATGACGATAAGCAATTCTTTCCGCTGGATCGACTCCTGATCGTATCTGAAGAGCCATCCGAGGACGGGAACGTCGGAGAGGTATGGAACTCCACGACTAATCTTTTCTTTTTGAGAGGTCATGAGACCGCCTAACATTACCGTTTCACCGTCGCGCGCGCTGATCGCCGTCATCGTCTGAATCGTGTCAATAGACTTTGATTTGATGACTTCTCCGTCTTGAGAATAGATCGGGGTCGCGTCTGCTTCGTTACCGAGGCTAGATTTTTCGGCGCCGATTTCCATAACGACTTTTCCGTCCTTCGTGACGCGCGGGGTGACCAGCAGGATCAGACCGACCGGAGTGTCAGTCGTATTCATTTGGACGCCGTAATTTGTCGTCGTCGTACCGTCAATTCGAGGGACGCGCTGACCGACGAGGATGAACGCCTGCTGGTTATCCATCGCTGTAACTTCAGGACAACTTAGAACCTGCAATCTGTTCTTTTCCCTCAACGCTCTAAGCGTCGCGGCTATTGACCGACTGCTTGCGGAGAGAACAAAGCCGCCGTAACCTAAACTGGAACTTGCCGCTCCCATGCCGAAGTTGTTTAGAACTTGCCCAGCAACGTCGGTGGGGTTCACGTTGGCAGCCATGTTTTTGCCCGGTCCACCCGATCCAATGATATCAAATCCAGGGGTTCCCGTAGCGCCGCCAGAGGTCGACGTAATCATACTACGATCGAAAGAGGTCGAGTTTTGAAGTCCGGTTTCAATTCCAAATTCTTCTTGATTGGTAAGAGTGACTTCCGCAATCAATACCTTGATTTGAACCTGAGGAGGATCTTGGTCAAACGTCTTAATCATCTCAAGAATTCGAGGCATTTCTGTTGGAGAAGCGCTCACGATAATTGAGTTCGAAATAGATTCGGGGATAACAATGATTTGTGATTCATAAAGTTGGTAATTCGAGAGAACCTCCGAAGCTGTTTCGAGGGTCTGCTTCTGAGTTAAATAACTATCAATAGCTTCCGCCACGACGAGCGCTTGGATATTGCGCAACTGGATGACTTCCTCTTCTCGCTCTGCCGTATCCTTAACGTCGAGCGCCACGATCAAAGCGTCTACAATGGAGAGCTCTTTAGGAGCTGCCGCAGCAATAATGACGTTTGTGCGCGTATCGACGGCAAACCGAACGGGAACGAAACTTTCTTCAGATTCTACTTGTGGAAGAGTAGGGGCCGAGAGGTTCGAATCCGTCGTCGCTAGTAAGGACTGAAGGGTTTGAACGATCTGGGAAGCGTCTCCATGGCGAACTTGGAAGAAGCGGATTTGCGCTTTCTTCGGAGCGACGTCTAGAAGTTCAATGAGACGTTCCATAAAGTCCATGCAATCTTCAGGCGCGCTGACGATCAGCTGGTTGTGGTAGACGTCGGTTGACACATCGACGTCCATCATGACTCCTGATTCTACCAAGCGTCTTCCTGTGTCGTCAACAGAAAGGAGTTGAAGGACGGGGAACTTTGCGGCCGACGTGTCTAACGTAC
>CAKVCP010000117.1 GCA_934725735.1 uncultured Thermoguttaceae bacterium
AGTTTCGAGAATGGATCAGGAGCTCAGAACTATACGCCGATTCAGGCGGCGATTGCCTCGGCTGTCAGTACGGCGACGGTTGACGGATCCTTGAGCTCTTTGACTTATAAGGAGGAATCCCCTGCGGGGACTGTCGAGTATCGTTTCGTAGCCAATGCCGAGCTACTTTACCTCGTGATCATGAACGCGGATCCAGAAGCTCGATCACTCTTTTCCGAAAGGGAAGTAGCCGACGTTGATGGAAATGGGTTAAAGGAGTTCGTCGACGGTTGGGGAAAGCCAATCTGCTGGGCGCGCTGGGCTCCATCATTGCCTAGGAGCGACAGACAACCTTCTAAAGATAGCATACTGAATCAGATTAACGCTAACGGAGCGCTGAGCAAATATGACGCCGACCCCTTCGATCCTCTTGGATTTGGATACCAAGGCGAAGTTGGATGGTTCCTTGTTCCGTATGTTTTTTCAGCTGGACCAGATGGAATCTACGGGCTGAATATGCCTGGAATGGACGGTGATTTGAACTGGACGAACGTTGATTTTGTAAATGATCCATTTGCTGGTTGTACTTCCGGCGGGAGTTGGGCCCCAGTTGGTTACGCTCTTGTTGGTCAAGAGATCAATAAGTCTTACAAAGATAATATCGATAATCACACATTAGTAAGGTAATAACTTATGAGAATGTACAGACGACAAACCCAGAAGGGATTTACGCTGCTTGAAGTCCTGATCGTCATTGTGATTATCGGACTCTTGGGGGGAATGACGACGACCGTTATTGTGAGCGCTCGACGTTCTGTGAGCAACTCGTTGGTTTCGACGCAGATGGCTCAACTTTCCATCGCGTTGGACGAGTATAAAAATCGTTTTGGCGAGTATCCGCCTGATTTCAGCGATCCTGACGCCGTGATGCGTCATGTCCATAAGCGTTGGCCGCGTTACTCTTGCGATACCTATGCGGACTTTTTAGAAGATATTCGTTTGGGTTGTCTGCTTTCCAGTCAAGAATGGGGCAGGAACGACGTTGCAGATTCTTCCAATGGATTTAGCGGTTCTCACTGGTGGTCTATAAGAAGTCACATTTCGGCGTTGGTTTTCTGGTTGGGTGGATTGCCAGATAAAAACGGCGTTCCGAGCGGATTTTACGCCACTCCGAAATATCCCCTGGGCGTAGTGAATCATTGCGACCCGATTGCTAGACCTGGTCGTGCGAAGAGAGAAACTCCTTTTTTTGCCTTTGAGAGTAAGTTCATGGGCGCGTACCAGTCCGATCCGTTTGAAGCTCCTGTGGTCGGCGACGAAACTAATAATTGGTTTTATTTTCTAGTCGACTCGGAAGAAGCGTGGGACGCCTCAAAGAACGCCTACCTTTATGTCCCTGCCTTTTGCCAAGGGGATTACCCAATCGTATATTTTAAACCGACGACTCGAAAGCCTTATGACAAGAAATGTTTTTACCTCGCGGAAGGCGCAGCCGGAGGCGTTATAACTTGCGCCGTTCCGTATTCGCAGGTAGACGGGACTCCTTATGAGGAAAAACGTTTCCAGCTTGTTCATCCCGGCGCCGACGGTATGTTTAGCGCCGATAGGGGCGCCGTTGATCCTTCTGCCGAAAATCTTCGTTGCCCAGTGAACGGGACGAACCTCGACATTGAAGATAATGACAATCTGACAAATTTCGTTGAAAATGGAACGATCGAGTCCCTACACGAATGAATTTTCTCAAGGCGGGCTCTACTACTAGTTGTGTGTGATTTGGCATGGAGACGACGATGACGCGAAGAAAACTGATTCATCCGCGACGCGACGGCGTGACGCTCATTGAGCTTCTGGTGGTTGCGTCCATCATGTTGACGATCGCCGCTGTCAGCGTGCCGTCTATCAAACCCATGATGGAGTCGCAAGCGACCGCGCGGGGCGCTCAGACTGTCGCTACCTATCTTGAGAGAGCGAAATCGCGCGCAAAAGCCACGAGAAGACCTTGCGGCGTCGTTTTTGAATACTTTGACGGGACTTGGGATGGGGGAAATCTAGGTTCTGCCTCGCTCGTCTTGCGTCAAATGGAGGTTCCGCCCTCTTTTTCCGGGTATGATACGACTTCTAGGGTTAGCGTTGCCCCTTGGCAAGGCTTTTGGAACAACGGAAAGAAGATCAGCGAAATCTACAATTATGAAGCGGGTTGGGAAAATTTCGTTTCTGGAGAGCAAGAACCGAAGATACAGTTTAATTATATAGGTCCTTACTATAGAATCATCTACAATAACGGATTGGCTTATCCTGACGGGTCGGCAGCAGGGCCCTATTTTATTGAAGAGATACCTGGCGTCGAGACGCCTGTAGGAAGGGATTTTGCCTATCAAATTGAGTGCGATCCTCGAACAACAATGACGTCTCCTGTTGGGATGCCCGAAGGAACGGTTGTTGATCTTGAATTTTCCGGATCCGAATCGAACTTCTTCGCGAAGGGGAAAAACGTCGTAGTGATGTTTGCTCCGACTGGCGAAGTGGACTATATCATAGATGACGGCGAGCGCAAAAATGTCGCGGATACTCTCTACTTTTTGATTGGTAGATGGGATCGTATCTCAGCTCTTGGTATTTCTGACGACGGTTACGAAACGATGGCGGAAGACGGGCTTTGGAACTTTGAAGATCCGACCAATTTCTGGGTGGCCATTAATGCGCGCACAGGAGTCGTCACGACCGCAGAAGTTTCAGAGCCTTTCGCTTATGCCTTGGGGGATTGGGCGTCTGCCGTCTGGGATTCGAGAGAGTTCGCAAGGTTCTCTAAAAGAAATTTAGGAGGCCGTTGATATGACGAAAGACTCCTTGTTTTTGACTTCATGCAAACATAAGGCCTTCAAGAATCGACGCGGAGAGACGTTAGTTGAGATTCTTGCCGCCATAACGGTGTTGAGTATCGGTCTTGTCGGCGTTCTTGCCGCAATTCCGTTCGGCGGTTTTAGGATGTCTCAGATGTCTGAGGCGGATAATTCCGCCGCCGTAGGTCGTAATGCTGTGCGCTTAATGAGAACTCACGGTTGGTGCAACCCCAATAACTGGAGATTGAACGACCTATCTGTTGGAATCTCTGGCGGAAGCAATCTCCCCGTAGTGACTTACGATTCAAACGAGTATAAATTAGACCTGACGTATCCGTTTTTTATTGACCCAAGAGATTCGTATGGCGATCCTTCAGCGCTTCATTTCTATCCGTTAAATGCAAGTTCTGGAGTTGAAGGTAAGGAACTCGTTCTCCCTTATGTATCTCCTTGGGGGGATAACGGCCAAGGGTTGGGGAGTAGCGTCTTCTTTCAGGTAGACGATTTTACTTCGGGAAGTGAAGTCGCCGATACCAACGATTCTTATCGACCAAGACTTGAGATGGAAGAGAAGGGGCAAATTGATTCTTATGGCAATACCTCTTCTACGCAGATTCCTACTTACAACGGTCGTTATTCTTGGATGGCGACAGTGCGTCTCAAGTCGTCTCGCGAGCAAGATTTAACGCAGACCTATGTCTCCGACGTCGTTTCTGCCGACTATGACGCGGTCGTTTTTCGGGATCGAATTGCAGGCGACCAAAGGGCGATTGCCGCTCGTCTTGCCACCGCAGGATACCAGGGCGGGACTATTGAACTCGACCTTTCGACGATGGTTGGGGACGGGGGAAGCGACGACGATTATTCTCGTTTGCGCGAGCAGTTGGCGCAAACGCGCTATATCATGATCGCCGGAAACGACGACTACCGCGATTCTGGAACTTACGTTTTTGCTCGGTGGTACAAAATCGCGAGTTGGGCGAGCATTGATGAAACAACCGTCCGATTAGACGTGATCGGCCCCAATATGCCCGAGAATTGGCAGGGATTGAATTATGGGCTTACAGCTCTCTTCTATCCTGGCGTTATCGGCGTTTACTCGGGTTCCGTAGCATTTTGAGGAACTCTTGGTAATGACGTCTTTCAAATATATATAGTAAGAGTTAAGTTCTTATGTAGGACGCCGACGTCAACCGCCGCGCGCGAGTCGCGTCAGCGGGCGTCGGCGTCCTCTAATTTATGCGTATAGATTAGCCGTTCGATCGGCTGCATTTTGATATTAGACGCGGCGCTATTTGAAAAAAGCGCGTAGTCAAGTTTGGGAGTCTCACTCATGAAACGCCAAAATGAAATCCGCAGAAAGGGCGTCGTCCTACTTCTCATCTTGGGACTTATGGCGATGTTTGCCATCTCCGTACTCTCCTACATGATCGTGACGTCGAATATGGCCGAGACTGCGCAGAATGCGCAAAAGCTTGACGCGGCGCTCAACGTGCCTCCTCAGGATGACGTGAACGTGGCGTTGCGTTCCTTGTTGATTGGCTCTAATAACCAGGCTAATCCCATTGGACCGTTCAGTATTCTCGAGAATATGTACGGCGATTGGCGCGTCTACGACTTCAATACCGATTCTGAAGATCGTTCTACGACCTTTGACGCCAAGGTGGCCATTTTCCCATATGAAGGATGCGCCGTCGTCGTCCCTCTAACCGATTACAGCGGTCACTCTGTCAGTAGCGACGATTATGAATATCGCCAGATGTTGAGCAAATTCTTCGAAGAATCGGGGAATGTCTTGACCTTTATGGGATTGAGCAACAACGGCAATCTTGACTCGGATACTGTTGATCTCTGGAATAGCGAAGTAGAAAATACTTCGGCGTATGTAATTGAGAAGGTTGTCACGAATCCGAGCGCGTCTACATACAAGACGAACTCTGGAGAGTATTGGGCGGAACATTATTCTAAGCCGTATGATTCTTCTTACATCGCCAGCAACCAGGGAAATTACGCGGATCTAGATCAGTGGCACTTCAAAGTAGAATTAACGGATTCTCTCAAAAACTTTACGTCGCGCCTTTCTAATTTTGAAAACTTCAATACCGACTCCTCGGCGCTTGTGACTGTTCGCTTGAATCGTCCTGCGTATAGTGGAACGGGCGCCGGCGGTTTTTCTCCTGGCGACGTTCATGACTCTGTCTTGGATCCTGCCTCCGTAAATTCCGCGCCGGATCTTCTCGGTATGTGCATGACGTATAGTTTTTGGATGAACCCCTCCGCGCCAGATCTTTGGCCCTTCTACATGAATTCTGGTTCCCCCTTGAACTTCAGATCCTACTGGGCTCATCTAACGGACGTCAATTACGATCCAAGACTTTACTCCAGCGACGGGTCAAGCCTGTTGTACGGAGATTGGAACGGGGCGAATTTTAACGCGAGTAATACTGTTCTTCAAGGCGTCTATGGCGATAATTATTGCGATTACGTGCGGATGAACCCGTCGTATACTGCACCCGATTCACGAAGCCCGTTCTTAGCGTTCCTTGAGGCGTTAAATCAGGACAACGGAGCTGATTCGGAAGAGTATCCCTATTCAAGTTTAATTCCTTCGTTCCATCGACCTGGATCGTTTGAAATGCTTGCCGGTGGGTATTTGGGGCTATACGCAGGATTATATTCAACGGGAAAAGAAGCGAGACTCACCGCATTAATGCGTAAACTTACACCTCGTCCGCTTCCCCTTGACCATTGGCGCTTTACCGGTGGAAATCCAGATCTGGAGAATTTCAATCCATCCGATTCTGATTTTGTCAACAACGCCACGAGTTTGGCCGAGGCGCTCTCCGGCGTCCGAAATTATTATGACGCCGACGGTAATTTGACTTCTACGGAAACGCTCCAGTACGACGTCGATAATGATAACGACGGCGTGCGCGAAGGCGTTTGGATTCCTTCGGGATTACCAATTCGTTACGATAAAAACGGTACTCCTTATGCCACGATGTTCTCTTATACCGTCGTTGATCTGGATGGACGCGTCAATGTGAACGCCGTCGGCAACTGGGATCAGCTGTGTCAAAATTGGGGATCTTTGGGAGAATATGACCCATACTTTTCGATTTCCAATTTGAGAAATCTTGCTAACAATGCAGGAGCAGGAGGAACGGCGGTTGATCCGATCGACTATGTGGAAAATCTTTCGAGTTCCTTAGGTTTTGGGTGGATCAACGATCGGAACCACACTACGGACGACTGGGATGAGGCGGATCGAGGCGAAGGTCGCGGGTATGCTAGCATGTCTCTTAGCGACGCTTTGGATTCTCTCTTCAAGACTGCCAATATCCAGGATATTACGGATACCGCAGCTCGGCTTATGTGGAAGCGTTATTCCAACTATGTTGAGTTGAAAACTAATTATCTTGCTAATTTTGCCTGGGACGTCTACGATATTTACGTCAACGGAAATTCGGTTTCCCAGCCTGGATTTAGCATTAATGGAAATGAAACGGACGCGTCTGTTGTGAAGTCTGAAAGGTATCGATTCTTCGATCCTAAGGAATGTCAGTCTTCAGATGGTGGAACGACGGGATACGTCTATCCGTGGCGTGGAAAAACGTCTTTGACTCTCTCGAATCTTCCGTTTGATTTCTCAGACTCCGGTTTCCGTTCGTACGATCCTTTGGGTCGTCAAATTTACACGAACGTGCCCCGGTATTCTGCCAATCCATATTACACATTCCTTCGTTCTTCCTCCTTTGGCGACTCTCCCTATGGAATTTCCGCTCTCGAAGCGCTCCTTAGACCGAGCGACTCCGACGGTAAGTTGCTGGACAACTCTCTTGTCGACGACTTAGGGATTAGCGCTTATTCGAAGCGCGTACGCACAAAAGCCAAAACCTGTTTAACAACCATCAGCGCCGACGTGCCGGCAGCCTCTCTCGTTTTCCCAGACGCCTATCGGATGAACGACGG
>CAKVCP010000118.1 GCA_934725735.1 uncultured Thermoguttaceae bacterium
GCTTTATAAAGAGGCAACCGAAGAAGAGACAACTCAATTCTTGGCAAATGATTTTATTCAGTTGAAGCAAGACTATAATGCATCCAAAGTTAAAACGGCAAACCGAAAAAGAATAGCGTTAGCACAAAAAACACTGGAAAGTTTGGATGCAGTCAGCAGGAGAAATATATTTACATATATTGGAGAATACTGTCCGGAGCTGAAAGTTTCTGAGACTTCGTTTGAGATTGGAGATGAAGAAGAATTAAGAATGTTGTTGTATGGCATTGAACAAAGATTCTACACTACGATTGTCGGCGGAGAAAAACGAATTGCCAACTCTGTTGTTCCGTTTGGACAATAAGAAACTATCCATTTGAAATCAGAAAAATCAGCCGAGCAGTTCACTGCCCGGCTGATCTCTGTTAATGTTATTATTCCATGACCTCCATCATCATCCTGGCACCCAGTTTAAAGCTGCATTGGAATATCAGGCAATCCGTTGTCATCTGATACTCTCGCACGCAATCCGTGTATTTCTCAAACAGCTCTTTCTGTTTGTCCGTCATGGTGGCTTGGAGCTTTTCTTCATTCCTACAGATAAGTTCCAGTAATTTCTTATATTCCTTGCAGGAAGATGTATCGTACTCGGTCGGCTCGATATTGCCGTACCAGAATTCTTCAAGGATTCTCATACGGCACCCTCCCCATAGATCAGTTCAGTGAGAACGATTTCCTCTACACGGTTGCGGATGTTGTTCATAGCTTTGAGCCATGTCAGCTGATCCTGTGCTTTCAGCTGCTCGTTGATACCCTCTTTCTCTGCCAGCTGAGTTACAAGCAGGTCGAGCTTGTTTCGAGCCTGAGCATCAATGTCGGCAAGATAGCTATATAGCCTACCGCTGAGAACGAGGTCGGTGTAGACCATAGAACGATATTCTCTGAGGTACTGCTGGTGCTTTCTGCCCCAGATACCGATGGTGTGGATTTTCTTTCTCCGAGATGACCAGACACGGCAGATAATAATCTCCATGTAGCTCATACCAAAGACCGTTGCTGTTATCGTAGATGTATTTTCCCATATTGCAAACCTCCGTGTATCATTTGTTTATAGTAGTACCGAGTGGCTTTGAGGTGAATCAGCCAGCGGAGGTTGCGTTGTAGCCAGTGGCAACAAAATGGCTACAGAATTCTTAGAGACGCTGCGGACCGCTTAAAATGCGTGGAATATGTGGATGAAAAGCGCACTATCAGTGCATATTATCATGAGAAATTAAGGCCTGCGCTCGAGTGGGAATGATCTCAGAGGTTCATTAAAGCTCCGTAATAGCAGGACTTTTCGAGGATTAGCCCCTTCCGGAGACGTAAAGCGGCTATTCTTCATTCTTCAAAAAGAATAGAGCTAACTGATTATGTTCAAGTCGGTTAGCTCTTTTTTTATTGCTAGCGCGCATCCCCCGCTGGGGCTCCTCGGCGACAATTGAGCCGTCGCTCCGGGCGGACGATCTGCTCTCCGCTGATCTATAGCGGGACCTACTGAAATTTCTTTGCGGAGCGTGAGTCTTGGCGTTGAGCGTGAAGTCGTCTGTTGGAGAAATCCAGCGGGGAAGAAGGGGGTTCTCATTGTGTTGGACGTAAGATCGCGATCTCCTGAGAAATCTTGAAAATCAGAGAGCCATATGCAATAATACGTAAGATTCCGACAATAATGGAGACGCGGCGTCTCCGTCAGTTATGACAAACTTTGGAAAATGCTTATCGGTAAGAAAATGAACCGTACCAAGTTGAAGGATGCGGCGGAAAATTGCTCCAATGTTTTAACGAGACTGGGCGGGAATGATTTGTTTCGATGGAAAGTCTTCAAAAAATATGTCTAACCTTATCGTGTAAAATTAACGAGATAATGGATTTAGTCGAAGAATAGCAAGCCGAACGTCGAGGGAATTAGCAAAGATTAGGAGAGATTCGTTTGTGCAACGGCCTTTAACATGTGTTGAGATATGTGCAGGAGCTGGCGGACAGGCTTTGGGTCTTGCAATGGCTGGTTTTGCTCATGTGCGCTGGTCGAGTATGAAGAAGAATACTGTAAGGTTTTGAAGCAGAACCGTCCTGAATGGAACGTCGTTTGCGCCGACGTCCATGATTTTGACGGGCGTCCATATAAAGGCGTCGATTTGTTAGCCGGCGGAGTCCCTTGCCCTCCCTTCTCCGTTGCTGGCAAGCGCCTCAAAGATATTTCGAATCTGCCGCTAGATTTATCCGTATAAGAGGATTGGGATTTATTGATTCCTATCGTTGCGTATATCCTCGGCTTTGGAGCTTACGAAGGCTTTCAAAATAATCAAAAAGAATCGTCAACAAGGCGCGGAGTTCTTTTCAACGCCGACCAGTCGTCGGCATTATCTTTCATTTACAGCCCGCGTTCGTATGATATAACGAAGGAGAACCTTCACCCTCTCAAACGCGGCGGCGGACTTTCGCGCATCCTTCGCGCGGCGAGTCGACCGCGATCTCCGCGATTTAACGCGCAAAAAGGCGACGTACGATGGATCTTTTCACGCTATTAACTCATTCCCTATTCCGGAGCGCGCACGGTTCGCTCATATCGTTCTCTATTTTGATTATATTGCTCTTGATTTTGATTCTCGTCGGGGGCGGGCTCTTTTTCTTTTGCGCGAAAGGGTATCGGGAGAGTTCGTATCGACGCCTGACGGGGGAGCCCTTCTTATCGGTGTGGATGGATAAGGGAAAGTATGGGGAGTATCTGACGTACGACGCGCTGAAGGAGTTTGAGAAGGAGGGCGCGAAGTTTTTGTTCAACCTCTATATTCCCAAGAAGAACGGGGAGACGACGGAGATCGATCTGATGATGATTAGCCGCAAGGGGATCTTCGTCTTCGAGAGTAAGAACTACGGCGGGTGGATCTTCGGGAAGGAGTCGCAGCGGAACTGGACGCAGGTTCTTCCCTCGGGGAACGGGACGCGGAAAGAGTCCTTCTACAACCCGATCATGCAGAATCGGACGCATATCCGCAACCTTGTCGCGTTCGTCGGCGAAGAGTACCCGACGCGATCGATCATCGTCTTTTCGGAGCGCTGCGAACTCAAGGAGATCGACGTCGAGAGCGCGGATATACGCGTCGTGAAGCGCGACGAACTCCGACGCGCCGTCCTTGACGTCTACGAGCGCGAGACGCAAGACCTCCTCTCACCCTCCCAAATCGAAACCGTCTACCAGTTCCTCCGCCCGTTCACTCAGGTCGGCGACGACGTCAAAGCGCGGCATATCGAGAATATCCGGAAACGCCTCGAAGAGAACACCGCCGCTTCTGAAGAAAAGGCCCCGCAAAGCGCGGCGATGAAATCCAAGAAGACGTATTCAAACGAGCCGCAATCAAGGGCGACGCAATGTAAGGAATCGCAACCAAAATCGAGCGTCGAGGCCCAACGCGTGTGTCCGCAGTGTGGGGGAACCCTCGTGTTGAGGAGGGCGAAGCGCGGCGCTCGCGCGGGCTCGCAGTTCTGGGGGTGCGACAATTATCCGAAATGTCGGTATACGGAAGAGATGGAGTAATGCGGAATCGTCTAAGTCGGCGGCGACGGCGTTCCTGAGGCGACGCGCATGGGAAAAGCTCCGGAAAACGAGGCGCGGGATAATCGCGCCACATGCCGCGCTCAGTAGTTCGGCATATATTTCCAGAGGTAATCTTCGAGCTTCTCCATATACGCCTGGAGGAGGATTCGATCGTTCTGAAGCGCGTGTCCCGAATGGGGAAACTCGTAATAATCGTGCGACGTCCCGCGCTCTTTCAGCTCGGCGACGAGTCTTCGCGCGGAGTCGACGGGGCAAAGCTTATCTTTGGCGCCGTGCGCGAGGAGCGTCGCGGGGGAATCGGCGTCGACCCACTTGTCGGGGGCGATATTGCGCATCGGCGCGGAGTACGCGTCGTTGACGATCGACTCCGTCGTGATCTCTTCCCCCGAGAGGCGACTGAAGAGCGCCGCCACCCCCGAGGAAATCGCGCCGGGAGCGACTCTGTTCCAGTCTTCGCTGCGGAAGCTCGCGGGCCCCGACGTCTCGAAGACGAATTTGACGGGGACAGGCGCGGTCTTCGCGTCGCGATACGCGTAGAGAAGAGCGAGGGTTCCCCCCGCGCTACGCCCCGTTATCGCCATTCTGTCGACCGCAAAACCGCGACGGCGCGCTTCCGCCACAACCTGAGGAATCGCGGTTTTGAGCTCTTGAGACTGTCGAGAGAGGTTCGTCGTCGGGTACTCTCCGCCGTCAAGGGTATAATTGATCCCCGCGACGACGTACCCCTTCGACGCAAACCATTGCAGGAGCTCCGCGAAGTCCTCCTTATTTCCCGACGCCAGATCGACCGACTGCAACGCGACGACGAGCCCGTAATGACGCCGCGTCGCGTCTTGCGGAAGATATAGGTCGAATCGGCTCGATTCCTCGGCCCCGTAGGAAAGGTTGCGATAGATCGCGCCGACTTCTTTCGTCGACGCGCTGTACGCCCCGCGC
This sequence comes from uncultured Thermoguttaceae bacterium, assembly GCA_934725735.1. Classification (GTDB taxonomy): domain Bacteria; phylum Planctomycetota; class Planctomycetia; order Pirellulales; family Thermoguttaceae; genus RUG369. Next base: position 4,511 of record CAKVCP010000118.1, read on the forward strand.
AGAGGGTCGACGCTCATCTTTTGAATCGCGGAGCCGCAGAAGGAGACGAGAAAGACGACCAGGTAGACGACGCCCCAGAGAATTTTGCTTGAGACGTAGCGAAGAACGCGCCGCAAGGTCATAGAAGGTCGCCTCCGAAGAGATCGCCCCCAAAAATGAGGTTCAATCCCGCCCGGACGGCGAGACGCCCAAGGATTGCGCCCGAGACCGCGCAGAGCGTCAAATTTACTATGCGCTTGAGAACCTTAGTCGATATTTTCATCTTTTCTTCATCCTTCCAACGACGCGAATCCCCCCGCGTCTCAATTCAGCTTAACTTACCCGCGAAGCGTCTAAAACGCGCAAGCAAGTCTATATGATGATTATGAAGAATTGATGAAAAGACAACGCCTTTTTTTCCCATTTAACGCCGGGAACAAAAGGCGCGCGAGATCACGCCGCAGGACGCTGCAAAAAGACGCGCTCGGCGTTGCCGAAAGCGACCGCGTCCGCATAGACGGGATCGCACGACTCATAGAGGTAACGAACTCCTTCGCTTGCCTCGGGGGGCCGATGATCGAGTCGATGCGAGTCGGTGCCGAGGAAAGAGACGAGCTTTTCGGAGAGAAGACGCCGCGCAAAGGCGCGAACTTCTTCTTTCGGCTCTTGCGCGAGGCTGTACGCGTTGATTTGCAGTTCGATTTCGTCGCGATTCAGGACGGTGAAGACCGCGGGGGAACGCGAGAGGAGATCGTAGCGTTCGACGTGGGCGATTACGGGGCGATACTCGGAAAATTCGAGGAATCGTTTGACGCAAACGCAGACCGCTTTGGGGTGAATATCGCGCGGAAATTCGAGGAGGATGCGGTTTGTGCCCGCAAGGGTTTGATACCCGCCCAGATCGAGAGCGCGAATAATAGGAGAGACGAGTCCCGGATCGCAAAAGATTTCCATCCCCGGATGAATGGCGACGTCGAGCCCCTTGGAGGCGATTTGGGCTTGGAGCTGCGCGAAATGTTCGGAATATTTCGTAGCGGCGCCCCAGCTATGGGCGGTGCAGAAGACGTCGGCGACGCCTTGGTTGCGCAAGAGACGCAGAATTTCCAGCGATTCGTCGATAGTACGCGGACCGTCGTCGAGACCAAAGAGCGCGTGGGAATGAAGATCGACGACGCGTCGCGCGGAACCGCGATCGCCTTGACGTAACTCAGCCATGGGTGATTCCTCCTGAACGTCTTGAATCTTAACACGAAGCTTACTAGGCGCAATAAATCTTTTGGGGAGAAGTTGGAATTTTTTGAAAAAACTCGGCAAAACCTTTTAGTCGTGCCGGGAGAAGCGCCCATATATTGGGAATAAATGATATTTAGAACTATATAGGATTATTTTGCAATATTTTGAAACTTTCGACCCTTTGACGAGTTGATTTTCTCTTGTTTTTACTAATAATAGGGTGAGACGCTCGCGTAGACGCCCGCGCATGATCGGGACGCGGCGTAAATCTATCCGTATCGACCCACCGCAAGGGAGGAATTTTAAGATGGCGAAATATAAGTGCAAAGTCTGCGGCGAAATCTTTGAAGCAAAAGACGGCGAAACCCCGGTTTGCCCGCGTTGCAAGGCGCAGGGAGACAAGTTGGCGCAGACGACGAAGTACGCTGGAACGCAGACGGAGAAGAACCTTGAAGCGGCGTTCGCGGGCGAATCTGGCGCGCGCAACAAGTATACGTATTTCGCGTCGGTCGCGAAGAAGGAAGGATACGAGCAGATTTCGGCCCTCTTCCTCAAGACGGCGGAGAACGAACGCGAGCACGCGAAGATGTGGTTCAAGGAGCTCAACGGAATCGGCAAGACGGACGCGAACCTTCTCGCCGCCGCCGAGGGTGAGAATTACGAGTGGACCGATATGTACGAAGGATTCGCGAAGACGGCGGAAGAAGAAGGGTTCGTCGAGCTCGCCGCGAAGTTCCGCCTTGTCGCCGCGATTGAAAAGCGTCATGAAGAGCGCTATCGCGCGTTATTGAAGAACGTCCAGACGGCTGCGGTCTTCGAGAAGAGCGAAGTCAAGATCTGGGAATGTCGCAACTGCGGTCACATCGTCGTCGGGACGAAGGCGCCCGAGATTTGCCCGACCTGCGCGCATCCGCAGAGCTACTTCGAAATCGCCGCTGAAAACTATTGATTCGTCGCGATTTACGAAGCGATCGCCTAATAAAAAAGACGCCCGAGCGTAAGCCCCGGGCGTCTTGTGTTTTCACGCGGCGTCGGAAGGTTGGCGG
>CAKVCP010000119.1 GCA_934725735.1 uncultured Thermoguttaceae bacterium
CTTTGGAGCCTCCGGCTTCTGGTCAATCTTAATTCCATCATTCTCAACAACGCGTTCTCTATTCAGCGGAGAAACGGGACTCGACGCCGGAGTCGTCCTAGAAGGTCGAAGGGCTCCGCCGTCGACATAAAGCTTCTTGCATCTCTCCTTCAATATCGACGTTAACTCTTTACCGTCAACTCCCCATTTGACGTCCGCTTCCGCCGACTTAAACTCTTTAGCAAATCCCTTCTCAATCGAAACGCGATCTTGAACGTCGTCGCCCGCTCGGAACATGTCGTTCTCCGTAGGTTCAAACGTACTATCGTTATTCAGAACATATGAGACGCGTTCCAAAGGAATATAAACTTTACGCGCAATTTCCTCCACCGAATGCGCCGTACTGAAATCGCCCCAGAATTTCTTGATTTCTTTGCGGATTTCTAAGCTTTCAGAGATGTTGGAAGAATCTTTCTCGGTTTCAGAGGCGTCTTTCTCTAAATAATATTCGTAGAAAGTGTAGTCTTTAAAGCAACCTGCCAAGAGTGTACGCAACACTCGCCAGTTGACAACGTTGTCTTTGAGACCGATCGACGCTTCGTTCTTTTTGAAAAAATCTTCATAATAAACGATATGACCATAATTCATGAAGACGGTTACCGCCTGCTTAACCTTACTTTTAACAGGCTCAGGTATGGAGTAAGCAAAACCGTCGACGACTATCGCATAACGGCAAATATCGCCGCGTAACGCTTGATCTTCTTTCTCGAGACATTCAACGTCATAATGACGTCCCCATTCCCTAAATCCTTCCAATTCAGACGCGGAAGTGATGTTCAATCCTTGAGGATACTCCTCGCACAAAATCCTCCTGATAAAATCTGGACGAGAAAGCTCCTTTATGCTGCGTCGTTTCTGTATCGAATCTGGAGAAAAAACGCCTTCCGTTTGTAAAAGAATTCTTTCGAGTTCGAGTTTGGTAACAAGTTTTGGATCGCCTACTTCTTTGACAAAAGACTGGTAGAAAGAATCAGTCGCCAAGCGATCATCGACGTCAATAGGTTTTCCGTCGAAGTCTTTAGAAATCACCAACCTCGCAATAACCGGATAAGCCGCGCTGAAGTCAGAGTCCGAATCGATCTCCTCCGCTTCATTGTTCGGTCTCATCAACCTTTCAACGCATGTAAGGGCGTATGCAGTTATGGAGTCAAAAACAACTTCATCGACGTCCCTGAGGTTTGTCTCTTCACTCAGACTCGCATAGAACGATGAAAGCGTCTGTAGATCGAAAGGGGAAGAACCGTCGAAAACAGCTTTGACTGCGTCGGCAATGCGCCCCGTCAAGGAGGAGTCTAAGGACTCGGTAGAAACGTCGCGCCAAGAAAGATAAAGGAGGCGGCGCAGAACTGATAAATCATCCGCCTTCAAACGCGAAATATCGTCAAAGTACCTACGAGCTTCCTCTATGGTCTTGAGAACGGGGGCTTCCCAAGGCGCGGGCGTTTGCTGAGCGTCGTCTGACTCTGAAAAAATACCCTCGGACGCCTTGTCCCCGCAAAGCATGAAGGAATCGCATGGAGCCTGAAAAGAATAAGCGACGCTTGCGCCTACGTCAAGTCCTTTCTTCTCAACGAATTCATCGTAATCTTTTTTCACGGAAGGGCGCTTGCTAAGATAAAAATCGCGCCCTGCCCAACGTTCTTTTCTCCTTTCCAAAACGTCAACAAGCTTCTTCTTGCCGGGATCGACAACAAACGTCCCGCCGCAATAGAAAAACAAAATTCCCAAAACGGCGTCGACGTCTTGAGCGTCTTCATCCTTATTTGCCTCGCGAAGAAAACGAATCAGGTCTGAATCCTTGACGTTCGGTTCGCCGTGATTAGAGAAAACTTCTTCGCAAAATAAATCAAACTCAACGGCAGCGATAAGCGTTTTATGTGGAAAGTCTTTATTAAGAACTTGGTTAACCTTGTTCAGGAGCGGTTCCAAATCCTTCAGGGAAAAATTTTTTCCCAAAATGCCATTTATATTACTTAGAAGGTCTTTAACCTTGCTGCCCCCTTTCTCATTCACTGCACGGGAACCTGCGCCGCCGGAAAGAGAAACCGCATTACGCCCAACAGCGTTTCGCCCCGCGTTTACTACGCGCGCTTGATCCTGCGTTCTATGGGAAACATCAAACGAAGAACCGTCGTTCCTTCCATTCTCATCGCTACTGCTATGCATTGGGCACACTCGTCAAAAAGCAAAAGAAACGTAAGCGCATTCTTACAAAGAAACGCAAACGCCTAAAGTTTAAGGAAATACGCAATCAAGCGCATGTCAAAGTTCAATCAACGGCGAACAATGTCGATTATTTGCCAAGGCTTCTATGAAAGACTCGATTATGCCGGGAAGAAAACACATCTTCATGTCGCCCGTTGAAACTAAATCAGAGCCAGAGCCCTAACTCCTAAACGCCAAAGCGTCAGAGCTCGCCATAACCTCTTTGGGAAGATTCTATATTGAAGAACGACCATGTCAAGGGGAGTTCAAATTACCTTCACTACAGGAATGATAAAAAAGCCGTCCCCATAATTAGGGACGGCTTTTACCCACAAATCGAGTCACTTCAACATTGAAGAAGAATCCGGTCTTTCAGCCGTCATCGTTTCAACGTCGACTGTGCGATTCCCGCGAGAGCTATTAAGACGCCTCGCATAACAATACGTCGTTTCTTCGCTTAACAAGCTCACGTCTTCCGCTGTGGACTGTAGCATGGCTTGCACTTTTTGATTGCCTGGAGCCAGAGCTTCCGCTTCAATGCGAAACGCTATGGATTCGCCTGCGCGAAGACAGTCTATTTTCTTAAAGAGAACTTTCGAATCCTCTTCATACACGTAACCGCGTTCATTCTCCACCTCAATCGGCTTCATACCCGAACCGAGGAAGATTCCGGTGTTAATATCTCGCGCGTCTTTGGTGCCGTTATTTTCAACGACTAACTCATAAACGCATCGTCGACCTACGGCGACAGGTTCTTTCGGCGCGTTCACACGCATTGCAAGAACGGCTATGGACTCGACGTTTACGGTTGAACGAGCTTGCGCGACTAGGCCGGATTGATCGACTGCAACCGCTTCAAATTTGGCCGTGCCCGCATTCATAATCCGACAACGAAGACTGAACGTTGTTTCTTCGTTAGGCCTGATAAAGGGAGCAATCCAATACACGCGGCGCTTTTCGTCGTTTCGACGCGCCTGATTCGAGCAACTCAGAATCTCAACGCCGGAAGGAATCTGAGCGACCACGTCCACATTTTGAAGCGTGGCGTTTCCGATATTCGTCACGTGAACAAGCGCTTCAAACTCTCCTTCGACAAATTGAAGTTCCGGAGTCTCGACCTCAACGTTCAGTTGACCTCTTAGAGTTGCGACTCTTTTACTTGCAGAAGCGGAAACCCCGTATGAGCCGACGGCTTCTACGTTGATCGTAAAGAATTCGTTAGAGACCGTCTTCACGCTCATCTCGATAACTTTCTCTTCCCCGACTTTTAATACGCCGAGCATTTGCGACGCGTTATTCTCGCCGGTCGAAACATTGATTCGCACTTCCTCCTCGTCGCCGTTTCCGACGTTGCGAATACGAATTCTGTATCGATCCTCGACTCCCCATTCGATGGAGTCGCGTCCCTCTATCAACGCTTCCAAGATCGGTTCTTGAACTTCAACCTCGGCGCTGGCGGTTGATCGTTCGAAATCGAAGTTGCTCACAAGGGAAAACGCCGCGCGTTTCGTCGGTTTTAATGTCAACGCAAGCGTTTGTTCCTTGCCGGGTTCCAACGCGCCAACTTCCCAAACGCACACACGATCGGAGCCTCGCGCGCTACTCGTCTGGAAAGAAGCCTCTCCGACGCTCGGGTTCGCTTTCAAATCGCTCGCCGATTCAGGAAGATCCGTCGTCACCACGAGTTTACGCGCAGTTTCTGAACCCACGTTTCGAACTCTCAACGTGTATGTGGACGATTGCCCTACGGTAAGTTTCTTTGGGCCGAGGGTATTGATCTCAATATTGGGAGTTCGACCAAGAGAAATGGCGTCTTCTCCAGCTCTAATTCCCTTAGAAATCTCCTTCATTTCCTTCATGGACGAGACGTTCGAGGAAGGCGTAAGAACGTCGTCAAGTCGGTCGTCAATCTGTTCAAACGACTTCGGTTCCGAAGGGAGTTCCGTCGGTAATTCGTCCCTCTGAAAAGACGTCTGCGACGGCAAAACGCCGGGCTCGCTTTCGTGAAGCGCGTCGTCTGAATCAGAAATGATAGCGGGACTCTTATCGTCATTCTCCTCTTCTGCGGAAAAAACTTCGTCGTTCGCGTCCAAAGACGACGCAGAATCAACTTCGTCAATCTCTTCGTCTTCCGTTGAAATGACCGCGCCTTTAGCGTTGGATCGTCCAAAGGCTTTTCCTTCTTCGTCAGATTTTGAAGAACCGTCCACTTCGCCAGACTCGCCGTTTTCATCAGACAAAAGTTCTAGCGAAGAGGGGAAAGCGTCGCCTCTTAGGCTATTTCTCACGGGCTTTCGAGTCGCGCTTTGAACATTGGAGCTCGACGTCGTTTCTTGAAGTTCGCCGCCTTGCTCTTCTTCCAGTTCGTCAAGGAGAAGCGACGCAACGCCGCCAGTCGACGTGCGAGTGGACAGCGCGCGTTTGCTAGATGAAACGCTACCAGCGCCGGCAAGACCTCGTCTCAACGACAAAGCCGTATTGCCCGCGCTTACCGTATTTGGTACGGACGGATTCGCTGTAGCGGGAAGTTTAGAGGTTTGCGTTGACGGGGCGGTGACTCTCATCGTCGACTCGGCAGGAAAAGTCCTCGGCGCGACAAGCGAACTTGGCGGCATATTTGTGGCCACCGGTTGAGAAATTGTCGTCGAATCGATCAGGGGAACCTCGGATTCCGCCGTTCGACTGAATGGATTAAGGGAAGAAAGAAAACTCTTCCGTGATCCGCTTTCCGCCGTGGCAGGAGCTTCTGAACGAGATTGGGCAAAACCAGCCGCCTGTCCCCAGCAATTCTCAACGCCGGTTGGCGCCGTCAAGAGCAGCGACAATAATGCTGCAATGTGCACGCTGCGCCGCTTATTTAACGTATTCCTGCTCATGATGCGACTTCTTTCTCTAACGATTTGTTAGAAAACGATTCTTGTTTTCTGTCTGAAAAACTCATGTTCCACAAAACCAATATGCCAAGCCTCCAAAATAGGCCTATCGTACTTATCGTCTGCACGAGAATTCTCAATTAGTTATTTTTTGAGGTTTATTCCGATTATTACTAAACTAGCGTTGTTTCTAATCAAATGAACTACCTCATAGAAGCATCTTGTATTAATTCCCTCCGTGACGGTAGCTTGTTCGCTAGGTTAATTGAAAAAAAGATCGATTCGTATATAATCTGACGAATCAAAAGGGGCGTCGCCTAAATAAGCTGACTTCCTAAGTTACTCTAGGCCGTTGATGACAAACGCTTAGACTACTAGCGCCCGACTTTAGAGGTTCTACGGAATGTTTTTGACGGTGTTTTTGCTATTTCCATTTATAGAGATTGCCGCTTTCCTACTGGTTGTTCATGCAACCTCTTGGAGTACGGCGCTCCTGATAAGCCTGTGTACCACAGCGCTTGGATTTGGCATTGCAAAGCTCCAACGGAAGGGGCCGTTGTTTAGCGCTTCTCAATCTCCGACAAACGTATTAAAGAATTATCTTTTTGGTAATCTCGGGGCGTTTGCCCTCATCATGCCGGGCTTTGTCAGCGACGTGCTTGGACTTCTACTACTAATCCCCTTCACGCGATCTATCCTCTTAAAGTTGATTAAGTGGAGCAAAGTGGATCTCTATAGCGGCGCTAACGGAGCTTTTTCAGTCTTCAGAACGTGGAGTTTTAAGACAGACAACGCCCAATACGAAACCAACTCTCAACGTTATCTTGATTATGACTCCAACGCGAATGATTTCGTTCAGTATCCAGTTCCAACCCAGGACGAACCCATCGACGTAGAGTTTCTTCCCCAAGAGCCCAACCAAAGGAACTAACGCGTCCTCTTCGAACATTAAGCGGATTACCTTGGAAACATTAAACTCCTACTCCAACTTTCGAGTTCTCAAACTTCCTTCTTTTCCTACGCCGACAGAAGAAGGCGCCCAGCATCTGAAGGCCTCTCTTTTCTCTTCAGAAGAGCTCCTTGGAGGCGTCCTTATTGGGCCCGAAAACAGACTGATGGAGTTAGCCTTTAGGCTAGCGGTCAACGGGGTTCCCGTCTTCGACCGTCCTCTTGGCGCGTCTTCGCTTGATTCGTCTCTTCATAAACGCATTGAAACGACTCGCGCCGACGTCGAATTCATGCTCACGGCTGCGTCGGCAGGAAAGATCGATCGGCTTTTTCCCCAAGAGCAGTCTCTTCGTTCCGGAGATTCGTCTTTGACGAAAGAGTGTCCTAGAGTAGTCTCCTACGACAAACTAGAAAGTTGCTCTTTTTTGACCCCTTTAGTTTTCTATGGTCCTACAGGAACGGGAAAAACCAAGATTATTGAAGGAATCTGTCAAAGTCGACGGACGCTTGAACCCCAAAAAACTCTTTATTACCTCTCCGCATTAGAATTCTCGAGAGCGTTAGTTGACGCCCTCCGGAGAGATCAAATGCAACTTTTTCGCAGCCTTTTTGCACAAGCTCGGGTCATTGCGATTGAAGACGCCGACCTATTGG
>CAKVCP010000120.1 GCA_934725735.1 uncultured Thermoguttaceae bacterium
CGGCGTGAATGTCGGCGTGAATGTCGGCGTGAATGTCGGCGTGAATGTCGGCGTGGATGTCGGCGTGAATGTCGGCGTGAATGTCGGCGTGGATGTCGGCGTGGATGTCGGCGTGGATGTCGGCGTGGATGTCGGCGTGGATAATCTTGGCGATATCTGTTCTAGAGACTCGCCGAAACGAGCCCTGGAGTCTTATTTCGGAGTTGAGCCGTCGAAAGATTTTCCCCGCTTCAGAGAAGTGGTCGACGACGTTTCGGTCTATGCGCTTTTATCCCATTTGGTAAAATGCACGATTGTTTGTTTTAGTTCTGCAACCGCCGATTGGAAAGGAGCCGCCAACCTTTGGAACGAGACTTGACTTCTGGGAGCGTGTTTAGAAACATCGTTTTCTTTTCGATCCCTTATTTATTGTCGTACTTTCTGCAAGTTCTGTACGGCGTGGCTGACTTGTTTATTATCGGTCAGTTCGAAGGGGTGGCGAGCACGACGGCGGTCTCGGTTGGAAGTCAGATCATGCACATGCTGACGGTCATGATCGTGGGGTTGGCGATGGGAACGACGGTCTGCATTGGGCAAGCGGTCGGGGCGAAGAATCAGAAAGAGACCGCGCTCAACGTCGGGAATTCTGCGACCCTCTTCATGATCCTCTCGATTTTGCTCGCGGGCGTTCTTCTCCTCTTTGTGAAGCCGATCGTCTCGGTCTTGTCGACTCCCGGCGAAGCGGTTTCGGGAACCGTCGCGTACCTGACGATCTGCTTCATCGGCGTTCCCTTCATCACCGCGTACAATATCGTCAGCTCCATCTTTCGAGGAATGGGAGATTCGAAGAGCCCGATGTACTTCGTCGCGGTCGCCTGTGTCGGGAATATCCTTCTCGACTATCTCTTTATCGGTTTTTTCCGGCTAGGCCCCGCAGGCGCGGCGCTTGGAACGACCTTTTCGCAAACGATTAGCGTGATCGTCTCCCTCGCGTATATCGGCAAGAAAAGGATGGGTCTGAGCGTTTCTATGCGCGATTTCAGACCGCAGAAAGCGATTATGGGGAAGATCCTGAAAATCGGGTTCCCGATCAGTCTTCAGGACGGATTGATTCAGATTGCGTTTATAATCATTACGATCATCGCCAACATGCGCGGTCTAACGGACGCCGCCGCCGTGGGAATAGTCGAGAAAATCATCTGCTTCCTCTTCCTGACGCCCTCGGCGACGCTCTCGACCGTCTCGGCGTTGGGGGCGCAGAATATCGGCGCGGGGAAGTTGCGGCGCGCAAAAGACACGCTTTGTTATGCGATCATGATCGCGGCGGGCTATGGGATCGTCGTCTCCGGCGTCATTCTTTGCGTCGCGGAGCCAGTCGTCGGTTGGTTCACTCCCGACGCGTCGGTGATCGTCGCGGGGGGCCAATATCTTCGCGGGTACGTCTGGGACTGCATTTTCGCGGGGATCCACTTCTGCTTTAGCGGTTACTTCTGCGCGCTCGGAAAATCGGGGTTGTCGTTCTTGCACAATATCGTCGCGATTTCGCTCGTGCGCGTTCCCGGCGTCTATCTGACGTCTCAGCTGTTTCCAGACACGCTCCTCCCGATGGGAATCGCCACCGCGCTAGGTTCTCTCGTCTCCGTGATCGTCTGCGTCGCCGCGTATCTCGTGATTAGCCGACCGCGGCAAGAGACGCGCGCTTTATAGACGGACGGAGATTTCGCATACCGACGCGCTTGGCGTCGGCGGAATTTTTACGTAATTTAGGCGCGACGCTTATTGACCTTCGCCCCGACGCGTGAAAAATGAAGAGAGCCGAAGTTGGCGCCATGTTCCATTGTCCTTGTCGCAGGGAAGATCATGTTATGACCTCTTGCATAAGTCCCGTCAATTCATTTCACGAACTTTCAGAAGAAGACGTTAAGCGTCTTTATATTACCCCCGCTCTGGAGCGAAACTGGGGAAAAGATTGCATGCGTCTTGAATATCAGATCACGGCGGGACGCGTCGATATTCGTGGAAATAAGCCGTGTCGCGGCAATGGAAAACGCGCGGATTATCTTCTATTCTTCAAATCAGGGATTCCTCTTGCGGTCGTCGAAGCTAAATCGAAGAAGTTTCCCCCCGCTCATGGTCTTCAGCAGGCGAAAGAGTATGCGCAAATGATGGATCTTTCCTTTGCGTATAGCTCCAATGGCGAATCTTTTGTGGAGTATGATTTTCTAACGGGGAAAGAGCGCGAATTTCCCCTCGATCATTTTCCGACTCAGGAGGAGTTGCGCGCGCGATTGACGACTGGAAAACACATGTCGGAGGAGGTTTCGAAGATCAACGACACGCCGTATTATACGGACGGTCAGACGCACGCGGCGCGTTATTATCAACGGATTGCGATTAACCGCACGGTCGACGCTGTCGCGCGTGGTGAAAAGCGGATTTTGCTCGCGATGGCGACGGGAACGGGGAAGACGTTTACCGCGTTTCAGATCGTCTATCGTCTTTTAACAAGCGGCGTGGTGAAGAAGGTTCTCTATCTTGCCGATCGAAACGTTCTCGTGGATCAGTCGAAGGACGAAGGTTTTGCGCCCCTTGAAAGCGTCGTTCACAAGGTGAATTATGCGGCGGACGTGCGCAATCCTGCGGTTCTGACCTCATATCAGGTCTATTTTGCGCTCTATCAACAGTTGATGGGGGGAGAAGAATCGGAAAACGAGGATTCTGAAAAGCTTGAGGAAAGAATCGTCGACGAGAAGGGAATCGAAAAATTAAGGAATTTGTTCCCTCCAGACTACTTCGATCTGGTGATCGTCGACGAATGCCATCGCGGTTCGGCGAGGGAAGACAGCAATTGGCGTCGAATACTCGAGTATTTTTCGGACTCCGTCCAGATTGGATTGACGGCGACCCCGAAAGAAACCAAATACGTTTCAAATATCGACTACTTCGGCGAACCGATCTACCAATATAGCCTAAAACAAGGGATCGACGACGGTTTCCTTGCGCCTTTCAAGGTGATGAACGTGACGCTCAATATCGGCGACGGATGGCGACCGTATAAAGGGCAACGCGACGTCGAGGGGGAACTGATCCCCGACAGAATCTATAACAACGTCGATTACGACTACAACATCTCGCTTTTAGATCGAACGCGTCAGGTGGCGGAAACGATCACCGACTATCTCAAGAAGACGGATCGAATGGCGAAGACGATCGTCTTTTGCGCGACGGAGGAGGCCGCGCTGAGGATGCGGCAAGAGTTGGTCAATCTCAACTCCGATATGATGAAGGAGAATCCGGATTACGTGGTGCGTATCACCGGAGGGGACGCCTACGGGAAATCGAAATTGGATTATTTCACTTCCGTGGGAGAAAAATTTCCGGTGATCGCGACGACGTCGAAGCTCTTGACGACGGGCGTAGACTGCAAAATGACGAAACTCATCGCGTTGGACGAGAATATTTCGTCGCTGACGGAGTTCAAGCAGATTCTTGGGCGCGGTACGCGTTTGCGCTTCGACGAAGGAAAAACGCATTTCATGGTGATGGATTTTCGCAACGTCACGCATCTTTTCGCGGATCCGGCTTGGGACGGAGAGCCGATTCAAGAGCCTGAATTTTCCGGCTCCGGAGGAAAGGGAGGAGCAGGGAAGTCGGGTTCGGGAGCGCCAACCCCCGACGCGGAGCCTAAGCCGGAACTCGAGTCGAAGTACAAACCGATCGTCGACCGTAACGGCTGCACCGTCTGCGTTCTGCAGAAGATTGTCCGCGTTTACAATACGGACGGAACCTTGTCGACGGTGAGCGTCGTCGATTTTACGCGTCGGAATATTCAGGGCGAATACGCGACGCTCGACGACTTCATTTGCAAGTGGTCGCAGATGGAGAAGAAGAAGACGATTCGCGAACTTTTGGCGGAGGCGGGACTCGATCTCGACGCGTTGAAGGCTGAAGAGGGTATGTCGGACTACGACGATTTCGATTTTATCTGCCACGTCGCGTACGATCAAAAGGCGCTGACGCGTCAGGAACGCGTCAACAGGGTCAAGAAACGCGATTTCTTTAGCCGATATGGAGGAGAAGCGCGCAATGTTCTCGAAGCGCTTCTTGAAAGATATCGGGATCATGGAATCTATGAGATTGAGGATATTGCCGTTCTCAATTTTGAGCCGTTTGCGCAATATGGCAAACCGAGCGTGATCGTTCGGATGTTCGGGGGCAAAGAGAAGTATTTGGAGGCGGTTCGCCTTCTGGAACGTGAAATTTACGCCGAGGAGGCCGTCTAAAAGGAAAATGAGCGATCTATCAAGTTTTACGAAGCGAATTCGGGATATCATGAGGCAGGACTCCGGGGTTCAGGGAGACGCGCAGCGAATCGAGCAGCTGTCGTGGATGCTCTTCATGAAGATTTACGACGCGAAAGAGGAAGATTGGGAGCTTGACGGTTACGAGTCGATCATTCCTCCCGATTTGCGGTGGCGCTATTGGGGCGCGAATCAAGGCGGAAAAGGAATGACGGGGGGCGCGTTCCTCGATTTTGTCAACAACACGCTTTTTCCTCGATTGAAGGGGCTTCAGGTTACGTCGGAAAGCCCTGTGAAGCATCGCGTAGTGAAGAATATCTTTCAGGACGCGCACAACTACATGAAGGACGGCGTTCTTTTACGGCAGGTCGCGAACGAGATAGACGCGATTCCTCTGGAGAGTCAAAAGGACACTCACGCGTTTGGCGAGGTTTACGAGACGATTCTTCGACTCCTTCAAAGCGCGGGCTCTTCCGGCGAATTCTACACGCCTCGCGCGGTTACGGACTTCATGGTCGAGTTGATCGACCCTCAGATCGGGGAGAAGATGGCGGACTTTGCGTGCGGCACGGGAGGTTTCCTCACGAGCTGGCTCAAGGCGCTCAGACCCAAAGCGCTCCAGGGAACCACGGGGGAGTTGCAGGCGTGGAACGAATCTGTCTACGGAATGGAGAAGAAGTCGTTCCCGTATCAGCTCTGCGTGGCGAATATGCTTCTGCACGACCTGGACGAGCCGAATATCGAGCATGGGAACTCCCTTGCGAAGAAGGTTCTTGACTATACCGACGCCGATCGTTTCGACGTTATCCTGATGAATCCCCCGTACGGCGGATCGGAGAAGGAAGAGATTAAGCGGTTTTTTCCTTCCGATTTGCAGAGTTCGGAGACTGCGGATCTCTTTATGTCCGTCATCATGTATCGCCTCAAGGAAAAGGGGCGCGCGGGCGTCGTCCTTCCCGACGGGTTCCTCTTCGGGACAGACTCTGCGAAATTGCAGATTAAAAAGAAACTTCTTTCGGAGTTCAACCTCCATACGATCATCCGCCTTCCAGCGAGCGTTTTCGCGCCGTACACGTCGATTACGACGAATCTTCTCTTTTTCAATCGCGACGGCGCGACAAAAGAGACGCAATTCTACCGACTCGACATGCCCGAAGGGTACAAACATTTCTCGAAAACCAAGCCGATCCTGCCCGAGCATTTTGACCCCGTGAGGGAATGGCTCAAGGATAGGCACCCGATCGTCGCGGACGGATTTGACAAGGCGCGAACGTATACGGCGCAGGAGCTCGTCGAGCGCAACTACAATCTTGACCTTTGCGGCTATCCGCATAAGGAAGAAGAGATTCTTCCGCCGAAAGATCTCATTCTCGAATATCAGGAGAAGAGGGCGAGCCTCAACGCGGATATCGACCATATTCTCGAGAAGATCACCGCCGTTCTCGGCATAAACCTCAACGACTAATCTCCGCGCCGCAACTCCGCGCGTTTTCCTAATTCGGTATCAAAGGTATCACGTGACCTCGCAACAACTGAAAAACTCGATTCTCCAGATGGCCGTTCAGGGCCTTCTCGTCCCTCAAGACCCGAACGACGAACCCGCGTCCGTCCTCTTGCAACGGATTCGCGAAGAGAAGCAGAAACTCGTCAAAGAGGGGAAAATCAAGAAGGATAAACACTCTTCCGTGATTTTTCGAGGTTCCGATAACTTGCCTTATGAGAGCCGCGATAATTCGACCCCCGTTTGCATCGCCGAACAAATTCCGTTCGAGATTCCTGAGTCTTGGGAATGGGCGCGGTTGGGGGAGGTTGGAAATACCAACATTGGACTTACATATAAGCCTCAAGACGTAAGTCAGACGGATGGAACTATTGTCCTTCGTTCAAATAATATCCAAAAAGACAAAATTTGTTATCAGAATATAATTAAAGTCAAATCGTCGGTTCCTGAACGTGCTCTTATTCATAAAGGTGATCTCCTCATCTGCGCACGAAACGGAAGTCGTGCTCTTGTAGGGAAGTCGGCTATCGTTGACAAGGATGGAATGGCTTTTGGCGCTTTCATGGCGAAATTTAGTAGCCCATTCAACAAATATATACACGTTTTTTTGAACTCTAACTATTTTAGATCTCAATTGGAAGGCGTAGGAACGGAAACAATTAATCAAATAACTCAAGAGAGGTTGCGCTCTCAGCTCATCCCCATTCCTCCCCTAGCGGAACAGCGCCGCATAGTGGCGAAGCTAGAAGAGCTCCTCCCGTTAGTGGAAGAATATGGCAAAGCGGAATCGACGCTAACGACGCTTAACGCAACCTTCCCCGATGCGCTCAAAAAGTCGATCCTTCAAGACGCCGTCCAGGGAAAGCTTG
>CAKVCP010000121.1 GCA_934725735.1 uncultured Thermoguttaceae bacterium
CCGACGCCGGTATCGAGCACAAGCGCTAGGCTGAGCTTGTTCATAGGAGGTTGGATCAGGATTGTCTTGCGATAAATCGTTAATCGTTTGCGCAACCGTCTTTTCCGCTGTCGTCACTGGGGTGGGGGAAAGCCCTTTTAGGGCAAAATTCCCGGATGAGATCTGAACGTCGAGGAAGAGAACGCGACCGTCTGTGGTCTCAATTCTCAATTTGGTTTGTTCTAAACCCTCCGTCAATAATTCAGGATCAAAGGTTACAGGAACCACGCAAACCTTTGCGGGACGCACAGCCTTAGGCGAGTATTTGCACTCCAAAGCCTTTGTCATTGCCTTGACGCCCTTTATGGTGAATTCATTTGGGGCTGCAACTGTGAAATTTTTCACGATCTTTTCGCCCTTTTCTGACGTGAAAAAGGTGAGTGTGCTAGGCGAGACGGTAAGGGGCGCGCGAACGACTCCCGTCACGCTCAATAGAAGCGGAGAGGGGGTGGAGGCGCCATTGGACCATACCTGCACAGTCGCGTCAATGTAGCCAGCCGGCGCGTCGTCCTTAACAGAAACCGTCAAGGGAGTTTGCGTTCCTGTCGCCGTCAACGTCGGTTTGCCAATTTTAACGTCGAGATAGGGACTTGACGATTGCACGCGCGATACGGTCTCGTTGCGGGCAGGAAAGACGACAAAGGTCTGCTGACTGCGAGATTGAGGCGTTGTTGACATTTGTAACGTCGTTTTGGTCGCTGTCGCGCCCGGCTCGTTTTGATCGATTAGGAAGGTGAGTTTTTGTGGACGCAACGCAACGTTGTCGATAATAACTCCAGTGACATTGAGAGGAACTTCGAAAATTGTCGATCCACGCTGGAAGGTGACCGTAACGGTTACGTGGCGGACGCCTGTGAAACGTACTCCGTCTATTTGCGCGACAACTTCGCCTTTTTCTCCCGGCTTATAAACGCGTTTTTGGGGGATGAAAACCTTCGTGCATTGACAACTGACACGAGCGGAAACGAGCGTCAGATCACTAGCGCCATTGTTGACAAAGACGAAAGAGTGGCGCGGTTCCGTATTGCGCGGAATACCCTTGAAGTCGTACCCCGTCTCCGAAAATAGGTTTGTTTCCCTTGTTTGAGCAAAACCGCATGTCGGTGCGAATAGCGCAACGGAGAGCGCTAACAAAATCAAGTGGAATAGCGACGAGTAACGCATTGTAACCTCACGGAATATACACAGACGCATTAGGAAAAAATGCGCTTAATCAATTTACTGCATAAAGGAGCAATGAAAATTCGCAGAAATCTGCGCTTTCGTTTTATCGGATGCTACTAGTCTTAGTCTTTAGGAGAATCGTCACGATTAAATCAATTATATTGACTCAAATTACTTTACCAAGGGTGAAATCGAAAATTGGGGCTCTGGCGACTGCCGGTTAGTATTGCTTGCTGGTGTTATGAGAGAACTCTGTTGAAGTGTGGACTCGGAGCGGATTTGGACGCTCCGTAACTTATGAAAAAAAGTTTTTTAACGAATTAATAGTTTTCAGTCACATTTCTGGAATTTAGGTTTGAGAGGGACGGCTAAAAACAAAATCGGTTGAAGTCTTTCTTGACGAAATAATTGGTTTTACCGGCGCAATCGTTTTTATTGGGAGATTAACGACTCGTCTTGAGACGATAGCGAGGTTTTGATTTAAAATTTCGTTTCACAAGCGCCGAAAAATTTGAATGCGTCGTGCTACGTATGAAAACCTTGTCCACCTTGCGTGTCGAGTTGTTCTGACTGGGAGTCAGGAAGGTTTATTTAGCTTTGTAGATGTGTGCTGGGCGCCCATAAGGCGTTGGGATCCGGCTTCCGTGTTAAGGAGAATATCAATGGCGTCTTTTTTTCAGTTCTTTGGCAATAAAGGTCAAAAAGCTAACGGGCGGGTAAGTGGCGCTTCTCGTCTAAAGGATAAACGCGCCCCCTCTTCAATGAAGCCGCGTCGTTTGATGACGGAAAGTCTAGAAGAGCGCCAGTTGCTTGCCGTCGACGTTTTTACGAATGCGTTCGCTGTTGCGGAAACTGCGAACTATATCAATATCAACGCCGACTATATTTCGATTGAGTCGATCAAGAAGGCAATCGAAGAAGCCGCCCAAACTCCTGAAGACGACGTTATTCGCGTTAGTTCGTCGAACATAACTTTCTCGTCCCCTGCCGACGAGATCACGATTGATATTGATTCTTCTTCATTCGGTTCCGTAACATTTGAGGCCGTGGGAGGAGACGTCACGATCGACGCGAACGCCCTTTCGCGCGTTTTTTCTATTAAGAACGGCGAGGTAAGTTTGCAAGGGTTTAACCTTGTAAACGGCGTCGCCGATTACGGTGGAGCAATTGCCAACGCCGGTACTCTGACCTTAACGGACGTCACTCTGTCTGGAAATGAAGCGCTTGTAGCGGGCGGCGCTATTGCGAATAGCGGCGCTCTGTATGTTCAGGATTCTGTAATTCAAAACAATACGTCGGAGGGGGACGGCGGCGCTGTTTATGAAGGTTTCTTTACGTGGTCAAACGAAACCGCTCCAGAGTGGCAAGATATTCCTCAGCAGGTTGGAAATAAGGGCTCGGTTTTGAGCGTCGATCTCTCGGAGTACGTTAATTCTGGAAATTGGACGTTCTCTTATGAGCTTGCGGAGTCGAATAGCGCTATCCTGAAAGGCGCTCCGGTTCTTAGCGAGGACGGCGTCTTGAGCTTTACCTTCATCGGCGATGAAGATTACTATGGCGAAGACGACTTTACGCCCCGTACTGTAACCGTGACTGCAACTGACGGTAAGAATACGGCGTCAACGACTTTTACCGTCGCAATTGCGGAGCAGACTTCGTCGACTCTTGCGGCGATTTTGTCAAATATGACGTATGACGACGCCAAGAGCGAATATGTTCAGGGGTCTCCCAAACGTCCTATTGGTTATGCCAACGACGAGGGTATACCTGAGCCCTCTATCGTCGACACGACTCAACCGATGACCGTTCAGGTTTGGTTCCAGGATTTTGACTGGAGCGGAAGCTCCGAAACTGTGTGGAACGCCGGCGACAACTACTTTATCATGGGCGTTGAATATCGACTCCATCTCGAAAACGCCACCGTTACAAGTTTTTCTGAACGAACCGATCTTTGTCGCGCCGCTGGAACGAATAAGTTGCTCGACAACGGGGACTATGAATTCATCGTCGTCTACACGTCTGATCCCTACTTTGGTTTCGAAGAGGCGATTCTTCTGGACGTCGTCACAATTGAAGCGATTGATCCGTCTCAACCGGTAAGCGTGACGATTTATCAGATGAATCAGGACTGGACGTTCCCGTGCTATACTCGAATGTACGATGATTGGACTCCGCGCGATCAAACCAGAAAGCATATCAACGTCGATCCCTCGCAGACCTTGTTTGTGAGCACGATTTCTAATTCTGAAACGCCCCTCTCCGCGACGCCTGGTTTACCTTGGACGTCTCGCGTGACCTGGCGCGATGAAACGTCTTCGGCGTCTCTTGAGACGTCGGCGGCGACCGCTGAAACGACGCCGTCCCTTGTCGTTTCGAACTCTCTTATCGTAAATAACGCTTCGAAGGGGAATGGAACGATCTTCGTTTCCGAGGATTCTCTCGCGACTCTCATCAATGTAACGCTTGCCGATAACGCCGCATTGGGCGCGGCATTGTATAATGCGAATCCCTCGACGAACTCGGTTAGCGTTGCAAACTCCATTGTTGTCAATGAAGGGTTGGCTCCCATTCTTGGAAGCGCTTCCATTTCTGGAAGCGTTGTAAATGGAACTGGTTGGAATGGAACGGTCGTCTACGAAGGCGGTTCCCTCTTTGCTAATTCTTCTCAAGGGGATTATTCTCTTGCGTCTGGATCCGTCGCGATAAATATTGGCGTTGATTCAGCCGCTGTCGACATTCTAGGAGAACGTCTGTCTCAAGACTTGAAAGGACAAAACCGACTCGTTGCCACTGTTGACGCGGGCGCTTACGAATATCAAGGCGTCGCTCCGAGTTCTCCCACCAATCTGTCGATTAGCGACTACTTTGCTTCTAATGGCAAGCCTTCTCTAACATGGGGCGCTCCTGTTTCCCCGGATGGAGTTGACGGATATTATGTGTATCTGCTCGCCGGAAATGATCGCAAGTTGTTGACGACAGTCAATTCTTCTCTAAACAAAATTGACGATTTAAGCGTATTCGTTGACTTTGAAGTCAATAGCGAATATACGTTTGGCGTTTCCGCCTTCAATCAATTTGGAGAGTCTTCAGTTTCTAAGGTCTCTTACGTGACGAGCATGGCGCCTTCGGCTCCGACGAATCTTATTTTCGGTTCGTACAATAACGGTTCGGCAACGATTTCCTGGACGGGATCCGAGTATGCGTCGTCTTATCGAGTTGAGACGCTTGAGTCGGACGGAACTTGGTCTGTGATTGGAAATACGTCTGAGAACTTTTATAGCGTTTCCGGACTTTCGGACTTCGAGAGTTATACGTTCCGCGTTACGGCAGTGAACGTTGCCGGAAGCGCTTCGTCAGAATCTCTGACCTTCGTTACGACGACATCCCCTTCGAGTCCGGAGAATGTTGCTTGGAGTTCTTCATACCAGGGAGACGGTCTTGCAACCTTGACGTGGGAAGCGGTTGACCATGCCGACGGATACGCGGTAAGGCAAAAGATTGACGGCGAGTGGATTGAAGTTGGCGTTACAACGAATCCCACCTACAGTTTCTCAGGTCTGGAGAACGGTAGGCAGTACGAGTTTAGCGTTGCGGCGTTTGCGCGCTCCGCGTCGGGAGAACAATTCTATTCTGAGGCGGTTGAAATCGGTCTGGTGACGATTGTCGCGCCATCCGCTCCCTCAAATTTGTCGTGGACAACAGATTATCTTAACGGTTCGGTCACTCTGGCATGGGATGCTGTTGATAGCGTCGCCGGATATTCCGTCGCTCAGTTTGTTGATGGAAAGTGGGTTGAAATCAAGTCGACGACTTCTCTGAACTATATCTTTAGCGGATTGGTCGATAACTCGGTCTATACCTTCGGCGTCGCCGCATACAACATGAGCGGGGATACTAGACTTGTTTCCGATTATACGAGTATTGCTCTCAATACCGCAGTCGCTCCGGCTTCACCGACAAATCTTCATTTCGAGAGTTATGGCGGCGGTTCTTCGGCAACCTTAGTGTGGAATGCCGTGACGAACGCGTCTGGTTATCTTGTCGAAAGGTTGGATAGTTCAAATCAGTGGGTGACCGTAGATACGACGACCTCGACAAATTATGTTGTTACCGTTGAGGAAAATTCCTTCTATACCTTCCGCGTTTCTGCATATACCACCGTTGGAAGCGTTACGAAGTACTCTGCGACAACGACGATAAATCTTGATACCCTTACGCCTCCGAAGGGAAGTCTTGAAGCTTCTGTTACCGGATTCTCCACTTCAGATATGACGGCGACCCTCGCTTGGAATGAACTTGACGGCGCGACGTTTTACGTGGTATCCGTCAAAAATGCCGACGGTTCCTGGGACGTGTTGGACGGCAATGCGACCAAGCTTTCTTTAAGCTTGACGGGACTCCAACCCAATGCTTCTTACACTTTCCGCGTGGAAGCTGGTAATGCCGCAGGACTTGGAGCTAGCGTTACAGTAGATTTTACAGCGGTCGTTCTTCCTACTTCGCCTGAAAAAGTGGCGTTTGGCGCTTTTGACGCGGAAAAAGCTCAAATTGAGCTTTCTTGGTCTGCTGTTCCATATGCGACTGGATATGTCGTTGAGAAATTCGATTTCGATTCGGGCAAGTGGATTACTGTCGAACGTAGCGACGATACTTCGACTTCGTACGTCGTGACAAAAGTCTCTGATTTTACGACCTATAAATATCGAGTCTCCGCCTACAACGCGGGTGGAACTTCGGAACCCGTTGAAGCGTCGTTCACCAATTCCAAGGCTCCTGCGGCGCCTGAGAACGTCGCGATTACTTATAATCAGTCGTCCCGATCTGCCGTGATAACCTGGACCCTCTCCGAAGGCGCTCAGGGATACTACTTATATCAGAAGACAGACGCGGGCGAGTGGGAGAGGATAGCTTCGCTAAGTTCTATTTCTAAGAGCTATATTATTCAGGACGTTGCTGAAAATTCCGACTATTATTTCGCGCTTACGGCGTGGAATGACGAGGGAGAGTCAGACTTGTCTGTCGTCGAGCTTTCCACTCTCCAAGCCCCTGCGACTCCTTCCGACGCAGCCTTTGGACGCATTGATTCGGCAACCAAATCAGTTGTTCTGTCATGGAGTTCTGTCGCAGGCGCCGCCGGATATACGATCGAACGTCAGGTCGGGTCCGAGTGGATTGAAGTAGCCTCTCTCAATGGCGACGAGACGAGTTGGACTCTTCGCGGTTTGGAGAATAATACCCGGTATGTGTTCCGAATAGCCGCGTTCAATCGCGTGGGAACGTCTTCTACGAAACAGGTTTCGATAACGACTGGCGTCTTTAATACACCGGAGGCTCCGACCGAGCTTGTCGTTCTTTCCTACGACAGAGATTCTCATCGCGCGACTCTGTCTTGGGT
>CAKVCP010000122.1 GCA_934725735.1 uncultured Thermoguttaceae bacterium
CAATTCCGGTATGGAACCGCTTCCCAACCATCTGTAAAAGCGTATCAGATCCGCTTTATATGCGAAGCATGTCGTCGGCGCCAACTGGCGTTCATGCGCAATGTATTCCAAAAAGTTGGCGAGCCAACTCTTTTGAGAGTCGGCTAAAATCATTTTTCGAGGTACGAGCGCGCGTCGTGGAGGCATAAAGACCCTTCAATTGGATTGAATGTCGAAAACGGATTGATTGCAAGTTACTTGGATTCGGAGGAAAAGACGTGTCGGTATGACGGTTGAGCGCCTATTCCGCGTAGGATAATTTGATCGGGATGGAGCTCGATATAACAAAAAGCATTGGGCGAGGTTTCCACAACCCCCTTTAACGTAATGTGGGCGACGTTATTTCTCACACCGTATGATCCGGTGTGAAGGTGCCCCGCGATGAAACCGCGAACGCGCTCATATTGGTCGAGTACGGATAGAATCTCCTGTCCATTCCACGTGGAAACGCCCAGCTCCGAGTAGTATATCCCTACATTGAGCAACGAAGCAAGACGCCCTCGATTGCCCGTGAGAGATTTTGAACTCGCGTATAGCGGAAAGTGCGACGCAACGAGCACGTTTTCCCCCTGCGAGGTCGCGTCTCGAAGACGGTCGTCCAACCAGTTGAGTTGTCGTTCAGAAATAGCTCCGTTAAAATCCTTGGGAAGAGAACCGTCAGCCAACCGAAATCTTTCGCGTTCTTTTTGAGCGGCGCTTCTCTCGTCTTCGTCTTCTGACGCATAAGTACTGATTTCATTGCCATTCAGGACAAGTATCCGCCATTTATTGTCCGGGTCGTCTGAATCTTGCGGTTTATACTCATAATATCCCGGTTTGGAGAGATTGAAAAGTCCATAGATTTGCTTCTTGTTTTCATCAGGAATGAGAAAATCATGATTGCCAAGAACGTGCATCCACTTGATTTTTCCCTTTTCCTGAGATATTTCAAAGAGCTGTTTAACACTGAGGGCGTTTTCCCATTTCTCCTGCAACGAGTCTCCTAAATTTAAAGCAAAGTCCACGCGAGAAGTTGCGATTTCGCCGGCGGCCTCTAGAAATTTATTGTACGACGCGCGGTAATCGCGACCGTTCGCAGGTTCCATGTCGGCGTATTGAATATCGCTAATAGCGGCAAAACGGATCATCTTAGTTCTTCCTTTGACTCTGCGCGGAAACGAAACTATAAAACGAGCCTACACGAAAAATCGCGCAGGCTCGTATGACTTATAGGCGAAGAAAATCAGTCGTTCATGGCGTAACTATTGGAGGGTTCTCCCTCGGTTTGCGCGTGAATCGTACTGTCTGGGTCTGAAGCGTCTCCTGTCGTCGTGTCGCGGTAAACGCCAATGTCGTCGACGCCGTCGCCGTCCCAGTCGCCAGTAACCGGTTTATCGCCCTTTTGTCCGTGATGGAGCGTCTTGTCGTAGCGGTAGTCGCCGTCGGTGTCAAGATGCCAGGTTCCGTCGGCAAAGACGCCGATATTGTCGATTCCGTCGCCGTTCCAGTCGCCCACGACGGGGATGTAACCGCCGACTCGACCTTGAACCAACCTGTCTTTCGTCTCGTCCCAGCGCCCGTCGCCGTCCATATCAAGGTACCAGGAACCGTTGCGATAGACGCCGATTTCGGTGATACCGTCGCCGTTCCAGTCGCCTGTAACAGCCACGTCGTCCTTGGCGCCGTATTGGAAGATATGGTCAATAAGGTCTTGACGAATCTTGCCCGTCGTGTCGCGCTCGACTTTTGCCTCTCTGATATAATTATCCGGATTGGCAAAGGTTTCCGCAGTGGGAGGCAAGTTCTTAGGACGCGAAACCGACACGTTGACGAGCTGGTTCAAGTCGCTTGCGAGACCCGGATCCGTCGTGATAACGCGTTCGTCCGATTCCTTCTGAACGCCGAAGACCGCCACGTCGCTCTTACCGTCGCCGTCCCAGTCGCCCGTTACGGCCTGGTCGCCAGACGCGCCGAGTTCAACGTACACGTCGTATTTGCCGTCCCCGTCGACGTCGAGATACCAACGCCCGTCGATAAAGAACCCGATCTTATCGACTCCTTCGCCGAGCCAGTCTCCCGTAACGGGTTGTACTTTTCGTCCGCCCATCTTGTATCTGTAGACTTTTCCGTCTCCGAGGAGCAATTCCCATTCGCCCTCCGAGAAATCGTACTGATCGCTTCTGGAAGCGGAGACGTTCATCATCTTGGGATCGCTGTCAAGATTTCCTCGATAGTAACCGCCGTAAGCGTATTCAAGGAGTTCTTCATCCGCGCGGGGGAGAGTTCCGTTAAGGACGCTCAACTTCCATGAATAATTGTCGATGAATCCGCCGCCGCCGTAAAGCGTGGTCATGCTTCCGGGGATAGTCGGCTGATACCAAATGTACGGGAACGAAGTCGGAGAGGGACTCCAAATGTTGTTCTGGCAGGAAATGTTAGGAGTCGAGGCGCCGGCGTCCGGAATTTCGACTCTGGGCAATTCGCCAAAATTATAATCGATTCCCGCGTCGCCTGGTTGAACGGCAATGGAGTACAAGACGTCGTTGGAGACGAGACCTCCCAGCGATCCAATAGAGTCCTTGCCATCGCGATAGTTCGCGGGCTGAGATTCAACAACGCGATAGATGCGACAAGGTTCTAGGTCTTTGAAGATGTAATACCCTTCGGAGTTGGTCTGGGCCGTGAGTTTCGTCGACTCGTACTTTCCAGTTTCTTCGTTCAAGATTTCGAGAGTAAGAGTCGTTCCAGGGAGACCCTTTTCACCGGACTCTTTAACGCCGTTGTTATTGATATCTTCATACACGTACCCAGAGATAGACGCGGGGGTCAGTTCGCCGAAGTCATAATGAACGCCTTCTTCGCCTCTGCCGAGGGTAATATCCTTAATTTCGTCGTTTTCCCCAAGGGCGCCGACCGTTTTGCCAAGGATGGATCCGACTGCGTCTTTTCCGTCGTAATAGGCGGAAGGTTGGATTTCACGAACGAGGTATGTTTTGCCGGGTTCGAGAAGATCGAACTTGTAATAGCCGTTCTCGTCGGTTTTTTGAGTAGCGACGAGGGTTGCCTTTCCATCTTCGCCGACAACGTACAGCTCGAGCGTTACGTCCTTGATTCCCTTTTCACCGTCGTCCTTGACGCCGTTGTTATTGTTGTCTTCATAGACATAACCGCTCAAAGAACCAGGCGGGAGAAGTTCGCCAAAATTGTATTCTTTTCCGTGGGCGTCCCAGAAGACGTTGATTCCGTTGATTTCGTCATTCTCTCCGAGCTTTCCGCCCAGCGTGCCGACGGCGTCTTTACCGTCGTCCCAGCTTGACGGCTGAATCTCTCGAACCGCGTACGTCTGTTCAATGTCGAGGGAGTCAAACTTGTAAAAACCGTTTTCGTCCGTTAGGGTTTCGGCGATCTTTACATATTGACCGTTCTCTAGACGATAGAGCTCGACCGTAACGCTGCCGATTCCCTTTTCTCCGGAGTCCATCAGACCGTTGTCATTCTCGTCATGATAGACGTAACCGGAGACGGAACCGAGTTTGAGTTCGCCAAAGTTATAATTGACGCCATGGTCGTCCCACTGAACGTCGACGTCGGAGATATAATCGTTTTGAGTCGAGGATCCGCCGAGAGATCCGACGGAATCTTTGCCGTCGTCGTAGGCGTTAGGCTGAATTTCCTTGACTCCGTACTTCTGATTGATATCAAGGTTGTCGAAAGAATAGGAACCGTCGTCGTTCGTCTTATGTTCCGCGATCTTAACGTAACTTCCGTTAATCAGCTGGTACAATTCGACGGTGACGCCGCCGATTCCCGCTTCGCCGTTATTGAATAGTCCGTCGTTGTTGCGGTCTTCGAAAACATTTCCCGAAATAGAGCCGAGCTTCAGTTCGCCGAAGTCATAATTGACGCCGTGATCGTCCCAGGCGATCGGGATAGAGCGAATCTCGTCGTTATTGACAACCGCGCCTCCCAGCGAACCGATCGAGTCTTTTCCGTCGCTATAACCGTCGGGCTGCTTTTCGCGAACGGCGTATTCCTTATTGACGTCGAGCTTTTCAAAAAGATAGGAACCGTCTTCGGCGGTCAGCGTTTCCGCGATTTTAACGTATTCGGAACCGTTCCATTCGTATAGTTCGATAGGAACTCCGGCAATACCCTTTTCCGATTGGTCAAAAACGCCGTCGTTGTTGCGATCCTCAAAAACGTTGCCCGCGATCGAGCCCAATTTGAGTTCGCCAAAGTTGTAGTCCGTTCCATGATCGTCCCAGCCGATCGAAACATTCGAAACGTAATCGTCGGAGAGATCGCCGCCAAGGGACCCGGACGCGTCTTTGCCGTTGTCGTATGAGGAAGGTTGGAGTTCTTTTACCGCATAAATGTTGTTAATGTCTAGGTTGTCGAAAAGGTAGGAACCGTCTTCGTCAGTCGTCGTTTCGGCGATTTTAACATATTTTGAGCCGTCCCACTGATAAAGCTCGATAACGACGTTTGCAATTCCCTTTTCTCCGGCGTCAATCACGCCGTTGTCGTTGCGGTCTTCCCAGACGTTTCCTTCGATCGAACCGAGTTTAAGTTCGCCAAAGTCGTAGTTGTAACCGTTTTCGCCATAGCCGACGAAGACGTCGGAGAAAACGTCGTTAGCCACCTTCCCTCCAAGAGAGCCGATGTAATCGTTACCGTCCGCGTAGTCTTCAGAAGAGAAGATTTCACGCACTTCGTAGGTCTTTTCGGGAAGTTTTCTGAGCGTACCGTCTTCGTTCCAGGAGCCGTCAAGGACGAACTTGTAGTTGCCCTCGGAATCGACCGTCTGGGTTTCCATCAGCGTGTAGGTCTTGGAACCGTCCGCGTTGATATCGATTCGCCAGAGTTCTATCTTAGCCGGGTAGGCGGTTCCATCCCATCTTTCGCCAGGCTCCTTGCCATTAGCGTTGTTGAAGTCTTCAAAGACGCTTCCGCTGATTGTACTGACGAGCGCTTTCGCGAAGTTGTTGTCGGGAGCTATATCGCCGCCTTGCATTCCGGAAACGTCGATTTCAAGGGGAGAAATTTTCTCTCCAAACTTGCCGCCCTTGGCGCAAAAATCGAAATACGTCCATCCCTCAGGGGAGATGATATTCGACTCTGTGTATATTTTGTATGAGCCCGGAAGAAGATCGTCCCCCGCAAATTCATAGAAACCGTTTACGTCGGTCGTCGTCGTCCACTGTCGTCCGTCTTCTCCAACGAGCGTAACTTCGACGTTTGAGAGAGGATCGTCCGAACCGACGTCGTAATTGCAGTCTACGTTATGATCGCCGTATACGTAACCGGAGATGATGATCGGTTTCGGGGAGAGGAGTATATCGCCGTAGACGCCCGCCTGATCTACGCCTTGGTTTCCATCGTCTAGGTCGTAAGGCAAAAGTGAGGAATCGTAAGCGTTCGCAAGCTTTTCAGGACGGGAGTATTCCTCGTCATATTGGTCGACAAAGAGCCCCGTCCAATTTTCGACATTATAGTGATCCGACGTGAAGGAAGTAGACACGATCGACCCGCCAATTTCATTGACGAGGGAACCGCCCATTTCACCGCCCTCGACCTGGGAATTGTCGATACCGGACGAAGAATTACCCTGGTATTCGTCGAGATCGATTTGAAAGACGAAATGGTCGCCGGCATGGAAATTGGTGAAGGATATCTTCAGAACCATTCCGCCGTCTTCGACCTCGTATGAATAGCCGATATCCGAGGTTTTATCGACCAACGTAAAGGGTACGGACGCATATGACCCCAAGCCTCCCTGGGAAACGTCAAAAAACGCCTCGCCTTCGTCGAGCTGCCCGTTGCCATTTTTATCGAGGTTAATGGCGATTGAATCGAGCGTCGTACCCTCTTCGCCGCCAACCCAGGCCACATAGAAACGGTCGCCTAGATCTTCTTGGTACTGCTCTGTGTACACAACGCCGACAGAGATGGGATCAGCTGCTAGATACTCTCGTTTTTCAAGCGGTTCAATACGGCAAACGTGTTGCATTGGATTGCCGGAAGCTTTGCTGTCACGTTTGCGGGATTTTCGGTTTTTCTTAACAGACGATACCTTTTCTACCGCTTGTTTTTGCATGAAGAGAGACATTTTTTCAGCCTTTCGCGCGTTAAAACTTCTTCATTTTCTCTTGTTATTGGAGAATAAACCAATACGTTGAGAAGCCTACCATTCCCTCGATGAATACGACGGCTTCCACACTGTTTTGCCGTAAGCAAACTCTGTCCATTCAGCGTGAGAGTAGTCACTTATAGTTATCGTCAAAATTTCCCCATTTCATTAGACGGTTTTTTGTGGTAAGAACTGTCATTTTATGGCAAGGCCCATCGTCGAACGGTGGCGTCATAACTTGACGATAATATTGTACGCGTTCGGGAATCAAAGAGGACGTCAGTTACTGTCCCCGTGTGGTCGACGCCTTGGGCAATTAATTTATTCTCGGAAATTTTCCATACGTTGACATGATTCACGCTGTCGCCTGTAACGAGTATGTCC
>CAKVCP010000123.1 GCA_934725735.1 uncultured Thermoguttaceae bacterium
ATCGCCTCCATCGGATATTACGCCAATGGCTCAAAGTCCCTCTCCAAGGAGAGAATCGAGGTGTTCCAGGGAGGGCTATCCGCCGTTGTCGACGATTTTAAAAGGATCGATATCTACGCGTCCAACGGAAAGGTAAAGACTCGTAAAGGGATCCAAAACAAGGGACAAGCGTCGATGCTTGACTCCTACGTCCGCGATTTGAAGGAGGGACGCGACACGATTCCGCCGGCGGAAATCTTCCAAAACACGCTCGCAACTTTCGCGGTTCTCGATTCCCTCCGCGAGGGGAAGGTCGTCTCTCTCGACCAGACGAAGGAATACGAATGAACGTCAACGACGCTATGGACGCGAAGGCCGCCGCGCTAAGGCTTCTCAAGTGGGCCCAAGATCGAAACTTCGAAGGGATCGATCCTTACGACGCGCTCAAATCCCCCTTCGCGCCCCTACTCTCCATGGGAACGCGATACGGGAGGATTTTCCTCACCCAACTCTTGCGGCGTTCTCCGATAAATTTTCGCGCGCTCCTTGGCATAAAACCCGGCGCTAATCCCAAGGCGTTCGCCCTCTTTCTGGAAAGCGTCGTACGCCTGGCGCGTCAAGAAAACGACGCTGATCGACAATGCGCACTCTACGATCTCGCGCGAAGTCTCGTGCGCAGACTTCTCGCGTTGCGCTCGCAGAACGCCTCCGGTTCCGCCTGGGGATACAATTTCCCGTGGCAAAACCGTTTTCAGCTCCTGCCCCCCTTCACGCCGACGATTGTCAACACCTCTTTCGCCGGACACGCCCTGCTCGACTATTTCGAAGCGACGCAAGATGAAATCGCGATCGACGCGACGCGCTCTTCCGCCAATTTCATTCTGCGCGATCTGAATCAATTCGCCGACGGCGACGATTTGTGCTTCAGCTACACGCCTCTCGATTCCAACTTTGTCCATAACGCCAATCTACTTGGCGCGAGTCTACTAGCAAGGCTCGGACGATTAGAGAAAAAGGAGGCGCTTGAAGAAACCGCCCTCCGCGCGTATCGATACTCCTTAAAAAGACAGCGTCCCGACGGATCGTGGTTCTACGCGGAAAGGGAGCGGCAACGCTGGATCGACTCTTTTCATACGGGCTTCAACCTCGAAGCGATTCGACGCGCGTTGAATCTCGGGCTCCTCAAGGAGTATGCCCACGCCTATCGAAGGGGCGTCGAATTCTACGCGAAGGAGTTTTTTCTCCCCGACTTCACCCCTAAATACTACGCCGACCGACTCTATCTCGTCGACGTTCACGCCCCTGCGGAAGCTATTTGCTTCTTCTCCGACGAACCGTCGTATGACGCCCTTGCGCGAAACGTTCTTCAATGGACGATGAAGAATATGTACGACAAAAAAAGAGGGACTTTCTATTTCCGAAAGTCCCATATCACGACGATAAAAACCCCCTACATGCGCTGGTCGCAAGCCTGGGCGTTCCGCGCGCTCGTCGCCTTTGTCACATCGCGTTCGCACGCTCCCCGTTGAGGCGTCGCGGCTGAGGGTCGTCCCCTTGAGGATACTTGCGTCTGAGCAAAACATAGCATCCAAGATGAATAACGAACGTGATTATCCACGAGGCGGGATAGCTAAAGAAAAGGACGCTCTCCGTATGAAATCGCTCGACTTGAAAGATCGTAAAGATCCAAAGGAGTCGAAAACCGCAAGCGCCGACTAGCGCCACGATCGTCGGCGTCACATTGTACCCCAATCCTCGCACGACGCCGCATAACGTGTCCATCACCCCGCAGAAACAATAGAAGCAACAAACCCAGAAAACGCGAATCATCCCCGACTCGACAACTTCGGGACGCGAATCAAAGAGTCCTAAAAGCGTCGGTCCGAAGAGATAAGCGAGATTCCCTAGAACCAGCCCCGCGACGGCGCAGCTTGCGCAACTCACAAACGCGACGCGATTCAAACGACTATAGCGTCGCGCTCCAATATTTTGGCTCATGAACGTCAGCGCGCATTGCGAGAAAGAGTTCATCGTCAGCCAGACGATCCCCTCAAGATTCATCGCCGCCGCGCTCGCCGCCATCACGAGCGGCCCAAAGCTGTTGATTGACGACTGAATCACGATATTGGAAAGTGAAAAAACGACGCCTTGAAAACCTGCCGGAACGCCGATTCGCAAAATCGAAAGCGCCGTACGCCACGACAGTTGCATGTCGCGAAAGCGCATTTTGAAAACGCCTTCCTCGCGACCTAGACAACGTATGATAAGATACGCCGAAAGCCCCTGGGAAATCGCCGTCGCTACCGCCGCCCCTGCGACGTCCATATCCAAAAACTTCACGAAAAGAAAATTCAACGCAAAGTTCAAAACGCCCGCCGCTAGTAAAAAATAAAGCGGTCGACGCGTGTCCCCCTTCGCTCTGAGGATCGCGCTCCCAAAATTAAAAAACATCATTGGGATCATCCCCAATGAACATATCTGGTAATATGTCGTCGATAAATCAAGTGTTTCCGCCGGAGACTGCATGAGTTCAAGGGCGGGTCGCGCCAAAAGAAGACCCGCCGTCGTCATTAAAGCGCCGCTCAACAAAGCCAGCCCGTAAGACGTGCGTATCGCGTCTTTTACACGGGCGTCGTCGCCTCCTCCTACAGACCTGGCGATGAGCGCGTTCGCGCCTAAAGACACGCCGACAAAGAGCGAAACGTTCAAATTCATCAACGCGCACGTCGATCCTACAGCCGCGAGAGAGTGCTCGCTCGCAAAATTACCGACTATTATGAGATCCGCCGCGTTGAAAAGAAACTGAAAAACGCTTGATAACGCAAGGGGTATCGTCATCGCGAGAAGATTCGGGAAGACGGGCCCTGACGTCATGCAAACTTCGTGGGAGTTTTTTTTGAACATCTTAATACCTAGCGCGCGCCGCGCGTTTCTAACGTCTTTTGTTCGCGGTTGATTATAAAATCAACAAAATTAACGTCAAGCCGTCAGACTTCCTAAATTGTGAGCTCTTAACTTAAGATATCGTTTCAAATCACACTGCATGCGCTCGTCGCCTTTGTCGCATTGCGTTCATACCCACCTCATTGAGGCGCCGCTCGTGGTACGTTCTCTTACTGTTGCTTGCGACTTAAAAAATATAACGGAAGAGAAGAATGACGAATGTGACGACCCGCAGAGCGAGACGTCACATGAAGAGAAGATTCTCCATATGAAAACGCTCGATAACGCAAGGAAAAACATCTTCGGAAGGTCGGATCCGAGATCGTTATTAGGGTAGGCCTGGGCGCTTGATTTGATTATCCGCCAATGATATTAAAGTCAAGAACCTATTTTCTCAGGGATCATTTCAACTCACGCGTAAAATGCGAGTTGTTTGCGAAGTCAAAATCAAGCGCGTCGCAACCTTGTCGATCAAGAAAAAAGCGTGAAAATCTCCGTCTCTTCGACTAGGTTCGTATTGCCGCGCCGACGATAAAAATAAAAAACCTTCTAACCTCACAATGGAAGTTAGAAGGTTCAAAAGTCTTCAGCGTTACCGTCAGGTTCCGCGTTTATTCCCGTACCAGACAAGCTGCATTCGCGGACAATACCGATAGCCGCGTTTCTCCGCGAAGGGGTGAATCCACTCTTCTTTTTCGCGCATCTCAGCGACTTCGATCGCCATCGGCATTAGAAAAACGCAACCGGGGCGCGCGTTTCCAAGTTCCTTTAAATACTCTTCGACTTCAAGAAGATCCTCGGGAACGTCGACGACAAACTTCAACTGATACGGATACGTCGCGATCAATTTCCGCACGACTTCCGGTCGACGACGATTCGCCTCATGAAGGCGCAAATCGGCGGACGCGGCTCCGTAAGGGCTCGAATTGGAGAGCTTCGGGCTGATCGACATCAAATCGCATTCGACTGGAAGTTCGAGGGTTCCCGCCGTCTCAATCGTGATCTTCATCTCATGAGCGCGAAGTTGACGCGTTAGCGGAATGAGCTCCGAAGTAAGCATCGGCTCGCCGCCGGTAATCACCACATGCCGACCGCCGTAATTCAAGACGCGTCTAACGACTTCTTCGACGGAAAGCGTCTCGCCCTCCTCGCTTTGCCACGACGCGTAGGTCGTGTCGCAAAAACCGCAACGGAGATTGCAACCTATCGTTCGGACAAAAACGGACGTTACGCCCGTCCATAATCCTTCGCCCTGTTTCGATTGAAAAATCTCTGATATACGCATAACAAAGGCGCCTCCAAGAGACTCGGCAAGTCTAACAAAGCCAGCGCGCCGCGACGCCGCGACGCGCGCCTCAATATCATTGCTGACTTTCTTCTATCTCTTGACGCGCAAGACCCGCCGCGCCAATATATCCTGCGGCGTTCCCCGTCGTCGCATAACCGATGCGCAGACGCTCCGCAAGGTGCAAGAAAATGCGACTGCGAGTCTCGTCTTCGACCGTCTTCAGGAAGAGACGACCTGTCTCCGTCTCGTCGCCACCGAACGTCATCGCGCCGCCAAGAAGAAGGCACGACGGGTCAAGCGTATGGATCAGCGAAATCATACCGTGAGAAAGATAACGCGCCGTTTCCTTCACGATCCGAATCGCCAACTCGTCCCCCTTCTCCGCTTCTTCGAAGACCATCTTCGGAACTTCGTCGTTGCGTTTACGAGAACGAACGCGCGGAGCAAGGCTCGTCTTGAATTCAGCTTCGACATACTCGATCGTGCGATTCGCGACGCCCGTCGCGCTCGCATACGCTTCCAAATGACCGCGCTGACCGCACTTGCACCAGCGCGCGTTCTCCGACGTGTCGATCAGATTGTGACCGGCTTCACCCCCGTGACTGTGCGTGCCGTTCCAAACGTGACCGTTCAAAACGATTCCGCAACCAACCCCGGTGCCAAGCGTCAGAAGAATCAGCCCCTCTTCGCCTTTCCCAGCGCCAACCCAATATTCGGCAAACGCCGCCGCTGGGCCGTCGTGAGCAAACGTGACGGGAAGACCGCTGTACTCGGAAAGACGATCGCGTATCGGGAAGAAATCCCAACCAGGAAGATTCGAGGGACGAACCAAAGAACCGGATGGAAGATCAAGCGTTCCAGGAGAACCAAGACCGACGCCTGCGACGTCGCTCGGTTTAAGACCAGCTTTCGTGATCGCTTCGTGAACTGCGGCGGCCATTCTCTTCGTAGCGTCGTCCGCTCCGCGTTCTACCAACGTCGGCGTCGAAAGATACGAAAGCGTTTCGCCAGCGTCGTTCAAAACGCCTACCTTAATATTGGTGCCGCCTAAGTCGATCCCTACATAATTCTTCTTGGTTTCTTGAGCCATTAAAGACCGCTCCATCACGCATATACAAGTGGTTGCCGCAAAATTAAACAGCGCGACTTTCTCTATATCAGGAAACCCGACGCTGTTTTTATCAAACCGCGCTATCTGCTTTAAATTCTAAAAGAAGACGACAGTACTCCTGAGAGAAACCGCGTTATCCTTGAATTATAATAGCTTGTCCCCCCGATGTAAACAAAAAAATTCTTTTTCTTCTCTTTTTATCAAGCCCTCCGCCTATTCGACAAGAGCATTTCGCGCGTCTTTACTCGCGCCGTTGTAATCTCAAAAAAATCCAGTAAAATCGATAAATCAAACAATTGTTGAAATTTTAGGAGTTCCACCGCGATGCTATGGCCAAGACAAAGCGTTTAAATAAGAAAACAAACGTTAGTTGGAGTAGGCTTATTACGATTCGAGGAATCGCCCTCCTTCGGCAGCTCCTTTGGCCCTCAAGATGCAAAATCTGCGCCGCTCTCGCCGAAAGATGGATCAAAACGCCTTATTGGAAAGATACGCCGCTTAGGTTTCTCATTTGTCCGCAATGCCAAAAAAAGTTAGTCTCGCCCGCTTCATACTTTTGCAAACGATGCGCGGCGGCGCTCCCCTCTCCTACGGAATCGGGGGTTTGCGGAAAATGCTCCGACAAAGACTGGTTCTTTCAAACGGCGCGCCCTCTCCACTCCTATTACGGACTCGCGAGAATCCTCGTGACGACGTTAAAACGTCGACGTTCCCCTTCCCTCGCGTACGCCGCCGCAAAACTGTATTACGTTCATCGACGAAACGAAATACAAGAATTCAACCCAGAATGCGTCGTCGGCGTTCCCATGTATTGGGTTAAAAAGAGATTTAAACGCGGAGGAGTCAACGCGCCCGCAAGGATCGCCAAAGCGCTCGCCATACTCTTGGAAATACCCGACTATACGCGCCTATTAAAGCGAAAAAAAACGCGCGAAAGTCAAACGACCGTCGCTCGGGAAGAGCGCGCCGTCAATATCCGCGGCGCGTTTTCCCTCCGCCTTCCGCCGGACGTCG
Source organism: uncultured Thermoguttaceae bacterium (assembly GCA_934725735.1). Taxonomy (GTDB): domain Bacteria; phylum Planctomycetota; class Planctomycetia; order Pirellulales; family Thermoguttaceae; genus RUG369. The sequence continues at coordinate 6,336 of CAKVCP010000123.1, forward strand.
ACGCCCCTTTTAAGGGAAAGCGCGTCTTGCTCGTCGACGACGCCTTCACTACTGGCGCGACCGTAAACGAAGTCGCGCGAGTCCTCGTCGACGCGGGCGCCGACTCCGTTTACGTCGCCGTCCTTACGCGCGCCGGAATTCGCGCCAACGCAAAATCCCGACGTCGCCTCAACTCACCCTCTCCTTGA
>CAKVCP010000124.1 GCA_934725735.1 uncultured Thermoguttaceae bacterium
CTTTTTCGCTTCGTCCGAAATATGGAGGCAAAGATCTTTTTCGACCAAACGATTTCGAAGCTTATTGAGCTCCATGTCGACGACGGAGAGAAGGTTTTCCTCCGTGAGGTGACGGAAAACGATAACGTCGTTAAAGCGGTTGATAAACTCTGGTCTAAAGGCTCTTTCGATTTCCTCGTTGACGCGCGTCTTCATACTCTCGTACGACGCGTTGGCGTCGGGTTCTTGGAAACCAAAAGCCGATTCGTTTTTGATTGCCGAAGCGCCCGCGTTGGTCGTCATAATGATAATCGTGTTGCGGAAATCGACCGTTCTGCCAACCGAATCGGTAAGTCGACCGTCTTCAAGGACTTGCAGGAAGAGATTGAAGACGTCTGGATGCGCCTTTTCGATTTCATCGAAAAGAACCACCGAGTAAGGACGACGACGCACGCGTTCCGTGAGCTGACCGCCTTCGTCATGACCGACGTACCCCGGAGGAGAGCCGACCATTCTTGAAACGTTGTAACTCTCCATGTATTCGCTCATGTCGAACTGAAGAATGGCGTTTTCGTCGCCGAACATAAATTTCGCCAACGTTTTCGCGAGCAAAGTCTTTCCGACGCCTGTTGGCCCGGCGAAGATGAAGGACGCAATCGGCCTGCTCCTATCCTGAATTCCCGCTCGACTTCGGCGGATAGCCTTGGAAACGGCGCGAATCGCTTCGTCCTGGCTTACGACGCACTTATGAAGTTCCGCCTCCATCTGAAGGAGACGCTTCGAATCCTCCACCGTAACGTTAGACAGAGGAACCCCCGTGATTCTTGACACAACCTCGGCGATTACCTGGGCGTTTACGAGACCGCTCACTTCTTTCTGCTTATTGCGCCAATTTTCCTTCAACTCCGCTTTTTCAGCGCGAAGTTTGACAATTTGATCGCGAAGAATAGCAGAACGCTCGAACTCTTGAGTGCGAACAGTCGCGTCTTTTTCCTTTTGAAGCGCTTCGATTTGTCGGTCGACTTCCTTGAGGTCAGGGGGACGCGTGCAGCTTTGGAGCCGAATTCGAGCGCCGGCTTCGTCGACGACGTCGATCGCCTTGTCTGGAAGACTGCGATTGGTGATATAACGTTCGGAGAGTTCGATCGCAGCAGTGAGCGCATCGTCCGTAATAGTAACGTGATGGTGCTGCTGATAACGACTGCGGAGTCCTTTGAGAATCTCAAGCGTTTCCGCAGTCGTCGGCGGATTGATCGTCACCGTTTGGAAACGACGTTCAAGGGCGTGGTCTTTTTCGATGTACTTTCGATATTCGTCAAAGGTAGTCGCGCCGACGATCTGGAATTCGCCGCGCGAGAGCGCCGGCTTGATGATATTGGCGGCGTCGTTGGCGCCTTCCGCGCTTCCCGCGCCGACGAGCGAATGAAGTTCGTCGACAAAAAGGATGATATTTTTAGCGCGCTTCACTTCGTTCATGACAGCCTTGATACGCTCTTCAAATTGACCGCGATATTTTGTACCCGCGACCATAGCGGTAACGTCAAGAGCGACGACACGGCGCCCCATGAGAATTTCTGGAACGTCGCCATTGGCGATTTTTTGAGCGAGACCTTCAACGACGGCAGTTTTACCGACCCCCGCTTCTCCAATAAGAGCGGGGTTATTTTTCGTTCGACGGCAGAGGATCTGCATGGTGCGTTCGATTTCAACAACGCGACCGACAACGGGATCAAGTTCGCCTTTTTTCGCCAATTCTGTCAAGTCGCGTCCAAAGCTGTCCAGAGCCGGCGTTTTAACTCGATCGGAACCTTTAGAGGACGTCGCCGTAGGTTTGGGTTGCGCTTGTTCTGCGGCGTCTCCCGTTGATCCGTTGTTGACGTCGTCGCCAGAAGCTGAGGTAGCGTCTCCGGAGGCGCCAGAATCGGTCGAATCGCTCTGCCCCGCAGCGATCATAGACATGATTTCCTCGCGAATGGCGTCCAAATTCAAACCCATGTTCAACAATGCTTGGCAGGCGCTATTCGATTCGTCGGAAAGAACCGCCAGTAGTAGGTGTTCCGTACCGACATAAGTGTGGTGCAACGAGTTAGCCTGCTCGATTGCGCGACCCAAAACGAGCTTTAACTGGGGCGTTTGCGGAAGTCTGCCGAGAGAAACAATGCTCGTACCTGGGGTAATGATACTCTCAATCGCATTTTTGGTTTTGCGTAGATCCGCTCCAAATTTTTCAAGAACACCTGCCGCCATTCCCCCGGATTCTCTGATGAGTCCGAGCAATAGGTGCTCAACGCCAATGTATTCATGGTTGAGGCGCATCGCCTCTCCATGTGCAAGCTTCATCGCGTTTTTGGCTTTTGCGGAAAAACGTTCGTATGCCATAGCTATATAAGCCTATTATCTAGTGAATCAGATTACACAAAACCGTAACGATACGGCTTGTAGTCAAAAATTATGGAGCAATATAGACGCCAAAATCCCTCAAAAAGCGTCAATTTGAAATTGTTTTTAGAAGTCATTTTCTAGTTCATTATATGCGCATCGGGAAAAAGTCCATAGAGTCCGGGGCGCCTGCTTCCATTAAGAGTCCTCGTTGAAGTGTAAAGCGTATAGCGTCATATACGCTTGAAAAATCCTTGCCGCTCATTTTTTCTCTGAAACGTCTGCAAAAATGAAGGTTGATTGCTCTAGACTCGAGGGCGTTGAAAGATTACTCTGGTTATGGAATTGTATTTAGGTAGGGCGGCGTAGAGAGCGTCGCGCCTTTCAGGTATCGTCGATAAGTTAAGTTTACGTTAGGGATATGTCGTGTCGCGAAAGATATTGACAACGGCGGCGATTTGTGCGCTGTCTGCTTTCTTAGGCTGTCGAGAGACGGAGAAACCGGCGGAGAATCCTCGCGTTGACTCCGGAACGATCGTTTCGCCCCTTAAAGAAGATTCCGGCTCACCTGTTAAGTCGGACGATTCGCCCCTTTCCGAGGCTGAAGGCGTCGCGGACGTCTTAGGACGCGCGGCGGATCATTTTTCAGGCGTTTTCTCCGACGATGAGGAGAACGGCGACGACACGGAGGAAGGGGGCGGCGTTGATTTTTCCCTTGTCGACGACGAAACAAAACGGAAATATTCAGACGACCGAACCCTTATTGCTCCGACTCTTGCGCAGCGCGGAGAGGAGCTGGAGGCGGCGCCTAAGTACCGACTGGAATATAAGTTTCCCCAGCGTGCGAATCTTGCCTGGAACGTTGTGCATCTTGTCCGTAAACGCGTGTCTTACGGCGGAACAGAGTCGTTGATCGAGACGTCGTCGACGACATGGCGGCGATGGGAATTCCAGGACGCGACAGACGATGGAAAAGTCAAGGCGAGACATTGGATTGATCGTATGATTCTGCGTCAAAACGAGGAAGGAAAGGAGCCAATCGACTACGATAGCGAGCGCGATTTGGCGGTTCCAAAGGAAATTGCCGCGTTTGGTACGGAGAAGGCCGTGGGAGTCGTTCTGGAGACCTTCGAAATCAATCCTCTTGGCGTTATGTCGAATAAAAAGAAGCTGGTGGCGGAGTATCAAGGCAGGGAAGGCGATTCCAATGTTATGACCCCGTTTCCCGAAGGCGAGCTTGCCGTCGGCGACGTTTGGACGATACCGTACACTCTATACTTGAAGGGGTCGAACGAGGCCGTAAAACCGTGCCGGATCATTGAAAGATTCCGTCTGGACAAGATTGACGAAAAATACGCGACGATTTCCTTCAAGACGACTCTGACGTCAATAATTGACGACCCTGTCGTCGAGGGCGCTCTTGCGGAACGATTGTTTTCCGGCGTTGCGCTCTTTGATCGCGAATTAGGATTGGCGGTGCGTACGGAGTTGAATTTTAAAAAGACGGTTCCTGGCGCGTTTGGTTTTGCGAGTTTTTTGGAGTATAATTGCCAGGTTGTTGAGAAACTCGATCGAGAAAAATCAGATCTTTTCACTGAGGGAGGGAGTCGGGAACTCTCCTCTGAGGCTCCTTCCGCGGCAGGGGAAGGCGTCGAGTAGTTTCATACGTTTGCGACGGTTTAGCGTTCACTAAAATAGGCGTCTGACGCCTTTATGATTCATAACAGGGAGTAATCAAGTGTCCCTAGATAAATCAGCGACGATTTTTGTTTCCGGAGCCACCGGCTTTATCGGTTCTACTTTAACGCGTCAATTGTTGGCGGACGGGTGGCGCGTCCGCGGTATGAGTCGATCGAAACCGTCTTTGCCGCCAGGATATGAAGGGGACGCCAAAGACTTATGGGAACATCCTAATTTCGAGCACGTTTCGGGAGATATTAGCGACATTGAGTCGATTGAGCGCGGAATGAAGGGATGCAAGTACGTTTTTACTTTAGCGGGCTATGCGCGAAATTATTCGAGAGATCCCGAGATCTTCTATCGAGTCAACGTCGACGGTTTGCAAAACGTCCTTAGCACGGCGTTAAAACTTGGCGTCGAGAAGATCGTGTCGACGTCGACAATCGTGACCTTTGGTCCAACCCCCAAGGGCCAGCTTTGCGACGAGACGCTCGAGAGGATTACCGATAAGTTCTACACCGAGTACGAAGAGTCTAAAACGTTGGGGGAGAGGGCGGCGTTAAAACTCGTCAAAGAGGGGTTGCCCCTCGTGATCGTAAATCCGACGCGCGTTTACGGGCCGGGCCAACTTTCTGAGGGAAACGCGATGGCGGGGCTTATTCGGGATTACAGGCGAGGAACGGGGCCGTTTTTACTCAATTACGGCGTCAATTACGGCAACTATGGGTATGTTGAAGACGTCGCGCGCGGACACTACTTAGCGTTGGAAAATGGATGCGTTGGAGAACGGTATATCCTAGGAGGGGATAACGCGTCTCTCTTGGAACTTTATCGAATGATCGACAAAGTTGACGGCAAGAAACACTGGAAGCTCCCTTTATATAAGTTCATCCCTCTGCTCGTGGCGCGGAGTATGAAAATATGGGCCGATATGACGGGCGCATATCCCCGTATTACTCCCGGTTGGGTCGAGACATTTCTTGTCGACTGGAAATATAGTTGCGAAAAGGCGAAAAAGGAATTAGGATACGCCCCTATCTCTCTAGAAGAGGGATTAAGACGCACCTGCGCGTGGCTTGATCGTCTCGACGGGAAAAAGGGAAAGGCCGACGCGGCTTCTAAGGATTCTCCTTGAAGACGCGTTGCCTGCCATTTTGACAGAACACGCCAGTTCTTACAACAAATTGCCGTATAGACGCGTCGTTTAGTGGATTTCAGACGCAATTGCACAAGGAAGTGACAATGAATCAGGAAAAGGAACAAGTTCGGTTTAGAGGGCGAAATAACGTCGGCATATCGAAGTTTCGACGAGTCGACGCGTTTCTGATAAGCGCGGCTCTGGGCGTAACGTTCCTTTCGTCGTTTGGTTGTCGTTCAATTTTCTTTCCCCCCGAATATCGAACGAATCGAGCCATCGGGGACGGTTGTTATTTGGACGGAGAAGACGCAACTTCCGACTGGAGTCGAGCGAAATCGTTTAAAGAACGCGGAGAATTAGGGGCGTTTGATTCTGTTGAGTCGAATTCAGGCAAAATCGTCAAGACGTCGGCGCGCGGTCTCGCCCCCTATAGTTCTTCCGTTACGCGCGGTAATCTTAGAGAAGACGAGGAAGAATATCTCGGAGCCGAATCGAATACTTCTTGGTTTGATAAGTTTAAGGCGCCTTTTCACTTCCCCAAATTATCCTTTCCAAGTTTTTCGAAATCGGAACCCTATCCCGAGGAACTTTCGCAGCGACGATACGGCGATCTAGATTCTGACGTAACAAGATCTCGAACAATCGAAACAGCGTCTTCCGACGCTTTTCAGAAGGAACAAAAAAACACGAATTTCTTTGCAAAGCTTTTTCCGTCCCGTGAAGAATCGAATAACGAAGACGAGCTTTTAGGCGCTCGGAATTCTCGATCAGGCGAGGCGGTTAATAGCGAGCGTAATTCCTCTTCCCGTTCGCTCATAAATTTTTCGAATCCCTTTTCACGAAAGGATAGGGAAAACCCAGCGCGTAAAACCGCGAATAGACGATCTCTTGAGATAGAAAACTACGATCAATCGCGGTTTCTGCCCCCCATGAGGATGATCGAAAGATATTATTCTCTCGGAAGCATACCCCCCGTGCGAACCGAAACAGCTTACGTCGAGAGTCATGCGTACGGCGACTCCACGCTCCGTCCGAAGACAGCGTCCGCCCAGTGCGTGGAAAAAACGGCGACTTTGCCCGTCAGGGATTCCTATCGTTCAAGTTATTACACCCCAGTTCAGGGCGAAATCAACTTAGAAGACGGACCGGTCGAGATTCCTAGTTCCCCGACGCAAGTTCAGGGCGGTTACTATGAAAAACATAGCGGCGCGGCGAGTCTTTCTCCGATTCCCGCGTCAAAGACTTCCGTT
>CAKVCP010000125.1 GCA_934725735.1 uncultured Thermoguttaceae bacterium
CATGAGGTAGAAAGGCGCTTCCCATTCGTCGCCTCCTATTACGGAAACGCGTTTGGCTTCGATTTCAAGTTTGATAAATTGGAGTAAATCCGGATATTTTTTTTCACATGTTTTGAGGACAGAAAGGGGAATAATGAGATTTGAAAACTCATTTCGAAGTTGACGACGTTTAAGGGCGTTGAAGAGATCGCTTTTTAGATCTTCTTCATGCACCCAAATCAGTTCCAAGAACTTTGTCGCTGTAGGAAAAAAGTATTCTTTGGATTGAGTAAGGAGATCAAACGCCTTTTGAAGATTTTTCTCGCGTGCCTCCGTCTTTCCGTTCATGTGAGCGCGCGAAGCGTCAACGAGGCGAGTATTGAAACTAATTTGATCTAAATTACTCATGTATCGGAGCTTGCGCGTCAACAATTCTTCTAAAAGACATCCAAGCCCGGCGCTCATAAAAGTTTCGGCTGCGTCGTCATAGGGGACTGCTTGCTTTGCATTTTCGCCCGTATCGGCGTTTCCGGAAGGCTGAGCGTCACTAGGGGCGACTTGACCAATCCTAGGCGTCGGATCGATTTCTAACTTCTCAAAAGCCTCTTGGAGAATAGCGTCTCTGTCGGAGAGATGACGAATAACGAGCGCGCCTTCTGCTTCAGCCGATTTGATCCAACTTCTTGATACCAAGTATTCAGCGCAGGGTGGAATTACAACAAGGCGACGTTGCTTGCCCGTCGAGGGACTTCCCGCAGCTTCCCAGCGCGGAGCTTCGCCAAAGCGATCGATGAGCGCAGGGTGGTAGAGGGCGGACCAAGCGGAGAATATTTCGTCAACTTCAGACGCTTTACGGAAGAGTGAAAAGTCTTCCAAACTGTAACAAGGAATCAAAGAAATCATATCAATCTTTGGTTATTCTTCATTTAAAGGTCAGTTGAAAGGATTTTGATTCGAAATCGGCAAGGATTAACGTAGCCGCGCGACAAACGTACGCGACGATCCGACACATTCTAAGGGGTCTGTAAATCGGCAATATAAAAGCTTCCGTAGGTGTGAACTCGGCACTGTTGGTGTAATGTTTCCGCTTCTTCTCGACGATAATTCAAAAGGTCGCTAAGGGGATAATCCTTGGCGTTAAGGCGGATCTGAACTTTATGGAGGTAGTTAGAAACGTCAAGACCTCCGCTTCGCCATATTGCGCGCGCATCCGGAGCGGCGACTTTAAAAATTGCGTTCCACTCGTCGACAAGGAAGTAAAAAAGCTTGTCGGAAAGCCAGTCCATGTGGTCTAGAAGGACAAAACGACTTATTTTGAGATTGGGAGCGCTACTCATAAATTCTTCTAGCGACGCCGTATGGGTGGTGATACGATCAACCGCTCCTCCCTTAAGCGTTTCAAATCCATCGTGAGTCAGGTACTCCGGACAGCAGGTTTTTGTATAACTCCCCATGGCATAGACGCGCCAGAAATAATTATCTTGAATTGGTAAGTCGCCAAAAACTGAGTCAAGACAATTTTGGATGAATGGAACGAGCGCCCCGTAAGTCGTTTCTATCTGTTTTCTTTGAGCCTTGGGAACGCCGACTAAAGACATTGTGGTATCGCAGTTGAGGATTGCTTTGAGTAGGGGAGACCAGAATTTATTTCTACATGTTTTCCAAATCTCTTTTTGATCTTCTAACGTCTTTGCGTTGAAAATTCTATCGATTTGGGGTCTCAAACCGCGCAAGGTTGCGTACCGATTGACTTGTTGAGCAAGAAAGCCGGACGAACCCGAAAAATAGAATGTTTTTCGAGGATTGTCAAAGAAACTTTTGATATATCGATCCCAAAACATCTGAGAGAGTTCAGGAAGACGGTTTCGGAGTCGATCGCGATATAGTTGTAATACTCCGGGAAGACGTCCTTCTCCAAAGAGCTGAAAGAACGTTTCGTATTCAAGTTCTTTAATCGCGGCGATCTTGAGATCCAGGAGCGCGTTTTGTCGATAGTTCATATCAACGGCATAGATGTGATTGACGCCGCTTAAAGCGTACGACAGAGCGTTGCATCCAGCAGAGGTGATTACAAGGACATTGTCTTTAGGGGTAAGGTTTAACGCCTTTTTGTCAATTCTTGGGTCTTCCCAACACGTATTGTATACCAGGTTGTTACCGTGAATCCACGAGAAAACCTTGGAGCTGACTCTTTCAGCAAAACTCATTCGCTAATTTCCTGTAAAACGCGTAATAGTGCGGCTATGAACTTTAACAAACGATCGACGCTAGCAATGGAAGCGGCGACTCCGACGTCGCAATAAACAAAGTGCGTCCTTGCATTATATATTGAATTCAACGTCGGAGAAAGTGTTGAACTCCTAAGAACCGTATTCCAATTCATCATGGCAGGTCTGTTTTTGCTCCTACGCCCCTTGTGAAGGCGCGAACGCGTTCTGATAATCGGTCAGGCGTCTTCACGCGAGTCGCTTCACGATAGCCGTCGTTGGGCTTTCTAGATTCCAAAGACTTTCCGATAGGCGTTTGTATTTTTTCCGGAGCGTCAGGGAGAGACGAAGCGTCGACTTCTTGCTTTTCCAATTCTTCGAGATAACGATCCTTAGCGTTTGGCGCGTCCTTTAACGCCGCTGTGCGCATAGCGTTCCACTTTTGATAAAACGCGCGGAGCTCTTCCTCTGTCCAACCGAGTTCGTTTAGGAGCCGAGGATCGGGCCTGCGCTGGTTTTCAGAGAGATAGTTTAAGACCAAATTGGCCGCTTCTTCCGTATATTGTAAAGTCGGCGCGTCTGCCGGAGCGAGATTTTCTTGTTCCTGAAGGAGTTCGCCAAGACCTTGTCCAGCGCCTCCTCCGCCGTGATAAGGCGAGACGCCGTCCTTGTTTCCATTAGACGCGCTTGTCGCGCTGTTATTGTTATTTGAATTTTGCTCGGAATTGTTTTTCCCCGAGCCGTTCTCTGAAGAAGCTTCCGACGACGCGTCTCTTTGATTATTATCGTCAGCTCCGGATCCCTCTCCTCCGATATTCGCGGGCTCTGCGTCTTGAGGCCTGTCGCCTTGAACGGTTGAACGGCCTGCGTTTTTAGGAGCGTCCTCATCGACTTCCGTTTTGCCTTGGTTAAGATCAAGATTGGGCGTTCCCTTCGCTTCTTGCGCGTTGGGGTCGACGTCGTCCGCAGCGACAGCAGGGTTTGGGTCTAACGAATCAAGATTGACGTTTGCATTATTATTCTTTCGATTGGACGAGGCGGGCTGATCTTTCGAGGCGTTTTGCGCAAGAAAATTATTAGTCTTAGGATCTACCTCGCCCTTTTTACGATCGACGTTTTCGTCTATATTTTCAGGCGGGTTTCCATTTAACATTCGCGCGTCTTCGCCTGGTTTTTGAGGCGTCGGCGACGTCGGTTCAGGAACTTCATTTTGAGGCGATTTATTTTCACTAGAGGACGGCTTCGTTCCTTTTCCGTCTTGAGAAGACGCTCTATCGGTATTATTCCCGTCGGAAGTATTGCCGTTCTCGCCGTCCGCCTCTGACGACGAAGCTTTCCCATGACTACCGTTTTGTTCGGCAGACATGTCGTCGGCAGATTCTGAATTGGCGCTTTGCTGATTCATGTAATCCAGGATTTTCTGAAATGCGTCTTGAGGCTGCGTCTTACTTGACGGCGTTTGCTCGGAGGCCCCTGACGTATTGTCAGCCGTTGAATCAGAGGAAGAGGAGGGGGCGTTTGGTTGGGAACTGGATTGGTTTTGGGAATTTGTCCCGTCTGAGGTTCCCTGAGAATTATTCTCAGAGGAGTCTGACTGGTCTTGACCATTTCCTGCGCCGCTCTTCGAGTCTCCACTAGTTCCGCTTTGGGGATTTCCTTGACCGCCGTCGTTTTCAGGCGCTTGTGAAGAGGTTCCCGAATCTGAGGCGTTCGCGCCCTGACTAGCGCCTGAGGACTGAGAGTCTGCGCCAGATTCGGAGGCGTCGCCTTGCTCGCCTTCTCCTGATTCTCCGTCGGCATTTTGGGCGTCGGCGTTATCTCCGGATTCTCCTGTTCCGTCGTTTTGCCCACTCTTCGACGAGTTTCCGTTTTGGGAGTTGTCCGTATTCGACGAGTTCTGATCTCCGGAAGAGTCGTCTCCGCCTTCCGATTGTCCAGAGCCCTCGTCTTCCGACTCGGATTGTTGGGAAGAGGCGTCCCCCGTCTTGGAGACGATCGAAAAAACTCGCTTTTCGGAAGAAACGACGTTCGGCTCAGGAAGTTTTGAGTCTGTGACAGTCGCCCAAATTTCTATTTCGTCTCCAACTTCTAAACCGAGTTTTCGCGGAGACAACGTATACGAAAACTTTTGAGAGCCGACGTGAAGGGTAGGATCATGCGAAGGGACGGCTAATTCTTCCAGGGAGGAAAATTCGAGGCTAACAGGATTCGGATTGGGTTTGGAGTCTTTTTCGTCTCCTTGATTTAAAGTGGAGAAAGAGAAGTTGAGAGTGGCGCTTCTAAGAGCATAGTCTGGATCTTGCCCTAAAAATTCAAGAATAGTAGTTTCGTCGTAAGGAACTTCCGTCTTTTCGTCCCTTGGAGTCTTCCATTCGACCACGGGAGGAAGGTCGGGAATAATGGAAACAGGATAAGATATTACGTCTCTGTTCTTCTTACCGGCGACGCTTTCAGATGAAAGCGTATATGAACTGAACTCCGGCTTTTTTTCGTCTGCATTAGGCTTCCAAGAGAGGGTAAAAGTCGTCGATGCGACCATGGGATTTTGTGGGTCGACGACCATCTTTAGGGCTCTAGTAGGATCGCCGTCGGGAAAAAGGTAGGCGCGTTCAAGTTTCTCATTTGATTCTGCGCAAACTTCGACCGCAGTATTTTCGAGTGCGCGAATTTCACCTTGATTAGCGAACGTTTGCGAAGGCAGGCCGGAGTAGGATGGAAAATTTAGGGTTGTCGACGCAATGTGGAAAGACGGCTGTGGGAGTACTTTGATATGATAGAGGTCGGACGAGCTTTCCAAGGAGGATCCCCGAGCAACGACGATTCGGTACGTAACGTCTTCTGTTAAACCGTCCTGTTTTTCGGGAAAAGTCGCGCCGAAACGTCCGCGCCCAAGCGCGTCTAGGGGTAGGGATAGATCTGACGTTCTGCCATCGGGCGTCGACCACAGAAGTTCGACTGTTTCCGAGTCTTTTACGTCTGGAATGATCGCTTGAACTTCGACAAAATCTCCCTGATAGAGTTCAACGTCGCCAGGTTCGACCGATTCTATTTTCCACGCCTGAGGTCTGGCTAAATCTGACAATGGCGCTACGATGCGACCGATAGATGCGAAAGGTTTCTTTGGAGAAAAAATCGAGTAGCACGCTAGACAAAAAACGAGAATCGCCAAGAGAACGCCCCATCGAATAAGAGGCGCGTAGTCGACTGTTGTTTCCGACGGCTCTTGGTGTGTTTTTCTTTCGGCTTGAAGGACTAAGTTTTGTAATATTGCTTTGCGTACGTCGTCGCTGGGAGACGGAGACGTTGATGATTCACGACGTTCTCTCATTCTAGAGGCGTGATTGTCTTTTTGCAAGAGGAACCAGTTGATAATAAGATTGTGAGAAACCTGATGTGAGTCTTCCAGAATTTTTGCCGCATATAGATCATTGATTCGTCGGCGAAAAACGGGAATTATTTTCCAAATAAAAACTCCAAGAGAAGCTAGTCCAATGAAGAAAGCATAAAGAGTTCTTTCCCTTTGGTTTAGTCCCTCCCGTGAAAGCCAACTATCATGCAAAACGCCAAGGAAGACTAACGCCAACGCGATTGTCGCAAACGCAGTCGAGGCGGTAAGTACGTCGGCGCGTTTTACAGCGCGAAGGACGCGTTCAAGTCTTTTGTCAAGCGCTTTCTCCGCCCGTTCGAAGTCGTTGGGCGACGCTGACTTTGTAGAGGATTCTCGGACGAAGTCTTTTTTTTCAACCGGAGAATTGTTCTCAGACGAGAATACGTCGGATTTGCGCTGTGCCATTCGTTAAAGTCTATCCACTATATAATTCGCGCCACGTTCGTAGAAACGTCCGCGGCGCTTTTGTTTGACAAGGGCGAAGCGTTAAAAGAAACTATGCTTGTTTCTTTTTACCGCGCAAAATAAACGGAGCGATTATAGCGCCAACCGCAATGATGAGGAAGGGAATCGCGACGACCGGTCGGTAGAAAAGCCATCCAATCGAAATAGTGGTG
>CAKVCP010000126.1 GCA_934725735.1 uncultured Thermoguttaceae bacterium
TGTATGACTAGGGCTTAATTGAGATCGTAAGGCGTCCTTTGCGACGCCTTATTTTCGTATGGCTCTATAATTTTAAAGGTGAAACGTGGACGAATTTTTAGACGGTAATCAGCCTTTGGACAGTATTTCCTTTGAAGAAGCTTATCGGCAAATCACCGCAGTCTTGGCGGAGCTGGAATCGGGGCGCGGAAGTCTGGAAGATTCCCTGGCTCTTTATGAAAAAGCCGTGGGACTTGTCCGTGTGTGCCGCGCCAAATTAGACGACGCCACTAAGAGAATCGAGATTCTTAAAGGAGTTGATTCCTCTGGGGGGCCTCAATTTGAGACGCTCAACGACGACGAATTACGTTCTAAAGAGGACGTCGCGGGACGTCAGGGTTCTTCTGCTGGAGCGTCGGTCGATCCGCTGGGGAATGTCGCGGAGGTTCCAGAATCAGATCTGGAATGAATCGCGCATGTTTCCTCTCTTTCCCCTCCTTGGGTGGATCGCGTTCTCGTGTCCTTTTCTCTCGTTTTCTGCAAAGCATACTAATGAACAGTGATTTTAACCATCAAGCAGATTTGACTTCAGATATGAATCTCTCCACAAGTCGTTCTGAGATTACGGCCTATTTAGCTGAGTTGAAAAAAGAGGCTGACGCGATCCTCGATTCTCGCCTGAACTTTAGCGATGATTGTCCTCAACGATTGGCCAACGCGATGCGCTATTCAGTTCTTGCTCCAGGCAAAAGATTGCGTCCGACGTTAGCGTTAATCGCTGCGGAACTTTGCGGGGGGTATCGCGCCGACGTCTATCCTGTTTGCGTGGCGCTTGAGTCAGTTCATACCTATTCTCTCATTCATGACGATTTGCCGTCGATGGATAACGACGACTTGCGAAGGGGAGCGCCAACCTGTCATAGGCGTTTTGACGAAGCGACGGCGATCCTTGCGGGCGACGCGTTGCAGGCTTTTGCTTTTGAGGTTTTGACGACCGATATCGAAGATCTGCAGGTATCTGCCAAATGTGTCGGAGTTTTGGCCAAAGCGATCGGCCCTCAAGGAATGGTTGGGGGACAGGCGGACGACGTGGTTTGGGCTTCTACGATCAAGAATGGAACGGGCGCCTATGATTTGATTGGGGAGGCGATCGCCGTTTCGACCGGCGACGAATTGTCCGATTCCTTGAACGACGTTCCTGAGGATCCTAGAAAGGCGGGCTTTGCGGCTTTTCTGCACAAGATCCATCGTCGTAAGACAGGCGCTTTGATCGTCGCGTCTTTAAAGCTTGGCGCGCTGGCGGCGGGAGGCGACGACGCGCGCGTTTCCGTTTTAGAAGAATTTGGCCAATACCTTGGTCAGGCGTTTCAGATTTCCGACGATCTTCTTGACGAAAGAGGCTCCGAGGAGTCCATGGGGAAACGCGTTCATAAAGACGCCGAGGCTGGAAAGTTGACTTATCCGTCTCTTTACGGCGTCGAGACTTCCGCAGAGCTACTCGACCGATGCGCGGAGCGTTCTAAGGACGTTTTATTGCGCGCGTCCGCTCTCTTTAACTCTGATTCGTTAGCTCTCCAAGCGTTGCGTTATCTTGTTGACTACGTTGTAGAGAGGAAACAATGAAATTCGCGTCCCGTGATTGCGTCTGCGCCGCGTCTTCCCAAAACGACGCGACGGCCATTACTTCTTCGATTCTTCAGTCGATAACCTCTCCCAAAGACCTCAAATCTCTTTCTATCGAGCAACTTGAGGAATTGGCTAGGGAAATTCGTTCCGTAATCTGCAATCTGTCAGAATTGCGGAGTATCCACCTTGCTTCGAATCTCGGAGTCGTGGAACTAACGATCGCGCTTCATTATGTCTTCGATTTTTCTTGGGATCGGCTCGTTTTGGACGTTGGACACCAATGCTATCCTCATAAATTGCTGACCGGGCGATTTGATCGTTTTGACTCTTTACGAACTAGGGGAGGTCTGTCCGGGTATCCAAATCCTCTGGAAAGCGCCTATGATCTATTTATGACGGGGCACGCGGGATGCAGCGTGGGAACTGCTCTGGGACTGGCGTTGGGAGATAAACTTCTTTCTAGTTACGGAAATGAAGGGAGTTCAGCGCGGAATGAAGTTCCGACGCTGCCGTCTTTAGATCACGTGACCGCGTCTTCCGGGCTCCGCAACGCCGTAGCGGTCGTTGGAGACGGCTCCTTCACAAGCGGCCCGATATTTGAGGCGATGAATCACGCGGGCGATATTCGACAAAAGCTATTGGTGGTCTTGAACGACAATAAGATGTCGATTTGTCGGAGAGTCGGCGGATTTGGACGTTATCTCGATCACTTACGGATGGCTCCCGGTTATGTCGGCGCTAAATCTCGAATTCGTACGATCGTGGAAAAACTACCTTCCGTTCATTCGGGACTGCTTCGCTTTAAAGACGCTCTTAAAGCGGGACTCATTGGCGGCTCTTTTTTTGAAGCCCTCGGATTCCAATATGTCGGTCCTATCGACGGACACGATTTACGATCGCTTATCAGCTATTTCGAAGCGGTGAAGGCGGTTAACGGCCCCGTGCTGCTGCACGTCTTAACGGAAAAAGGTCGAGGTTTTCGGCCCGCCGAGATTGATCCCTCGCATTTCCATTCTTCCAATCCGGCAAAAATGCGAAAACAGCGTTCTTCTATGAGGTACGCCGAAGCTAAAAATAGACGATCCGGCGCTCCGTCTCAAGAATACGAAGCCAATCGAGCCGAGAAAAAAGAGGTTGAACATGAAGAATCTCACGTCAACCTCGTTGAGAGCGACCGCCCCTTTACGTATTGGGCTCAGACGTCGATCATGAAAGCGTTGCGTAAGGATCCGCGCGTTTGCGTCGTCGTCGCCGCGATGACTCAGGGAAACATGCTGGAAGAGGCGCGAAAAGAATTTCCCGATCGCTTTTTCGACGTTGGTATTAGCGAGGCGCATGCGGTTAATCTCGCCGCCGGACTCGCGAAGTCGGGAATGCACCCGATCGTCGATATTTATAGCGGCTTCCTCCAACGCGCTTACGATCATCTTTTCCAAGAAGCGTCTCTGCAATCCTTGCCAATCGTTTTCTCTCTGGATCGCGCGGGGTTAGTCGGTTCCGACGGACCGACGCATCACGGGGTTTTTGATCTGAGTTATCTGCGCCCTTTCCCCAATATGACGGTTCTCGCTCCCGGCGACTCCGTCGATATGGGGTTGGCCTTCGATTACGCAATAGCGCAGAAGACTCCCGTGGCGATTCGCTATCCCAAGGCGAAAGCGGGTCGGCTGGAAAGAGACGCGACGCCCTTTGAAGCGGGAAAACCGGAGGTTCTTCGACCTGGAAAAGACGGTATGCTCCTGGGATGCGGCGGAGGGTTGTTGGAGAACTTGCTCAAAGCCGCCGAGATTCTCGCCAGCGGTAAGCACGAGTATGAGACGCCACCGTTGGAAGTTTGCGTTCTTAACGCGCGTTTTGTCAAACCTCTGTATCCCGACGCCGCGCTTGACTATTTGCAAGCGTCTAAGCCTGTCGTTTCAGTCGAAGAGAACGTGTTGTCCGGCGGTTATGGAAGCGCCCTTCTGGAAGCGGCGAACGAGCGTGGATGCAATACGAAAACGTTGGCGCGCCTAGGTGTTCCCGATTACTATATTCCTCACGGTTCGCGCGATGAAGAATTGGAAGTCGCGGGCATTGATCTGAAAGGGATCCTCGACGCCTTTACGCGCGCCTATTCGTGCGCTAAAATATAACGTCGTTTGAGGCTCTTCGTCGCAGGAATCTCCCCATGGCTTCGACGTTATTTGGAGTCTGGCGAGAGAAGAGCCGACCACGTTTTCTCCTCCTCGTCCGTAAGGTCGAGCGACCCGAAGCGGTATTGGTAGTATCGCTCAATGAATTTTTTGACGAGCCCGTTAGATCGCGTTTGCCGGGCTTCTTCCTCTTGCGTCGAAGGCGCGGAGGCTGACGTCGCGTCTTGAGGGACAGGGGGAAGAGAAGCGTTGCGCTCCTCAAGTTCAATACAACGGTCGACGAATTCCTTTGGCGTTTCATCGGCATGGCGCGCTATTCCCAGTCTTTGTTCATAATCGCGTTCGAGTCTTCGATATAATTCGTCGGCGAGTTTTTTGCGTTTCTCCGAAGCACGCGATTTTAGCGCGTTCTTTCTTCTTTGCAATTCTATCTGAAGACGTATGATCGCTTTATAAAGAAGCGCCGCCGCTCCGACCAAAAACAGAGTTAAGTAGACCGTTTTAAACGCTAACGCCGAAGTCCAGCGACCGGCGACAATTTGTTTGAGCGTTTGCCTATAACTGTCAAATAAAATAGTTGTAAAGGCTAACGACTCCTTTAAATTCTTGATGTGATAGAAGACGCTCTTTGCGAGTTGCAGAAGAGGGGTATAGACTTTCTGCATTTGCTGGGCCGCGTTGAAATTGAGAACGAAGTCTCGCGTGAAATATTTAAAGAATTGCGACACAGAGTAATATGTAAGCGCCATCGCGTCCGGTTGGTCTTCTTCGCGCATAGAAGGAGGCGTCGCGTCTAGGCGAAGCCAGGCGCCGTCTTTGATCCACTCCGCGTTATAAGACGTTAGGCAATTCTCGCCATCCTGATTTATTACGGAGCCAGGGAAGAGTCGCGCCGAGACATTCGTGGATTTGGGCAATTTATCTGACGGAATATACGCTTCGACCCACGAATGTGCGTCTGATTGGCGCACAACGGTTGGTTTCCCATTGGGATCAGGTTCGCGCGCAAAACCAACAACAACGCGCGCGGGGACGCCTATTGCGCGGAGCATTAGGGTCAGGGCGCCGGCGAAATATTCGCAGTGCCCCTCTCGATGAAGCGCGACAAAATCCTCTAGCGGATCTAAGTTAGGACTACGAACTACTCCGGATCGATTATATTTGAAGGCGCCCGTGTCTCTGATTTGGCTTTCGATGAATTGAGCTCTTCCCACATAGTCGTCTTTAGGCAACCCTGATTCTTCATCCCACTTTTGAGCAAGCTTTACGAGCTCTGGAAAACGGTCGGCGTCAATCGCTAAATATTGATGTAGGTAGGGCCAAACACTTTCTAAATTGGGGGTTAGGGGCGTCTCATGTTGATTTTGCACCGCCGTTGAAATGAACCAAAAGCGTCCGCCTGTCGGAGACGTCTCGGAAGGTTCGCGCGCGAAAATCGAATTTGTAGACGTCAGCGCTAGGGAGGGGTTGTTTTTGGCCGTATAGAAAAACGCGGGAGTAAAGGCAAGAAACACGTCTAGAGGACGCAATTCTATGTCGTAGGCAACGACGGTATTTCGCGTGTCATATTGCAGCGCTTCGACGTCGATTAGTCCTTGGGAAATAAGCTTGGCTAGGATTGAAACGTCGTCAAATTCACGGAAATTGGCGAATTGCCTCTGTTCTGAGATAAAGCGTAACGGTCCTCCAAAAAATGGAGCTCGAAATATTTCTTTAGAGGCCGGATCGAGTTTTCTCTGACGGAAGCCATCCTCAGACGCAGGAAAAAAGCCGCCTGAATTTCGATCAAATTGCAAGCCAAAGGGGAGCAGATCGGGCTCTTGTCGCGTCTGTCTTTTGGGGGATGCGTTCGTCGCTGCTTTCTCATTCAGGGAATAGAGATAGGAGAGGACTTCGCCAGGATTGGTCACGCTCGTTTGGAGTACGAGATTTTCCAGTTCTTTAAAATTGGCAGCCTTATAGACTGGCGTGAGTTCTTTCCAAGATTTAGAATCATAATTAGCAAGCGTAACGCCTCGAAAATAAACAAGTTCATTAGGCGTCAACGGATGAGGATTGTTGGGATTCAAACAGTCCAAAAAACGAACGGTCATGACGTTTTCGTGAGAATCGAGAGCCGGTCCTAGATCCCCTAACTCGATTGAACTTTTGAAGCCCGTGTGAGTAAGTCGTCCTACGGCGCCTTTTGCCCCCCAACTAATATTATTAAAGGACACAGAGCCGATTCCAAATTCATGCAAACGTGGAAAGAGACAGAAGAAGCAGAACGCAAAAAGGAAAGCATACGCTGTTCCAAGGGCGAAGCGTCGGAAATAATTCGAATCAAAACGTAGTTTCTGCTTGTTAGGCGTTTGATAAAAGCGGCTTGGAAGCGGTCGTATCGTCGATTTTTCAAGTAAAGAAGGAGAGGAAGGCGT
>CAKVCP010000127.1 GCA_934725735.1 uncultured Thermoguttaceae bacterium
AAGCGGCAAGCATTTGCTTCCACGCGGAAACGGACGTCGCGGCAATCCCGGTAAAGGGCTTCCGGGCGTTCAGTTCGTCGAACGCGGCGTCGACGCGCGCAGGGGAGGCGTCGGCGAGGGTCATGGCGGAAAGACCGGCGCTTCGCGCTTCGATTTCTCGGAACTGCATTTCGCGCAGATAGTTCTTCGCCGTACCGAACGCCACGGGTCGTCGTTTCAAAACGTAGACAACGAAGAGATAGTGGAGATCGTCCATCGAGTATCTGGTTCCCCCGATAAGGAGAGTATCGTCCTGAAGACCGTCCGCCGCGTCCAACGCTCTGAAGTCGATCCACCGGGTCAAGGAGTCGCGCAAACGAGTCGCGTCGCCGCCAAACTCTTCCAGAAAACGCGTATCGTCGAGAAGAGACTCGGCGTCCCTCTCCAGGCGCTTTCGATCTCGCGACATGATATCGACGCCGGGACAGAAGCCTTGGTCGCACAAGCAAAAGACTCCGTAGAAATCCGCTTCGCAGGAAGACGCAGTCCAAGATTTGACGCCCTTCTCTTTGAGATCGGCGACAAATTCCGCCAGAATGAGTTTACGCCCTTCCTCGTCCATCTAGTCGCCCCTTTCTGGCTCTTCACTGTCCTCGTCGCTATCGCTCTCGCCCGCAACGCGTTCGTTTTAGGGACGGGCAAACTTCTCGACCAGCGCAAATCCGACGTTCGCGCTCCTCAACGACGGACGCCCGACGATGCGCCTTCGTGCCCGCGCGGCAACGACGTCGCTCGAAGAAAGGGACGGCACGCGCCTTCTATTCGCCCAAATTCCCTGCCGCAAACGCTCTCTTCCCATAGCCCTCAGTATAACAAATTAGAAACAATAAGAAAGTCTCGCCAAAGAAAAACCGCTAGATCGCCATATAGTACCGACGCTCATAACCCCTCTAAAGAGAAGAACCGGTAAAAAAACAACTCTCCGTATTGTCACAGGAAGCCAGACGGGACGCCGATATAGTCGAGAATCAGCAGCCGAATCCGTTCCGCCTCTTCCGACAAGAAATCCGCCTTGCCAAGGAGCGCTCTGACGTCTTTTTGAAGCGCGTTCCACTCCTCCGACGCCCCCTCTCCGAATTTCTCGACCCAGATATTCAGCAGATCAAGCAGATCAAGTTCCTTCTTATCGACGCCCCGTCGCGCGTGATTCCATGACAAAACGCGATAATCAACTGCGTGTTGATCGTCTCCGTCGAGTAATACCCGCGCGAACCTGAACCTCGGAGAGGAGCGCGAGAATCGCGAAGCCGGGGCGCAAGAACGACGCGTCCGCAACGGGAGCGTTCTTTGTGATTACCCCGCGCTTAACCGGTAAATGAATTTGCTCAGACCAAGCGGATTCATTCCAATCGTCTCTTGGAGCGCGATTGGTTTGGCGAAGGCCCGAGCATGGCGCCCCTTTCGCTGAGATCCCGTCAAAGGTGGGGTGGATCTGGGAAAGGGGCGTCGGCCATTCCTTGAGACAATGTTCGACGATTTCGTTAGAAGAGCAATTTTTGACAAGGCGCGGGGGCTTCTCCAAGCGCTTTGACGAGATCCCCTTCGGAGACGATCTTGATTGGAACGCCCTCGCTCTGGAGCGCTTCCGCTTTTTCGATCTTTGAGCCGTACGCCCCGTATTTCCATAGGCGCGAACGCGCCCCGCCGACGACCGCGTAGTCTACCTTTTTCGAAACCCCTGAGGCGACGCGTCCTCCGAGCGCTTCGATTCGTTCCGCGACGCTTTTCTTATCTCCCAGCGCGAATTGCCCCGACAAGACGAACGTCTTGCCGCGAATTTCCACCGGTTCGCTCGCGTCGTCCGGGACGCTGATATAGTCGAGAATCAGCAGCCGAATCCGCTCCGCCTCTTCCGGCGAGAAATCCGCCTTGCCAAGGATCGCTCTGACGTCTTTTTGAAGCGCGTTCCACTTCTCCGACACGCCCTCTCCGAATTTCTCGAGCCAGATATTCAGCAGATCAAGTTCTTTCTTATTGACGACCCCGTCGCACGTGATTCCCTGACAAAACGCGATAATCAACTGCGTGTTGATCGTCTCCGTCGAGTAATACTCCGCGCGATCCTGAACCTCGGAAAGGAGCGCGATAATCGCGAAGACGTTTTCCAACGTCATAACGGAGTTCGCGAGTGCCGCGTCGATTCCCGCGAAGACGGGGCGCAGAAGCGGCGCGTCCGCGTCGTCCGCGTGTTCGTAACGCCACTTCGTAAGAAATTCCTTCTCCTCCTCGCGAATCACCGCGTCCGCTATAAAACCAAAACAGAATCCGAAAAGCAAATTCACGTCTCTGACAAAGATTTGTTTCCCTCCGAACCCCGTTTCGAGCAGCTCTCTATCCGTCAAATCTTTATCCGCCATTTTATTCCCCTTTCGCGACGATTCGCGCCAATATGCTCCGCTCTCATCCGACGAGAGCGCGCTACCCCCATTATAGACGACCCGACGCGTTAGCCGACCTCTCTTGCCGAAATTTCCGCGAAACCGCCGCGTAAAACGCGCAAATTTTTATCTTTATTAACGTCTTCGCGCGTCATGTCGCTGAATCGGCTAGCGTTGAACTTGCGAAGAAGACGACGATCGATGCGACGAGTCAACCTGCGACGCGCCCCTTTCAGTTCCCTCTTCGCCCCCTCCCCCGTCAAATCCCCGTTGACAGAAAGACGCTTGGCGGTAGAATGACAATCTCCTTTTGTTTGTTGTTGGTTTGTTCTGGCTCCCTGTAGCAATACAGGGAGTTTTTTTGTCGGTTCTCTTCTTTGAGGGGTTGTGGAGTCGATTCTATATAGGCTTTGCCCCCTTTCTTAGGCGACCTCTCTTCTTATTTCTAATTTATTACACTAAGGCTACGAGGAGAGAGTTTGCTAGTAGTGTGTTCTAGCGAATAGAAGGCTTGGCGTTGGTTTGTGACGACGCGAGCGAACCGCGGAATTTCGCGGCAAGACGTTCGTCTTATCGGGACAATTCGCGCCGGGGGATAAGAAGAGCGTCGCGGAACGAATCGAAGCGCTCGGTGAAGCCCCCGCGCCTTGCGCAGGAATGTTCTTCTGGCGGAATCGTCGCGCAATGTCTCAAGAAATAAAAAGCCCCGATCCAGCCTTCTCATTCTCACCCTCATGGATAATGCGACGCCACTGGATAGAAGCGGCGCTCAAGAAGCGCAACCGCACTTAGAAGAAATAACCTTGGGTAGGGGGTAATTCTCCCGTTGGCACAGCGTCGCAAATTCACACTTTCTTGATCGCAAGCTCGCTTCTATATATTATACTTTCTTAATAGCGTCAATAGACCTTGATTTTTTTTGAAATTATCTTCGTTCTATCCCGTAGTTCTACTGCCGCGAGCGCATTGAGTCTTATCCCGTCGTCAAAAAGGAGCCCGTACTGACGCCTTCCTTCTCGACCTCGACGCCGCGCCGCATACAAGAAATAAAAACCCCACCCTTGGTCAAGGATGGGGCCCCGATTTTAAAGCGTCCCTAAACGCTAAAAAATCTACGACTTTGAAAAGGAGACTTAATTTTGTCTCTAAATCTTGATCTTGTCAATACTTTCGATAAGAATATTCTCTGATTCAGCGAAAATTTCTCGGAACGACGCCCTATCCGACTGCGCTCGTTTTTGAGTCGTAAATGCAGAGCTCCCCGACGTCAAAAACGAAGTCCGTATCCGTCGCCCGTCTTGACCTCGACGCCGCGCCATATACAAGAAACAAAAGACCCCATCTCTGGTCGAAGATGGGCCCCCTGATTTTAAAGCGTAAAAAACGCTAAAAAATCTACGACTTTGAAAAGGAGAACTTCTTTTTCCTCCAAAACTAGATTTTGTCAAGGGATTCGAGCAACGTTTTATTTGATTCTGTGAAAAACTTGCAACACCCCCCTATCCGGTAGCGCGCGCGTTTAGAAGTCGTAAACGCAAAGAAGCCCGAGTCAAGGATGGATTCCGTGCCAGCCGCTCTTCTTAATCGCGTCGTCGCCCAATATCTCAGAAGAAAGATCCGCTCGTATGGACGACCCCTGGGCTCTTTAAGCGCAATAAACGCTTAAAAGCCCTCGCGTTCGAATGGAGCCTGCGTTATCCGCGAACTCTTGATTGCGACAAGACTCCGAAAAGAAATTTCAGATTAGAAAATCCTTTGCAACGCGCCTCATTTCCAGCGACTCAGGCGCGTTTTTCCCCGAAACGCGATATTAAAGGGGCGCCCCCGCGAAATTGGAAGACGCGTTTTGACTTGAAGGATAGAAATAATCCCGCAATCGTCCTCGAAGCAGGAACGTTTTCATCCGCGTTTCAAGCGCGTTACGGGTATGATAACGTTCTTTGACCTTATTCTCCATCTCTTCCATCGGGCCGTCTAAATCTTGACGCGTGAAACCTTCGAAGAGGGCGTTCTCATCGACTGAGGGCTCCCGAGTCGGCGCGACAACGGGGGGCGCCGCGATCTTCTCAGGCGCAGGACGCGCGTCGGCAACCCTGCGCGGGGAGATCGCCGCGAATTGAGGCGCGGGCTCGTTCCCGATCCGCGTCGGCGTCCACGCGTACCCCGCCGTCTCGTACACGCGTTTGACCCCGTAACCGATCGTCTGCCACGCCTTGCGCTTCCCCGCGCGACCATTCGTGCGTTCGAAAAGCGTCCGTTCGTCGACCGCGTCGCGACATAGCCCGAGCGCCGACGCCTCGCTGAAGCCCGCGAGCTTCAAGACCGCCGCCGCGACAAGCCGATCGACAAGCTCGGGATTGAGCTCCCGTTCCCAAATCTTCGCCACGACCTTGGCGCGAAACGCCGCGATTTTCGGCTCCTGAAAGTTCACGCGTTGCAGAACGCTTTCCGCTGTCGGTCGCGCGTCCTTCTCTCCGCGCTCTTTCTTCGAAGACGGCTGACGCGCCTCAACCGACGCGTCGACGATTTCTGGCGCTTTAACTCCTTCCAAAAGATTCTTCCCCGCATGGTTGTTTATTTGTTTATTTATTTTAAATAAATTTTCTTTATTACGCGCGCGCGCATGAAGACCGTTTTCGTTCCCGTTTTCGTTCCCATTTTCGTTCCCATTTTCGTTCCCATTTTCGTTCCCATTTTCGTTCCCATTTTCGTTCCCATTTTCGTTCCCGTTTTCGTTCCCGTTTTTCCCCGAACCGATCCCCGACGCGTCGCGCAGATAGACGTCAAATTCTTCGCCGCGCACGTCGCGTTCGATCAGCCCGGCGTCTTCGAGTTCGTCGAGTCGCGCGCGGACGACTCGCGCCGTAAAGGCGGAGTCGCGGCTCGTCTTGAGTCCGCTGCGATTCATGCCCTTGGCGATCGTTTCAAATCCAACGTCGCGGAGCGTCTGCGCAGACGCGTTTCTTTTCATCCAACTAAACAAGAGCGCGGCGTCGCGCGATTTAACTCGACGTAAAACTTCGTACATTTCGCTTATCCAATGAACGAGAGACTCCCCTGAAAGAAAACCGGGGGGATTGAATGAAAATCGATACCAGTTCGCGGCGAGCCCGTCGTGGGCGGAATTTGCCGCGTCTATTAGAAGAATCGCCGCGACTTTCGGATTTATGCTAAAAATTTCCAGAAAACTCAAATTTTCATTTTGGACATGGAGAGAGCGTCGACGACGTTTCCGATTCTTGCGTACGCGTCGTTTTCTCACGTTCCATCCGGAACGCTATAATTACTGAACGCGCCTCAATATTTCCAGCCGCGATATCAAGATTGTCGCGAATTCTTCTTAATTCCTTCGCCGATTGTTTGGCGGCTTTGTCCGTTTGTCCTACCAACTCGCCCATCGCATTATAAACATTGCCAAGCTCGTCCGCATACATGCCAAGGGCTAATTGTGTTCTAGAAAGTCCTTCGGTAAAGCCCCCTTGAAACGTCCGAATATTCCCCAATTCGTCGGTATATTGTCCTAGCTTAATTTGGGCGTTAGATAATCCTTCTACGCATTGCCCTAGACCATTTGTTAAAAGCCCTTGTTCGTTATAGAAAAGGCCAAGGGCTCTTTGACTCTTCGTCAACGAAGCGTTCAGTTGGTCGACGGATTTAGTAAACTTTATATCGATATCGCTTGTATCAACCGTGATCTTTACGCCTGTTGACGTCTGAGCCATTCTA
>CAKVCP010000128.1 GCA_934725735.1 uncultured Thermoguttaceae bacterium
AACGTACCCTGTTTCGCCGGAAGAATAGCGTTCATCACGATCTGACGAAGGTCTTCCGCCAACGAATTTTTCAGAGGAAAGATTCGCGTAACAAGTTTAGTTTCGACCTTGTTGACGTCGAGTTCCATGAGTAATTTCTGAATTTCCGCCCAGTCGTTAGGAGACGCTTGGACGACGAGGGAATTCGTACGAACGTCGGCAAAGACGCGGATACGCGGAGCAAAACCGCCGGTTCCCGTGGTTTGGGGGAGTGTGAAGGTTTCGCTTAGAAGAGCGGCTATTTCATCAACGGACGCATACTTCAAATGAACGACGCGGTAGGTTCCCGCCCCGTCGGCGACAGGCTGATCGAAAAGCTGGATAAGCGCTTTCATATCCTTGAACGCCTGACCCCAACCAGCGACAAGCAGCGCGTTGGGATTTTGAAGCGCATAGAATACAACGCGCCCCTGTTTGGTTGCGAACATTTCTGCATAAAGCGTCGTGAGAACGCCATGCAACATGGCGCAATCAACATATTTGAGATTGCAAATTTCTGTCGACACTTCCGCGATCTTGGCCAGTTCCTCGATCTGTTCGATCATCTGACGAATTCGTTCGAACTCGGCGTCTGTAGCGTTGTCGACGATCACAACGTCTAGGTCGGAGAGAACGGTCGGAATAAAGTCTTGAACAACTCCGACGCCATTTCTGCCTTGGCGCCAATCGTTGAAGTCGCCGCTAATACCCGAGTTTGAACCTGTTAGACCCAAATCGCCTTCTTGGTAGGCGACTTGTCGAACGCCATTGTGTGCTCGTGAGAGTGGACTTCCCGCCAAAGCGCTGGTTGCGTCGAATGCGTCGTTCAGCGCATCCTCGATTCGTACGTTAGCAATCGAAGTGTTGAAACATTCCTGCGTATTGTCTGAAACGACTTTTGCGATCATAGACGCTAAACGAAGTTCGAGAGGTTTTTGCTCTGCGTAGGGAAATTCATCCGGCAGCGCTTCTGCGCAAAGTTCGTTTGCTACATTGATTATCGTTAGTTGGTCGCTAACTTTTGTGCCTTTAAACGCGGTATTTGACGAATCAAATTCAAAAATTTGGCGTAGTTTACTAGGATCACAGTTCTTAATAGGGATAAAGCGACGGACATTGCCGTTATTTAGAGGCGCCTGATCCATCGCGCGCAGGAGAATCAACATCTCGGAACAAAGTTCCGGATCTCCTTCAATTCCAATCCGATTATGTAATTGATCGAATGAAATGTCGCAGGAAGGACGAGCAAAATTATTCGTGGTTTGAGCGGAGGACGCGCGTTTGACGAATCTATACGAGATGATCTGTCGCTGACTAAACGGAGCGTCAGCTGGACTTTGCAGACGGACAAATCGTTCGCCAAAAAGTTGCAACAGCGAATCTTGAAGTTCTTCCGCCTTCCTCGTTTGCGGCGTATAGACGTCTGTAACGAGGGAGTTGCGTCGATTGTCCGACGCCGCCGAATAATTGTTTCCACGCGAACCTTGATTGGAGTATGGCGAAAGAACAGAAGCCCTGTATTCTTCTTGTTCATTTGCGCCAGTCACAGGGATAATATCTCCGCGAGCAATTCTCAGGTCGGGTTCGTAAGAAGACGGTCTTACCGGATAGATTTGTAACGTTTCCAGATATTTTCTGACTTCTTCTTGCTTTTGCTGAGACGCGTGCACAACGATCGTACCAAGTTGCCGATCCACAATAAAAGTGACGTTGGCTCCAGCGCCAAATTGCTCATTAATAAGCTTGCCGACATATTCGCAAATCGACGGAGCGCATCTATAGGTTACCACGTCTAGAATTGACGAGTCAGCCGGAGTGGAGGCGTTTTGGCGCAAAACGGTTTCCATTGTCTGACGCTCCATAGCGTTTGTGGAGCGAGGACTTTCTGGCAGAGGGGCGACGCTATTTCCATTGGAATTACCACTTCCAAACGTCACCGCGTACTGCTGGCGGTTTGGAACGATTGCTCCTTCTGGCTCGAAAGCGACCTTTACGTAGTCGTTTCGACTTGGATCGTAGTAATTTTTTCCTACGTTCGTGATCGGCGCTCTTCCTTGAGTCGGTATCGGACGATTTCTTGAAACCCCCGCGACACTGACGAATTCCCCCGAGGTTAAAAAAGCTTCGAAGAGGGTTTCGCTAAAGTTGCTTAAAAGGTTTTCTGAGAGATTAATCGCCTGTTCCGGCCCATACATGATGATGAGATTTTCTTCTTCGCTATATCTACAGGAAGTTTGATCTCTCAACTGCTCTGGAAGGAGACGCAGAATGAACGCTCCGATTAACGCGGCGTTTTGATTCTGAGGAGCTCGAAACGTCTTCTGTACGCATCGAGCGTTTCCCGTCGTTTCGCTAGCGACGATTAAATCGCCGCCGTTTTGACTCGTAGGAGAATTGGCCGGTTGGGTAGACGCGCGGTTCACATTCATCGTTTCGGAACGATAGAAATTATTGTTGGCGCCTTGCGCGTAAGAGGCGCCTTGGATTACCATCGTCGCCAGGAACGCCGTAAGGATTGATGTCACCCATACTCCCTGCGGCGTCAACCTAGAACGACGTGCGTTACTCGTCCTCGGGGTCAGGTATAAACGGTCGATCAAATGCGTCTGCTTTCTTTTCAACATGACAAAACTCTCGACGTCTCGCGTCTGTATACACACATTATTGGATGTGCGCTACAAACCAACGCGTCTCCAATCTATTTGAAAATTCACCATGGTCAGCTGCTCGGGACGTAACAGGATTCGTCCACGCTATTCTCTAATGTCAAGAGAATAGGAGGTAGACCAACATAGTTGGGAAATCCTAAGAAAAAACCGAACAATTCTCAATAGCAATTTATGAGGAATAAAAGACATTTGTAAGCTTTAATAGAAACACTATTTGAGCCAATAGAAGAAAAGGGGAGTTGATGCTCCCCTTATTTGTAGCCTTAAGCTTGCGAAGCCTGCTCTTACTCTTTATGAATTTTTACGTCCTACTGCGACTAAGCTAAGATCAGGATCCGACATTGGCAACTCCATTTGTCCAATTGCCGAGAGAAAAGATATTTTTAAGATTCTGTTAAAGGAGGGCCCCGTTACGGAAACTACCACTCCAACTCCATATTTCTTATGCTGAACAAACGAATTAACGGTAATTCCCTTGGCAGGTCGGTTGTTTGATTGAGTCGACGTCGCTGACGAACGTCCAGCGATACTGGCGCCTGTTGAGAGAGAGCTGGGATATACTTTAGGGGAGTTGGAGTTCTTCTTTCCCTTCTTGGTTTTCTTGAGGTTTTCAACCTGCTGAGAATTCTGAACGTCCCCAAAATCCAAAGCGAAATCGCCCTGTTCGAAATCGACCGCGAGGGATACTTCATGCTCCTGATTGTAGTCTTCATTCATGTCGTAATATCGCGACGAGTCGTCTGTATTGTTATCTTCCTGCGATAAATCATCTTCTGGAATTTCCTGCGAATAATCGTATTGCGGTTCAGGATCGACATATTCGTCAACTGGTTTTTTGGAACGCCTTTTAGTCGACAATTCGTCTGGGTATATGGGGGGAGCGACTTCAAAGGACTCGTCATGATCCTTTGAGAAATGAACGGGAGAGACTTCTTCCCAAAGGGCGCGCCTTTGAGAGACGCCTTCTTTCCTTTCGAAGAAGGAAGGAATGACGACTTCGCCGTGCGGATCGTTATTAGCTTGTTCCTTGAGGTGGTTTAACCAATCTTGAAGGTTTTCGAAACAGTCGATTCCTGTTTTAGGAAATTCAAAAAGAAAACGACTTGAAATTGAAGGCGAATAACTCCCTCTAAATTCTCTGAATCGCGTCCTTGAGAGGCGAAGTTCTTCTTGGGCGCGCGTCAATCCAACGAAAAGGAGTCGACGCTCTTCTTCTAGTTGTCGAGCGTCCTTTTTAGAACGTTCATGAGGTAAGGTTCCTTCTTCAAGGGCAATGATGTAGACGACGGGAAATTCTAGCCCTTTAGCAGCATGGAGCGTCATTAGCGAAACTCGATCGTCGTCTGCGTTCCAAGAATCGACGTCGCTAATTAAGGCTATTTGTTCAATGTAGGAGCCTAAGCGGTTGGGACTTTTCACTTCCTGATCAGGAAATAATTGTTTCCTGGTTTCTTCAGCTATTTGCGCAAAGTCGGCGTCAAATTCACGAACTTCCGAAAGAAGTTCTTGGATATTGGCGAGTTTCTGTTCGTCTTCTTCCGTCTTTACAGAGTTACGAAGATATTCCGCATATTTGACTTCCTTCAGAAGTAAGCCAAGGACGACTTCAAGATCTTCTCCATTGGAGACGGAATCCTGTAGCTTGTCTATTAACGCCACAAATTTGAGCAACGCTTTTTTGGCGCGGGTTGAAATACCGCCAATCTTGTTTGCATTCCGGGCGGCTTCAAATATTGTTATGCCATTGTCCTCGGCATATTGATTCAACCTTCCAAGCGTAACGTTTCCGATTCCTCGCGTCGGTAGGTTGATAATCCTCCTAAAAGAGACGACGTCGTTAGTATTGTGTACGAGTTGAAGATATGCGCAAAGATCTTTAATCTCCTTGCGGTTGAAAAATTCTAGTCCACGAACTAGCTGATAAGGGACGCTATATCTTTTGAGGGCGTATTCCAAGTTTCTCGACATAGCGTTCATGCGATAAAAGATCGCATAATCGCGAGGCCGTCGTTTTCCTGCGGCAATTTCGCCGACGATTTCAGCCGCTATTGTTTCTGCTTCTTCAACCTGATCCAGGTTGACAAGAAGGCGCGGGGAAACTCCCTCCTGGTTATCAGTAAATAGATCCTTGTCTTTGCGAAACTTATTATGCTTAATGAGCGTATCTGCCACACGGAGCACACTTTTAACGCTTCGATAATTCTGTTCGAGTCGAACGACCTTTGCGTCCGGAAAGTCTTGCTCAAAATTTAGAATATTGTTGAGATTAGCGCCTCGCCATCCGTAAATTGATTGATCTGGATCTCCCGTAGCCGCAAGATTGGGGTAGTCAAGGGATAGACCTCTGGCGATCGCGTATTGAACTAAATTCGTGTCTTGATATTCGTCTACCAAGATGTAACGAAACCTTGCGTCGAGGCTTGCTCTAATATCAGGGTAGTTGCCAATAATCGTTGCAATGTGAAAAAGCAAATCGTCAAAATCAACAGCGTTTGCCTTTTTTAATGCGTCTTGGTAGGCTGGATAAGCATCCTCGATCGCTTTTCCAAGGAGACTCCCATCCCTAGCGCAATACTCGTCTGCGGAGACCAAGGTGTTCTTGGCCCAGCTAATACCCGTCGCTATTTTGGGAAGATCGACGCCTATCGGAAGCGTGTTAGGATGAACGATCTGTTCTAGGAGTTTTTTACTTTGTTCGGCGTCGTAAATCGCGTAGTTGTCGTTTAAACCAACCTTATCTGCGAAGTATCGAAGCAAAAACGCGCAGAATCTATGAAACGTTCCAATCCATACGCGATTTCCCGGCGCCAGGACTTGCAGACGGGTTTTCATCTCTTCAGCCGCCTTATTCGTAAAGGTCAACGCAGCGATCTGAGAGTCGAAAACACCATTTTTTAACAACCAGGCAACGCGATGGGTTACAACCCGAGTTTTACCGCTTCCCGGACCTGCTAGCACGAGCATTGGGCCGTCTTTGTGGGTAACAGCTTCGCGTTGAGCTTCGTTTAATCCCCCCAAAAGAGGTTCGTCGAGTGGAGAAAGAGGAGGCTGAAACTGCGTTTCACCGGCCTTTGACATAAAAAGTAATCCCTTGAACTAGGCGCCCTAACATTAATTAGAGCGCATTGTATAACGAAGATAGGCGTAAGAAGGGACGCCTCCTCTTCTTACGCCTAAACTTTGAGTCTGACAACTATTAACGATATTGTCCAGGTGAAAAGAGACCAAATGGAAGGATTGAAAGATGGGAACCTGGGTACGGATGCGTATTTCCATTATTTGAGGACGGAATCGTTACCGGCGTCGTTCGACGTTGATTTGACATATCGTTTGCGGACGTGTTTCTGCTCCTGTTTTCGAGGGAAGGATGGGCAACTGCCGGTGAGGAGCCAGGCATAGCGC
>CAKVCP010000129.1 GCA_934725735.1 uncultured Thermoguttaceae bacterium
GACGCGCGTTTCGGCGTCGCCATCTTCTCCGGACATGGGATCACGGATAAGGAATACTACCAGAAATATCCGACGATTCACCATCTGATCGTCGACCTCATGAATAGCGGCGCGGCGCATGACGTTCGTCTCGTCTACCTCGCGTGCGCATGGCTCGTCGCGCATCGCGGCCACTTCCTACTCGACGTCGAGCCAGAAAAAGCGCAAGACGTTCTCGACTTCCAAAAAGCCTTCGACGACTTAAATCAAACCCTCCAAAATAACGGTTACGCGCTTCCCTGGGCCGACGGGATCGAAGCCAAAAAGTTGTTTAAAATCCTTCAAAAACGACGACTAACGGAAAAAGAAAAGGAAATTCTCGCAGAGCTCAAACCTGACGCAAAAGGGAGAATCGACGACGACGAAAACGATCGTTCCTTCAAAAGCAAAAACTTCGCGTCGTTCCTTGCGGGGAAGAAGATCAAGGCGGTCGAGCTTTTCGGGAATACCGACAATGAGAAGCTCCCCCCTTTCAGCGTCGCGCAGGAGGAGGCCGAACTCGCGCCGATCCTCGGCGAGCTCGGCGACGACGCGGAGATCGTCCGGAAAGCGCGCGCCCTGACGGACTGCGCGAACCTCGCCGGGGTCATGGAAGGCTTCAAGAGCATCTCCCAAGCGAAGGTCAAAGTCTACGAGCAGCACAAGAAAGATCTCGCCGACCTCAAAAGGTTCGTCAAAAAATACCTTCCCGAAAAATACGACGACTTCTTTAAGAACGTCGTCAAAAAAACGACAACTATGTCTCCTACAGCAAGAACGTCAAGCGCCTCAAGAAAGAGGAACTCGAAAAAATAGCCTTTGCCAATCAAGAGGTTTTCTGCAAAAACCTTAGCCAAACGCTTAAAGCGGCGGAAGGGAAAGTCGCCGAGGAAGATCTGCAAGCGTTTCTGACGATGAAAGATCATGTGGAAGCGAACGCCTTCCTCCCGAAGCAGAAGACGGGGGACAATCGCCTCATTCCGTACCAGCTCTACTACGTCGAACTCACGAAGCTCCTCGACCGCGCGGAGCGCTATCTTCCCTTCCTTAACGAGGCGGACGCCGACGGAATCACGACGAAAGAGAAGATCGTCCAGACCTTTACGTTCCGCATCCCCTACTTCGTCGGGCCCCTCAAGGAAGAGAAGGACTCCGCGTCGAAAAACGCGTGGCTGGCTCGCAAAGCGAAGGGGCGCATCCTACCCTGGACCTTCGAAAAGATCGTCGACTTCGAGAAGAGCGAAGAGGCGTTTATTAACAGAATGGTGAATAACTGCACGTATCTGCCGGGGAAAGAAGTCTTGCCGGAAAACTCCCTACTCTACAGCGAATACAAAGTTCTCAACGAGTTGAATAACCTCAAAGTCAACGAGGATTTGATTCCGGTCGACGTCAAGGCGGATCTTTACGAAAACCTCTTCAAGAAGTATCGACGCGTCTCCGTAAAGAAGATCAAGGATTATCTGAAGGCGCGCGGGCGACTCCAAGAAGGAGACGTACTCTCGGGGATCGACGAGACGATCAAATCCTCCCTCAAATCATACCACGTCTTTAAGAAACTCCTGGACTCGAAGACCCTCTCCGAATCGGAAGTCGAGGATATTATCACACGCGCCGCGTATACGGAAGACAAGAGGCGAATGCGCAAGTGGCTCACGGAGAACTATCCGAAACTTGCTCAAGAGGACGTCCGGTATATTTCGCGACTCGAACTCAAGGGATTCGGACGCCTTTCGCGCGAATTCCTCAACGGACGCGAGATCAGGGGGACCTTTAAAGGCCGCGACGCCGACGAATACACGATCGTCGAGCAGATGCGCAAGGAGAACCAGAATCTCATGCAGCTCCTTTCGGATAAATTCACCTTCAAAGAGAAGATCGACGAATACGTCAGGAAGTACTACGACGACAATGGTCGAACGCTTGAAGAGGAGCTCGACGACGCGTACGTCTCCAACGCGGTGAAACGTCAGATTTACCGCGCCCTGGCGGTCGTCGACGACGTCAAAAAAGCGCTCAAGCGCGACCCTGACAAGATCTTCGTCGAGATGGCGCGCGGGGGAACCCCCGACCAGAAGGGTAAAAGGACGACGTGTCGACTCCAGCAACTGATCGACCTTTACGCCAAGATCAAGACGGAAGACGCGCGAACGCTCCGCGACGAGCTCAAGGAGATGGAAAGCCGCAATGAATCGCGGAACCTTCAGTCGAAGAGGCTCTACCTCTACTATTTGCAAGAGGGAAAATGCGCCTACACGGGGGAACCGATCGATCTTAAAAGCTTATCGAGCAAGCGCTACGATATCGACCATATCTATCCGCAACGCTTCGTGAAGGACGACAGCATCCTGAACAATATGGTTCTCGTCAAGAGCGAAGAAAACGGACGCAAAAGCGACGTGTACCCGATCGCCCCGGAAGTCCGCGCGAAGATGACGAAATTCTGGAAGCATTTGCGCGACGTCGGGCTCATGACGGAAGAAAAGTATCGCCGTCTAACGCGCGCGACGGAGTTGACGGACGATGACAAACTCCGTTTCATCAACCGTCAACTGGTGGAGACGCGGCAATCGACGAAGGTCGTGGCGAATCTGCTCAAAAAGCGGTTTCCCAACGCGGAGATCGTCTACGTCAAAGCGGGTCTCGTCTCGGAATTCCGGCAGGAGTTCGATCTTCCGAAGTCGCGTTTGCTCAACGACCTTCACCATGCGAAGGACGCGTATCTGAACGTCGTCGTCGGCAACGTCTACGACAGACGCTTCTCGAAGAGGTTCTTCTCCGTTAAGAACGACAAGAATTACAACGTCCAGGTGGGTAAGCTCTTCACGCGCGACCAATCTTACTTGAACGATTGTTACTGGAATCATGAACGCGACCTCCCCCTCGTGAAGAAGACGATGGGTAAGAACGCCGTTCATCTGACGCAATTCACCCTATGCCGCAAGGGGGGGCTCTTTGATCAAATGCCCCTCAAGAAAAAACCGGGTCTTATTCCGTTAAAGAAAGGTCTCCCGACGGAAAAGTACGGCGGATACAACAAAGCGGCGGCGTCTTTTTACGTTCTTGCCCGCTATACGGTTGGTAAAAAACGCGACGTGCTCTTCACCCCTATTGAACTTCTCGACTTCCGCAAGTATTTCGAAAGTCCCGAGAGCGCTAAGGAGTGCGTCGCCAAGTCGATCGCCGGAATTATAGGGAAAGACCCGCAGAACGTCGAGCTCATGCTGAATGGACGAATCTTGAAGATTCACTCGATTATTTCGTTAGACGGCGCTTACATGACGCTTTCGGGAAAAGCGGGAAGTGGTATGTTACTTCTATCCCCTCTCCTCCCCCTTTTACTCGGGGAAGACGAAATCAATGTCAAGAAGCTTGAATCGTTCCTCAAAAAACGGGAAAGCAATAAGGAACTTCTCCCCAACGAAGAATACGACGGTATTTCTAAGGAGAAGAACCTGAAACTCTTCGATCGTCTCGTAAATAAGTTGAAGAGTTGGCCGTTCAACATGATTCCCAACAATCCGATCGCGCATTTAACGAAAGATACCGCGCGCGGTTACTTTGAGTCAACGGATGCGCTAGTCCAAATCGCGCTTTTGAATTCCTTAATCAAATATGCAGGAGGAAAGGCTAATAGATGCGACCTTAGCGCAGTTAAGGGGCCTTCAGGAGCCGGCGGCATTACAAGGGGATGCAAACTCTCCACTTGGGTAGGAAAGAATCAGGAAGTGCGCATTATCGACCGATCGTGCGCCGGGTTATTCGAATCACAAAGCGAAAACATCTTGGAGTGGTTATGAGCTGGAGAACAATCGTTATTTCTGAACGAAGCAAACTCGATTTCAAAATGAATTACATGGTGGTGCGAGACACGGAGACGTCCCGATTTTTTATCGACGAAATCGCCGTCTTGGTCATCGAAAGTCAAAGCGTCTCGATGACGGCGTACCTTCTCGCGAAATTGACGGAGCGGAACGTGAAGATCATCTTCTGCGGGGACGACCATACCGCGCAGATGGAAGTCGTTCCCTTCCATGGGAATTACAACGCGTCGCAGAGGCTGCAGGAGCAAATCTCGTGGTTTCCTGAAACGAAAGAGGGGGTGT
Source organism: uncultured Thermoguttaceae bacterium (assembly GCA_934725735.1). Classification (GTDB taxonomy): domain Bacteria; phylum Planctomycetota; class Planctomycetia; order Pirellulales; family Thermoguttaceae; genus RUG369. Next base: position 4,125 of record CAKVCP010000129.1, read on the forward strand.
GGCGCGCGATCGTCGGGGCGAAGATTCGCAACCAGAGCGCGCTTCTGCGCGAAATCGGACGGACGAAGGAAGCGGATCAACTCCTCGGGTATATCGCCGAACTGAAAGGGGACGACGATTCGAATCGCGAGGGGCACGCCGCGAAGGTCTATTTCAACGCCCTTTTCGGCAAAAAGTTCACGCGCGACGCGAATATCCCGACGAACGCGGCGCTCGACTACGGTTACGCGATTCTTCGAGGAGTCTTCAGCCGCGAGATCGTCGCCAGCGGGTACGTCACGCAGCTGGGAATTCACCACCGCAGCGTCCTCAATTACAACAACTTCACGTACGATCTCATGGAGCCGATGCGTCCCTACGTCGACCGAATCGTGAAGGCTCTCCCCTCGCGCGATCTCGACGCCGACCTCAAAGAGACGATCGTCAAGCTTATGAATCTCAACGTTCAGATCAACGACGCGGAGAACACCATCCTAAACACGATTCGCATTTACGTGCGAAGCGTCTTCGACGCGCTCAATAACAACGATCCCCAATTAATCAAGTTCAACGGAAATGAGTAATCGATTTATGAGAACGATCGTTTTTTTTGACCTGCCGATCAAGACCCCCTCGGAGAAGCGCGAATATCGCCGATTTCGAAAAGTTCTGATCAAGAACGGATTCGTGATGATGCAAAAATCGGTCTATAGCAAACTGGTGATGAACGCGACGGCGCAGAAATCCCTTGCGAAAACGCTCCGTAAGGAAGTTCCCGCCGTTGGAACCGTCCAGATGCTCACGATCACGGAAAAGCAGTACGCGGGTATCTCCTTCATCGCAGGCTCGGGAACGAGCGACGTCGTCGACAGCACGGAAAGGGTTATCTTCTTATGATTTTGTGCCATCCGGAAATAGAGCGCGTCTTTGACCTTTCGACGAAGAAGATACCGTCTTTGGTCGTCGAAAAGCCCGCGTTCTTTCGCAAACTCGTCCTCGATCTTTACGAGCAATGCGACGGCGGGGAGGGAGAGTTCCTTCTCTCGGAGAACGACGTCATATTGAATATGTATTCGAACGTCGAGTTCATCGACAACAGCGTCCATTACGACTTCACCCCGAAGGCGCTAACGACGCGCGTTCTAAAATCTCTGGAACGCGAAGCGATGAACGAAGTCTTCCATCTCAAGACGGCCGAGCTTCTGCAAAAGATTCAAGAGTACCTCAACGAGTTGACCTTTTCGTTCAACGCGGCGCTTGATTTCACGCGATGTTCCCTTCCGGGGCTCCTCAAAAGCGCGGGGGTGACGATCCGGGACGATTACATAGATCCCCTTGAAAAGCTCTTCGACTATATGGAACTCGTCCGGGAATTCGACAAAGATCGCGTCTTCGTCCTCTTGAACCTTCGGAGTTATTACGAGGACGCGGACGTCGAAACGTTCTTATGCGCGCTTGTCGACCATAAGTACCGTGCGTTTCTCCTCGACAACGTCGATCGCGCCCAATTACCGCACGAGGAGCGAACGACTATTGACGACGACCTCTGCGAAGTGTAAAATACAGATATGAAAAGTAGCAAACCTCAGATTCCGATCGCTCCCACGAAACTAGTAACTTCGCGCGTTCGTTTTGACGGGCGCAAGGGCTCGATTGGGGATTTGAGGTTTGAGAGTAGTGTAATTTCAGAGTAGCCTAAAACGTCGACGTCTCGACCGTCAAAGACGCCTTCGGTTTGAGAGTAGTGTAATTTCAGAGTAGCCTAAAACGCGTCGGAATCTCTTGAAGCGCTCGAGATAAGTTTGAGAGTAGTGTAATTTCAGAGTAGCCTAAAACGCCGATCATCCGCCGGATCATTCAAATAGTAGTTTGAGAGTAGTGTAATTTCAGAGTAGCCTAAAACTCGAGGGCCTTTTTTTTGGGGGTTCTAATGTGGGTTTGAGAGTAGTGTAATTTCAGAGTAGCCTAAAACGC
>CAKVCP010000130.1 GCA_934725735.1 uncultured Thermoguttaceae bacterium
ACTGGGATCTTCTCCAGAAGTGGGCGCTTTACCTCGTCGAAAAGGGACTCGATCCTGAAAACCAACTCTGCACGGACGACTTCACCGGACACTTCGCTCATAACGCGAACCTCTCGATCAAGGCGATTGTGGCTCTTGCCTGCTACTCTGACCTTTGCCAACGCGCCGGAAAGGAAGACGACGCGAAATTCTTCCGACAAAAGGCCGAAGAGTTTGCCGCGAAGTGGCCGACCCTCGCCGACGACGGTGATCATTATCGCCTCGCGTTCGATCGTCCCGGTTCATGGAGCCAAAAATACAACGTCGTTTGGGATAAACTCCTGGGCTTGAATCTCTTCTCAAAAGATATTGTTAAGAAAGAGCTTGCGTTCTATCCGTCGGTCTCGAATCGTTACGGGCTCCCTCTCGATAATCGCGCCGACTTTACGAAGGCGGACTGGATCGCTTGGGTGGCGACCCTCGCCGACGATCGTCAAGGATTCGACCAGCTCATGAATCCGCTCTACGATTTTGTCAACGACACTCCCGACCGCGTCCCTCTCACCGACTGGTACTTCACGAGCGACGCGAAAATGAAGGGCTTCCGCGCGCGTTCCGTCGTCGGAGGACTCTTTATCAAGATGCTCGAGAACGAATTGAAATAAAATATTTGCGTACGACGGGGCCCCGAAAGGTACGTCGCCGTCTTTTTAACACCTATTTATCAGAAAGGCGTTTTAATATAATGTCTCTCACAACGTTTAAGAAAAGCGCGCTCGCCTTCATGGCGTTATGCGCTACCTTCGTCGCGACAAATCTTGCGGTCGCAAAGGACCCCTTGCGCGCTCCGGCGGTTCCACTTATCGCCGTCGACCCCTATTTTTCGGTCTGGTCCAACACTGACAAACTCGCCGATTCCTTCCCTGTCCACTGGACGGGACACATCAACGCGCTAACGTCGTACGTCCGCGTCGACGGTGAAAATTTCCGTCTTATGGGAAATCCCATTCAATTTGTCGACGCTGCGAAGGCGATGAATCAAACGAACGTCGCCATTCTCCCGACGACGACGACCTACACCTTCCAAGACGCGGGCGTTGAAATCAATTTGGTCTTCACCAACCCGAATCTTCCCGACGATCTTATGACCCTCTCCTATCCGGCGACCTATCTCGCTTGGAACGTCAAGTCGATCGACGGTAAAGCACACGACGTCAAGATTTACTTTGACGCTTCCGCCGAGCTCTGCGTCAACGTTACCGAACAAAAAGTCGTCGCTCTTCGCGAAGAAACTGACAATCTCGATCTCCTTCGCATGGGAACGGAATCGCAAGAAGTTCTCGCGAAATCCGGCGATAATATCCGCATCGACTGGGGATACTTCTACGTTGCCGCGAAGAAAGGCGACGCCCAAACCGTTATCGCGGGCGCGGATCTTTCTCGCGAGACATTCTTGAAGTCCGGCGCTCTCGTCAAGGAAGACGATAAGAACTTCCCGAGAGAAGCTCGCGACAACTGGCCCGTCGCCGCCGTCGCCATGAATTGCGGCAAAGTCGGCGCCGAGAACGTTCAAAAATCGATCATTCTTGCTTACGACGACGAATACTCTTTGGTTTTCCTTGGCGAAAAGCTCCGACCTTATTGGCGCAAAGACGGCATGGAAGCGAAAGAAATGCTCGAAGCGGTCAACGCCCAGTATAGCGACGTCGTCAAACGCTGCGATAAATTCAACGATGAACTCATGGCGTTCGCGACCAAAGTCGGCGGTGAAAAATACGCCGCTCTGTGCGCGATTACTTATCCCCAAACCATTGCCGCTCACAAACTCGCCGTTCTCCCCAATGGAAAGCTTTTCCTTCCTTCTAAGGAAAACTTCAGCAACGGTTGCGGCGGAACGGTCGACCTCATTTATCCCACCGGACCTCTCTTTGCCGTTTTGAGTACGGAACTTCTCGAAGCCTCGATGAATCCGCCTCTTGAATACGCCGCGTCCGGAAGATGGCCTTGGCCTTATTCTCCCCACGACGAAGGACAATATCCTCTCTTGAACGGTCAGGTTTACGGCGGTGGGGAAAAGTCCGAAGACAATCAAATGCCCGTTGAAGAAACGGCGAACATGCTCATCCTTCTTGACGTTGACGCGCGCCTCACGGGGAGCGTCGATTACGCTAAGGAATATTGGGATATTCTAAAGTCGTGGGCCGAATATCTTCTCGATAAGGGTCTTGATCCGGAAAATCAGCTGTGCACCGACGACTTCGCGGGGCACCTCGCTCATAACGCCAACCTCTCGGCGAAGGCGATCGTCGCGCTCGCGTGCTACGCCGATCTTTGCCAACGCGCCGGATACGCCGACGACGCGAAACGATTCCGCGAAAAAGCGGACGAATTCGCCGCTCAATGGGTTAAGCTCGCCGACGACGGCGATCATTACCGTCTCGCCTTTGACCGTCCCGACACCTGGAGCATGAAGTACAACATCGTTTGGGATCGTCTCCTCGATCTCAAACTCTTCCCCAAGGAAGTTACCGAAAAGGAAATGAAGTACTACAAGACGAAGCTCAACAAGTACGGACTTCCTCTCGACAATCGCTCCGACTACACCAAACTTGACTGGGAAGTCTGGACCGCAACCCTTGCGGAGAATCAGGAAGATTTCAACGCGCTCATGGCTCCTATCTACGAATTCGTAGACGCGACCACTCCGCGCGTTCCCCTCACCGACTGGTACTTCACCAGCACGGCCAAACAAGTCGGTTTCCAGGCGCGATCCGTCGTCGGCGGAATCTACATCAAGCTCATGGAAACGCAAGAAGAGCTGCGTAAATAAAACTCTCGCGATCCCTCGCTATTTTGACTAAATTTTCTATTGTCTATTGGCGGGGGAATTGCTATATTAGAGTTAATGAGGAGAGGAGCGCCATTTTTGGACTCAACCCAAGGCGCTCTTCGTTTTTTGTCCTTAAATAAAGAAAGAGAAAAAAATGGAAAAAGAATTTTACGTTGACGGAGTCGGTCAGATTCACTTCGCTGGCAACATGGTTCGTTTCGACATGGTCACCCTTCAGCCCGGCGCTGAAGGACAGGCTCCCACTCCCGAAGCGGCCTTCCGCGTCATTATGCCCCCCCAGGGCTTCCTCGCCGCCTTCAACAGCATGCAGCAGCTGATCGACAAGCTCGTCGCCGCCGGCGTCCTTCGCAAGAACGAAAACGCCCAGCAGTGATTATCGCGCGCGATTAAAAAACAAAGACCTCTGAGTAAAATCAGAGGTCTTTTTCTATGGACTGATTCGACCAATTCGCGTCTTAGTCGCCTGGAAGATTAGCGTCGGCGGCTTCCAGACGTCAGGTCGACTTTCGGCGCTTCTCGACCAAGCTGAGGACTCTTGGACGGTGCGGGCTCCTGAGCAGGTTTCTCTGGAGTCGAAGCGCTTTGCTCTTCGCCTTCCGCCGTTTCTTGCGCGGGAAGTTCGGGAACGGGCGGCGTTTCCGCCTTCGGCGCCGGGCGTTTGCTCGCAACCGAACGCATCCGCTCCTGCCAAATCCATCCCGAGGGGGTATAGCCGTCTGTCAAAATCAGTCCGCGGCAAACGATCGCAGCAAACGCAAAAACGAGATAGACCGTCAACGCTTTTCCAAAATTGCAATCAAAAAAGATCAGCGCTCCAAAGGAACCCACAATCGCGATCGGTATGAGGTAGATACACGCGATAAAGCCCGTTCCGCCCAGAAAATAAAGGAGACCCTCATAGATCAACCAAGACCCCGCAAAGACGAGAGACGCCCACAACGCTCGCTTATGCCGTTCATTCCCGAGAAGAAGTTCCAAATCGTTGTCGTCTCGAACGAGCATGTACCCGAAATCGGCGATCGGAAAAGCTATAAGAAACGCTCCGACCACTCCTACTAGCGACGAGATCAACACGCTATGCGCAAGACCGACGAGATACGAGAGACCGCACGCGACAAGAACGCCAACAAATCCCAAAATTACTTGAGTGAGAGAAAGAGTTATCAGCTGCTGCTTGATCGGGCGCGCGTCATGCCCCGTTAGCTTACGCGTCTTCCCCCCGTCTGTAATATCGTCGGGGGCGTGAATGATTACCTGTTCCTTCGGGATTTCAATAATATGTCCGCACTTTGGACATGGACCTCTTTTCCCCGCAAAACGATCGTCTACCTCAAAGGAGGTCATGCACCCTGGGCATATTACGCGTATTGCCATTACCTCACTCCACTTCTCGAAGCTATTGTGTTCTGTTTGTTTCGCCCCTGCTCGCGACAGGCTTGCGTTATTCTAGCACAAACGACCGCTAAAGGCAATAAGATTCACGCTCTCTGCTATGACGTCGCGTAAGAACGTTCTTCAATCTAAAAGATTAAAGAGATTTTGAGATTCGCGTTGAACCGTCGTGTGATTCGAATAGGTATCCCAATTCGGCTCATAATCTTCCGACGCCTGGTTCCCCCACATTTCCCAACCCGGTCTCTTACCCCTGGCAAAAAGTTCAAGATAAGGGCCGGACGAACATTGTTCGATTAACTCGACGAAACTATCGGGCTTGCGACTATGTTCTTTTTTCATTGCCCGTAATAAATTCACCTGACTCCGACCTGGCTGCAATGTTCTGTTATTATCGCCTTTGACTCCAAAGAGAAGAAGCTCCGTCACATTTCGAAAATAAAAACCAACGCCCCGTCCATCGGGCATTCCGTCTTTACGAACCTTTTCCCAAACAAGATTCGTTTTGTATTCAAATCCCCAAGCCTGCATGACGCGCAATCCTTCTGGCAGAAGGGCGTTGGGAATCCATAAATACAAGTGGGCTTTCTCTTCAAGAACCTCGGAGACGGGGATCGCCATAATGTCGGCCAACTTCATCGTTGAATAACGATTAAGCCTCTTATGTTCAGGAGCAACTTTTCCTGTCCTGTTTGCAAATTGCCAAGGGGGATCCGCATAGATCGTTTTAAATTTCTTTCCCCCCGTAAAATCTTGAAAGTCTTTTATTGTTTCATGCAAAGAATAAGAATTTTCCATTATGCGTATCCTATCGAACGATACAAGACTTCCGAATTCCTACCGCCAAAATTGGACAACCGCCGTTTCTTCGTGAATTTAATCGAGTTTCAAGTTTTCCTAGCCAAGTCGTACTAGCTCCATATTTCGCCTTGATCCCCAACTCCGAAAAGACGTCGTTTAACTCTGCCGAACGTGTGACAATGACGCCTACTTCAATTAAGCCGCAATCAAAGTACGTGCGCATTGCTAATAAATCTCGATCAAATGTTTGATCTTTACTATTCCATTCTAGATCAAAGGCGACTTTCCCTTTCACAAAATCAATATTATGACCGTCAATAAACCCCTTAATGATTTTTTCCTCGAAAGGTTCCTTTGAAAAATGCCCGCGCGATTGTCCCCTGGGAAACATTTTTACTAATAGGTCGCCAGTAATTTTAATTTCTCGCCAACCGCGAGGATATAGAAAGTCGTCGAACTTTTTAGGAATATTTGTTTCATTTCCTCCAGAGGCCAGTAAATCCTCTGTGGTAATCTGCGCGCTACGCAAACATTCTTGTAGCTCTGCCCATTCAGCAGGAAAAGCTTCATACAATATCTCGAGCGCATGACCATAGTTTAAAAATTCATATTTTTCAAATAAAAACGGCTCTATACATCGCCTCATATCGACGTCCTTTGCTTCATATAATCTTATTATCTTCAATATTCTTTTTCAGGCAAGTCAAAAACGTCGATCGACATGTTGCGAAGTTCTTTTGAAAAATGACGAGTTAAGAACCAAGAGACGAAGGGTAGAAAGAGCGAAGGCGGAGTCAAGAAACAAAAAGAGCCCTACTTTACAGCAGGGCTCATATATCATAGTAAAGAATCAACACACAAAGTGAACCAACCACGACTC
>CAKVCP010000131.1 GCA_934725735.1 uncultured Thermoguttaceae bacterium
CCTGAAATCAGAAGGCTTGCGCGTCGTTTCGCCGTTGACGGTCTCCTTTTGAAGATGAAAGAGGCGAAAGACGAAGACGCTAAGCTTCAGGTTGTTCAGACGCTTCGCGACTTCGTTGCAACGGACAATTTGTTTATCATGTCGGCTCCGAAGTTCTTCCAAAAAATTGAAGGCGCCGACCTTGCCCTCGTTCTTCCTCTTTTCAACGAATACCTTACGTCTCTTCAAGGCTCTGAAAAGCTTGTCTCGAATTATATCGTCGCGAAGGGGGTTAAATGGCATTACGAAAATGATTTGACGATGGAACGACGGGATAACAAGAGGGAACGCGTGAAGAGATTACGTGACGAGTATGAGGCGCTCGGCTATCTTCTTCGGATCAAGGAGTCGCTCTATGAAGGGGATACGCGAAAGGCCGAACTCCTCGCGAAACAATTTGAGGCCGTTTCCAGTCTAAGCGAAAGCTTCAAAAAGATGACGCCGCAAGTGAAAGAACTTATAGAGGGTCCCAAATCGGAAATGGGACCTGCGGAGCCTGCGATCTGATTCGACAGCAATTCCTTTAGCTTTCCGTAATAACCTCGGCGTCTACTCCCCTTCGAGTAGGCGCTTTTTTGATATATGAGGTCATTTTTTTGAGATTTTGATTCCAAGGAGAGGGTTTTAAAAAAAATAAATGATTCAGGTTGTAATTGAATTGCGAAAATGAACAAATATAATTGACGTCAGATAAAACGTGATTGAAAGCGGACTTCGACACAAAAGAAATGTGAAGAAGGAGAAATTTTTCGAGTTGAAGCGCATCTGAGCGATATTTATACTCCTAGCTCTCCAGTACTCCAAGGGGATAAAGAGGACATAATTGCCTCGCTGACGCCTTCCCAGGAAGATGAATGACCAACGCCCACGATGAACTTTTAGGGGGCTTTTGAGGTTTAACAAAATTGACGTCTGAAAGGATAAGTATGAAGGGGCTATTTGCAGAAAGAGCGTATAATTCCGTCTTGAAACGCTTTTGGGGCTTGGTTGGATTTCTTTCACTTCTGGTCGTGGTCGATTTTTTTTCATTTTCCCTTATTGGGTCTTTTATGGGCAATGCGCCAACATTCCAGAGCCATTCCCTCCCCATGGAGAGGAGGTTAGCCTAACGGCTCGCGACAAAGAGTCTTCACTCATATACGTTGAATCAATTGCGTTCGTGAATGTACGTCGAATTCCTGAATTACGGAAGTGGCGTGAACGATACGATATGGCGGCGTTTGTTCGCAACGCGCATCGTTACCCTGTTCCGTTCCCATGGGGAATGAGATTGTGCTATGTCAAAAGGGACGGTTCTATTCATTATTTGAGCGATTGGGAGAGTCGTCGTTTAGCGCACGAGTACAGCAAGATCGATTCTCGGTTTAAGTTTAACTTAATGCGAGCGTGTCTTCCCGACGTCTTGTTTTACGTTCTTCTGGTTTCGTTAGCGTTTTTTTCGGTTCGTCGCGGCAGACGTATTCGTCGACTCGAAGGACTAACGCGCGACCGATTGTCGAAACTTGCGACGTTATGCATGAAGGAAAAAGAGGAGAGTGGAAGATTCCCGCTTTCTTTGGACGAATTGAAGGGAGTGGAGAAATGGGAGCTCAACGACGCGGTCACCGGACGTCCATTCCTTTGTTTGACGTCTATAAACGATCGTTTTTTAGTCGCGTCCCCGCGAGCATGGTTTAGCGGTTGCTTCCCATTCAGTTTTCAGAAACGTTATTTCGTAGGTTGCGCCGACGGATCGGTTCGAACCCTTACCGGTTCCATTTGCGCGAAGGTTTCGGAGAAAGTTTTTGGCCGACTTGTTCATATGGCTAAAGAAACCGACGCTGAATCGAATCCTTCGTGCGATCTTACAAAGAGAGCCGACGAGCTTTCGACGTCTTTCGACGGAATGACGACGATATGCCGGAGAAGTCTTGTTTTATTTATCGCGTTTTCTCAGGCTCTTTTCTGGGTCTTTGTCCAACTGGACTGGTTATCCTTAGGTTTGTACACTTCCAAGATAAGAATTACGTTCGATTCTTTTCGATTACTCTATTGTGTCTTCCCCATATGCTTTTTTGAACTTCCTATATGCGCGCTATGGTATATTTCGCTTTGGAAGACAATGGATCTTTGGCGCGTCGAAGACCCGTATCTTTCTTCCTCGACGCGTTTGGCGATAACCGCGCTCGTTCTTTTGAGCGTAGCGTCGCTGCTTGTTATCCCTTGCAGCGCCTCGTCTGTGACGTCGCCGTGGAAGGCCTTTTCATGGAGGGTTGCGTAGGAGGGGGGGAGAGAATTTGACAAAGTTTTATCGTTCTGCTCATCCATCGGAAAAGTCTTTCGTTAAAACAAGTATTACGGATTTGTTATTTCCCGAGAGGGGGATGCAATTTCGTCGTTATGTAGACTTCGCATGAAGCGACGCTTTGTAGAATAAGGTTGATTCTTATGGCAATGACGAAGTTTAAGGCAAGAGCGGTCGTCGTCTTTATCAGACGCTACTTCCTTTTGATTCTTGCGACGGCGCTGTTGGCGCCGCTGGGACCATGGATTCTTCTTTCATGCGTTACGGGGGAAGACGTTCATATATGGAGACCTAGTAAGAAAGAAGCGGAGGAGCTTTTGACAATTGCGTCGAAATATGATCCCAACGGGGAGACGTCCCCTTTTAAAAACGGGTACTGCATTACGAAAGGGGCGGATTTTCAGAAGTGGAGAGAGCGATACGACATGCAGGTTGTTTCGACGTCGATCAAGCGCTTTCCGCTTCCTTTTCCCCTTGGAATGGGCGTTCGCTATGTGACGAGCGACGGTCGGGTGAAGACCTTGTGCGATTGGGAGACGCGTCAGATCGCGCAGAAGATATCGGATAAGGGGGGCGCGTATCGCAAGTTCAATATCTATCGATCGTTTATTCCGGACGTGATCGGTTACGTCGCCCTTTTTACGATATCCTGCCTGACATATCGGCGAAGGAGGCGCGTTGCGAAATGCGAGGCTCTGACGCGCGAACGGATGGAGCGCCTTGCGCGGCTCTGCGCGGAATTTAAGGAGCGTCATGGTCGTTTTCCAGAATCGTTGGAGGAAGCGGGCGCTATCGACGCTTCGGAGACGACGGACGCGATCTTCCAAATGCCCTTCCTCTATGGAGTCGTGAACGACGAGGAGTTTTTTATCGCGCCGAGTCGGTTATGGAGAGCGGGGGCGTTTCCCTTTCACTATGCGAAACGTCTCTTCATCGCGTTGAAGGATTGTCAAGTTCATGATTATACGGGAAGCGTTTTGCCCGACGCCCTTCGAAAACAAGTCGGTTCGATCCTGAAGAAAAAGCCGTCGTCAAAACTCCTTAAACCGGGGAGTTTGGCAGAGATGTTGGAGTCGCGCTCGGTGCTTTGCCGAGAATGGCGCGGGAATTTTCTGATCTGGACGCCTATCCTCCAGAAGGGACTCGTTTCCATTTTATGGCTTTACGGACTCCACTTTCGTATATTCCCTCTTTCCAACCTTATTTCCGCTCTTCTTCCATTCGTCGCCGTTTTCCAATATGCCGTTTTCCTACTCTGGATCGTTGCGATTTGGAGTACGACGTCCCTATGGTTTTTTAGAGAGAATGGGATTTCCCGAAAAGGACGTTTTGTTCTAAGCGTATTAGACTGCTTTAGTATTCTCGTTGTGATCGCGGCGACTTATCCATGGTCTTATTTATCGCCTGATAGGATGATTTATCTTCCGATATATTGGTAGCGAACGATTCAGATATGCGCTGTTTATGAAGTCTTCGCTTTATAAAATTTTAGCGACAGAAAAGACGGAACGTGTTTGTGAAACGCCTCTTGTGAAAGATTCCGGCGGTTCCGCTCGCGATAATCGTCGGCTGCCTGCCCCTTGCGCGACTATAAAACGGGGAGTCTAGAGACGAGATCGTCTAGGGCGTTGCAAAGGATCGCTTTTTTGTCGGTCTTTTGGGCGCCTCTTGTCTTTAAGAACCCGGTATTGTAGAATCTGACAAAAAGGGGGATAGATGGCGCTCTTTGACGAACTGAAAAATAAGTTAATGCAAGCGACGCGTCGGGCGGCGACTCAAGCGGTTCATGAATTGGAGGGAAAGGCCCTCGATAAGGCGAGGACTTTCATGGAGAGCAAGGGGCTTCCCGTTGGAGGAAGCTCTTCTTCAATCGCCCCGACGGGAGGAGCGCCGACCGCGACGTATATGGCGACGCTCGAACGACTTCCGCGTAATCTTGAGGAAGTGAAAGAGCTCCCCGAGGCGTCTCTTACGGAACCCCTGTATGCCGCGGTATTGACCGTCGCCGCGCTGTGTCTCTATCCCTCCGACAAGAACGCGGCGCTGGAGATCCTGGATTTTCTCAATGGTCCAAAAGAGATCAACGGACAAAACGTTTCGTTTTTGGACGATCGTTTTCGAGGAAAAGATTATGTTCCGCGATCCTATTGGCAGGGCGCGACGCCGGAGAACAATTATCAGCCGGACGTTCCGTACACCGCCGTCTTTACGGAAAACGCGCATAGTCGCGACGCCTATAACGAGGGCTATTTGAAGCTCTTTGTGAGATCGGGGGGCGCCGACTCCCCGCGTCCTATGACGCTACGCCTCAAGCCTTCGACTCGACAATGGTTTCTCTGGGAACAGTATCTCCTTGTCGACGTACGTCCGCCAAAGGAAAACGATCCGTGGGCGTAATTGGTTTGACGGGTAAAATTCCCGGAACTTCCTTAGTCTCTCGGCGTTAAAAGTCGTCTTTGTCGACGCTTTGTCCAATCTTTCTAACCCTTGACTTCGCCGCGTCGCCTTTCAATAAGCGCGATGCGGCGGGCCTTTTCTTTCGCGCGCTTTGCGGCGTTCGTCTTTCGGAACGTGGAGCTTGCCGGATCGACGGCGGGGAAACGGATTGAAGTCTAAGATTCGTTTATCTTACCTGACGGCGTGGGAAACCTGTGCGACTCTTTTGGAGAATTCGTGGAAGAATTGAATCTTGTTCTAGTCATCGTTAAGAATAGCGAGGTTTAAGAGAATACAGAGGAAGCCCTGGAAAGAGCGTATTGAATTTATTATAATATTTATAATCTGTCAATGTTATCAATATCTTCATAGGAGGTTGCGATGGATAAGTGTTACTATGGATCGCTGAAAGACGTCAACGAGGTTCGCAAGTCTTCGTCGGGAGGATTTGCCGCGTCAATTGCCAAACGCGTAATTCAGAGTCAGGGAGTTGTTTATGGCGTGGCGTATACTTCCGATTTTAAGGGAGCGGAGTATATTCGCGCGACTTCGGAACAAGATCTTCAAAAACTTCTTGGCTCGAAGTATATTTACGCTGATAATACGCAAATTCGATGGGGGGGGGTATCTTTGAAGATATAAAATCTGGAAGAACAGTAGTTCTTATTGGGCTTCCGTGTAATATCGCATCTGTTATGTCTATCCTGCATAATAAGGGGATTGAACATAGAAATTTGATAACGATAGATATGGTTTGCGGCGGAGCGACTCCTGCCGAGGTTGGCAAACAGTATATTGAGTATCTTGAAAGAAAGAATAAATCCAACGTAGTCGAATTATCTGTTAGGTACAAAAATCCTAATTGGACTCCTCCCTTTCTTCGCGCCGTTTTTAAGAATGGAAAGACTTTTTGCAAAGAATTCTATGAAACAGAATACGGATACGCCTTTGAGCATATGAAAAGGGAAGCTTGTTACGCTTGCCGATTTAAAGGAGAAGAACACCGTTCTGATATTACAATTGGCGACGGATGGGGTATAAATAAAGACGACCCAGGTTACAATCCGGTAGGAAATTCGGTTGCGTTTGTCCATTCTGAGGCAGGGGATTCTCTGTTAAAAGAACTGGAGGACAT
>CAKVCP010000132.1 GCA_934725735.1 uncultured Thermoguttaceae bacterium
GACACATGTCAGATTCAATTAAAACGTTTATAACAGTTTAACAGATTATCGATGTAAAAAAACGGGAGAATTTAGGAATGTAGAGAAAAAAGGCTTTCGTCAAATCGATAAGATGACGTTAAAATGAATGTGTCAAAGGGTGTGCCCTCGGGCACGCTTATTTTTTGGCGTTTTAAAACAGGGTTTAGCCCGTCACGTAAAATTTGACTATATAGTCAACGGATTGCTTGAAAATGAAAAAAGTTCTTACGTTCTCGTTAATCGTACTCCTTGCTTCCTCGGGACTCGTCGGTTGCAAGAGCGGAACCAGCTGCTTTACACGTACCGGTTCTCGCGTTCCTATCATTGGATCGAGTTCTAGCGACTACACCTACGTCGCTTACGGATCGAACGGCGCGCGTGTGATCAACGCGAATCCCACGAACGAGGTCATGATGATGAACGCGGCCAGCGCTTACTCCCAGTGCGTTCCCTGCGCGCCGGCGCAATGCGCCCCCTGCGCTCCAGCACAAGCGTCGTGCAATCCTTGCGATCCTTGTTCTACCGCTCGTAGTGGAATCGCCGCTTCCGGCTATCCGACCTCGGCTGCTTCTTATAGTGGAATCTGAGCAACTCGATTCTCGCTCTTTGAATATTTTTCAAGAACCGTTTTAACCGCGGCGTCTGGGGAAGGACGCGGTTGTTAAAAACGATTCTTCCCATATAAAAAGGGACGCCCGATTTGAGCGCCCCTTTTTTATTATCATTCGACGGTTCGAAGCTATTTCATTTTGCAGCGGCTCGGCGCGCTTTCTCCTCAGCGGCCTTCACGTAAAGCATTCTCAATTCGCTCATGACGTTTGAAACAACGCGCGTCTCGTCTTCTGTGCGATTTCCTTCCGTCTTGTTAAAGAGCACGTCAATCGAATCGATAAGGTACTTCGCCTGATTCATCATGAAAACCGATTTTCCGGTGGTAGGATGAGGAAGAATCCCCATCGACAACATTGCCTGTTGAGCCAGCGTCGACACGATCGTCGTCAGCGTGGGGTCAGGCAGTTTGACGTCGTGTTTCTCATAATCAAACTCCTCGCTCTCGTCATGACCGTGACCGCCGCAACATCCGCCGTTCTCGTTATGTCCGCGACCGCCGCAGCAACCGCCATTCTCGCCGTGTCCGTGACCGCCGCAACAACCGCCGTTCTCGCCGTGTCCATGACCGCCGCAACAACCGCCGTTCTCCTGATCCTTATTCATTTCGTCTGCCATAATATCTCCAACAACCTCTCGTGAATCATTCTAACCCAGTCGTTCCAAATCAAACGACAATCTTTATTCAAAACAAGGCAACATCGGCGCCAAAAGAGCATTTACCCAGAATGTTTCACGTGAAACATTTCTTCAAAATCGCTTGTCTTCTTAGCGATTCTACAGATAATAAACGCATATTGATTATTCGAGGACGCCATGACTAACACCGAACTCACACGCGCCAAAAAACAGATGCGCGCCGAAATCAAAGCGAAACTCTCTTCTTTATTGATCGACAGACGCGAGACTGGCGAAGCGCTCTTTCAACAAATAGCCGCCATTCCTCAACTCGCACGCGCCAACGTCGTCGGAATCTTCGTTGATTTTCAAAATGAAGTCCCGGTGCGGTACGTCATTCCTCGTCTCTTCAACTCCTTCTCAAACGTTCAACGCGTCGGCGTCCCTTTTTGCGAAGGTAAACTCATGCGCTTTTACAACCTTCAAAAGCCGACCGTCGATTCCATCACCGCCGAGCCTACTTTTCGCGATCTCGTTCCTCTAACCTATGGAATCTTAGAACCGCCACGCAAAGCCCAGCTCCTTGAATCCAATATCATTTCCCCGGAAGAAATAGACCTTCTCTTCGTACCGGGGATCGCCTTTGATCTTAGCGGTCGGCGACTAGGACGCGGCGCCGGATTCTACGATCGCTACCTGCCTCAACTTCGACGCGACGCCTTTATCGTCGGAATCGCTTACGACGAACAGTTGGTGGACGAAGCGCCCGTCGACGCTTACGACCATCCAGTCCACGCGCTTGTCACGCCTCAACGCGTTCTATATTTCTCTTAATCAACGCCACGAAGCCGCCAGTCTACCCTATATTATAACGTTGCGTCCCCTTCACTCTTAATAAATCTATATTTTTCTAAAAAATCCCTTAAAAATAGTTTCTTCAATATTGGATAAACTCCGCAGAATTGCTACAATACTTAACCAACGCGCGAACTATCCTCCCGCGCGTCTATAGTACGCATACTCTCGGCGCGCTTCCGCTTGTCGCCGCGCTATATAATTCACCTTTTAGAGGAAAATTTTGCCATGTTTAAGCGCTATTCGCTGTGTCTGCTAAGCCTTGCCGCGTCTCTCTCGCTCAGCGCCGCCCCCCTACTCGCTCAAAGCGACGAAAAAGCCGCTCCAAAAGCCGACGCCCCCGCGTCCCTCTCCCTTGATTCCCTCATGATGGAGGCGCCCAAAACGCCGGAACCGCTTAAAATCGACGAAGCGCTCATCACCCCTCCTGAAAACGCCACCGCGGAAGAACTCTTCACTTATATTGAGGAGCTTCAGGAAAAACTTCCTCAGCCTAAGTCCCAAGAAGAACTCTTCACCGTTGTCGACGCGTTTTCTAAGGCTTGCCTGCGCGCCTCCGACGCTCTGTTCAAAATGGAATTGACGCCCGAAGAACGCGAACGCGCCGTTCAGCTCAAAGTTGTCGCCCTCACCACGCGCGCTCATATTGACGAAGACGCCGCCGCGGAACTCGACGCTTTCGTCAACGACAACCTGAAAGCGGCTCAGACGGAAGAAGAGCTCGTCAAAGCGTATCAGCTCAAACTTCAAGTTCTCGCCGCTTCCGAAGAAGACTCTCTCGACAAAATTAACGCGCTCTCCAACGAAATGTTCGCGCGCGCCGAGACAGATTTGCAAGTCTTCGCCCTCGAAGTTAAGGCGCAATCTTTCCTGACGAACATTCAACGCGACGGCGAAATCGACGCTGAAGTTTTGAAATTCATCGAAGAAGTTATCGCCGACGAATCGCGCGACGCTCGCGTTAAAGAAAAGGCGCTCGAGATGAAGCTCGTCGCCAACGTCATCGCCAGCGAAATCGAGAAAGACAAAGAAGCGAATCAGCAAAATCCCGCTTACGGCGAAGAAGCCGAAAAACTCTTCGCCGAACTTATCGACGGCGACTATTCTCTCGACCTCAAAAAGATGGTTTATCAGTTGCGCGTTCAAACGCTCCTCGATCCCAGCGTCGTCGATGAAAAATCGACGGAAAAGGCGGAAGCTCTTTGCGAAAAACTCGCCAAAGAAACCGATCCTGAACTTCATTCTTTAGGAATTGCCGTTAAGGGACAGCTTCTTCTTAACGCCGCCAAGGAAAGCAAAGACGCGATTGCTCCTCTCGCTGAATACGCGGACTCCGTATACGAGCAGGCTAAGGAAAACGAAGATTTGCGCGGCCAAGCGATCGGCCTCAAGATTCAAACCTTCCGCCTCCAGGAAGACTCCAAGGGGCTTCTTCAGTTTGTCGACGCCGAGCTCGCGTCCGACGATCTTCCTGAAGTCCTGCAAACCAACCTCAACCAGGTCAAACTCTCCGTCGTGACGGAAATCGTCAGTCAAGATCCTTCGACCTTCGATTCCTTCGCCGATTACATCAACGAATTGAATAAAAACGAAGCGTTTGCTCAGGCGGTCTCTCAGATCTACGTTGGTCGTTTCGTCGGTCTTCTCAAACAAGTCGCTGAAAACGGCTCCAACCTCGACGAATACAACAAAGCTGTCGACGTCTTCAAATCTGGCCTTTCCGCGTGTCCTAAGTCCGTCGTCGGTCTGCTCATGGCGAATCAGTACGTCAATGAAATCGGCATGAAAAACAACAACGCCAATCTCTTTGAGGAAACCTTCTCCGACATTCTGAAGTTCTGCAAGATTTCGGACAACGAAGAACTCAACGAACTCGCTCAGCAGCTTGAAACCTACCAGCAGCAGATGGCTAAGCAGAAGGAACTTTTCGAAGCTCAAAAAGAGGCTGCGGAAAAGGCTAAGAAAGAAGCCGACGCTAAAAAAGCGACCGAAACGAAAGCCGCCGACGCTCCCCAAGAGGAAGTGAAGAAGCCTGCCGCTACCCCGGCGAAAACGGACGCGAAAAAACCTGCCGCGAGCGCCTCTAAGGCTAGCGCGAAGAAACCTGCCGCTAACGCCAAAAGCGACTCAAAAAAATAGTCGTTAAAACGCGTTCCTCTTGGCGAATTGATAAAAAAAACGCTCCCCATTTCAGGGAGCTGTTCATAAAATAGGTCTTACAAAACAAGAATTATGGCAGTTGCCATGCAAGGATTGCTAACGACAAGGGTATGCGCTTTAATGGGCGCATGCCCTTGTTTTTTGCGAATAGAGGGATGAAAAGCAGTAGTTCATTCAACGAGCTTTGCTTTCCAAGGAAAAATGCAGCCGTTTTCAACCTTTATTAGCGCTCAAATTTTGTTTTCTCAAATAGATATCAGGTAAAACAACAGCTGTTTCCTCTGTATCGTCTTTACCTTTCCACGCAACAATGAAACGGATACTTGCAGAATAAGGGATATATCCGCGTTCATGCAAAGTTTTAAGTCTCTCGCGGCACGCTTTTGAAAGCTTTACAATGCGCATGCTTCTGCCATTGAGCTCAGCAGAAAGATATTCGTTAGTGAGAAACAGAGGAACGCCGCTTTGAAATTGAAACACAAGTTCTTTTTTGTCTTTAAAGAAATCAAGAACAACATCCTTATGCGTCAACTGTAAAGAAATATCCTCAGGCTCGCCGTATTCATTATTGTCCTCGGAATAGACGACGCCAGGTAAATCGAATGACGAAAACAGATTTGTGTTGCAGTGAATATACAACGAGTCTTTTGCCCTTGTCATGCCCACATACAGCTTGCGCTTTTCTTCGTCAGACATAGCGGCGTTTCCATTTAGCATCAAGTAAACAGAGTCAAATTCACGTCCTTTAGCCTTGTGAATAGTGGACACATAAGTTACTTCATACTCGTCGTCATAAAAATCCTCATATTTAGATTCTTTTATAAATTTATCAAGATCAGTGCGATACTTTACTGGATTTATTAATTCAAAATCCCCCAGAAGGTTTTTGCAGATTTCAAGGCAAGGGCTACCGCTATAAGCCTCGAACAACTGATTTTTCGCACAGGTCCAAAGTTCGTTCGAGATAACGGGAGATTGTAGTGATCGATCAATTTGCTTCAAGAAAAAGCGTAGTTCAAGCAAATTATATAACCGGAACCCCTCGAGTGATTGAATGAGCTTGGCTCGAACTCCGTTTTTCAGCAGAAGTCCAAGTACTTGAAGAGCTTCGTCATTTGTGTTTGTCAACACGCAACATTTGCCTTTACCTCGGGTTTCAAGAATTTGATTAACCACAGCGGTTTCCATATGTTTGCAGCGATGGCGTGTAATGCGGACAGTTCCTTCATCCTTTTGAACAGCTTCGACAACGGTTGATTTCATGCGGTTTCGTATAGATGAAACAAATTCATTGGCAATCGAGACAATCGCTCTTTTGCAGCGGTAATTTTCTGTCATTTCATATTTCACCGCCCCGTAATCTTCGATTAGCGACCTCATATATTTGGAGTCGGATTTACGGAATTCGTAGATGTTTTGATCGTCGTCGCCAACCGCTATGAGCCGCATGTCGTCGTTGTTATGCATCAGGGCTCGAACTAACTCGAACTCATTTGCATCCATATCCTGCGCTTCATCGATTACAAGGACTCTTTTTGTGATTCTTCCACGTTCAACTTCTCCGTTACGGATAAGTTCGGTAGCTTTCTTTACGACGTCTTCGACGCCTTCCATA
>CAKVCP010000133.1 GCA_934725735.1 uncultured Thermoguttaceae bacterium
CCCCCATGCAATACCAAAGCCAACAGTAACTGAAGTTCCAGACGTACGTTCCGAGGACGAGCGCGACGATCGTCGCCGCCGCGATCACGAACGTCGTGTTCATAATGAACCGCGCGTCCCCCGCGCCGCGCAGCGACGCCGTGACGACCGCATTCATCGTGTCAAAGAAGAGGCACACCGAGATGAAGCGCAGCGAGAAGACCGCGACCGAACGGATTTCTTCAAACGCTTCGGGATCGTTTCGCGCGTATAGGTCGAGGAAAAAGTTCGGCGCACAAAGGTACGAGACGACGAAAAGACTTGTGTACGCCATCGAAAGGGTGAACGCCGTCGCGACGACGCGCGACGCAAGATCGTAACGATTCGCCCCTACCTGGTTCCCAACGAGCGCCGTCGTCGCGACCCCCAGACCTACCATCGGCATGAAACAAAGCGCGTCTAAATTGAACGCGATTGCCGCGCCTTGACTAGGGGCGTCCCCGTACCGATTCATCAAAAGGACGATAAGCGTATAGCACGCGTTCTCCGCCGTGACCTGAAACGCGCTCATTCCCCCGAAGCGAAGGAGTCGCCACATTTCGCGTAGCCGCGGGGCGTAATGTTCGCGCAGTCCGCAGCGCCACGTCTTGTCGCGTTTGAGCGCGAGATAGAGGTAGACGAAGAATTTGAACCAAAGCGCCAGCGCGGACGCGATCGCCGCGCCTTTCAAGCCCCAGCGTAAATGACCGTTGACGCCGAAGATAAAGAGCGGATCGAGCGCCGTGTTGACGAGAACCGCGCCGATTCCGACCCACATCACCGTCTTCATGTCTTTGCGACCGCAAAAATACGCGGTGAAGCCTTCCTGCGCGATCGCCGCGCTTGCGGCAAGGGACACGTAGAACCAGTACTCTTGCGCAAGTGTCGCAAGGTCGGGCGCCGCGCCCAGGAATCGATAGAAGGACGCGACGAAAGGAGTCGCGAGGATGAAAAGGAGTCCCGACGCGAGCCCGAAATAAACGCCCTGCCAGACGTTTTCACCGATCTTTTCGTATTGCTTCGCCCCATTGTACTGCGAGACGAACGCGTTTGTAAACGCGGCGATCGCCGTCGGAAAAGTGGTGAGGAGCCACATGAGACAGCCCGCTTGAAACGCGGCGCTCATCTCGCGCTGATCGTACCACGTGAGGAAGAGACGGTCGGCGAAATTCATAAGCGCGAAGGTCGCGGAAGAGACGATGATCGGCGCGCTGACGCGCAGAATCTCCCAACCGCCGCTCGGACGTTTAAACCAATTGACCCAAAACGACGAAGTGCAGAGCGCCTGCAACGCTTTCATTGCGGCGCGAGCGCGCCCTGGCGGCGCGAAGCCCGTTTTTAGCGTGTTCATGATACTTTATGCTTTAGATTGTGCCGATATAAGACGGCGCGTTCAGTCGACGAGGTTTTTCGGTATATGAGAAAACGATAGAAAAAACGAACGCGCGTCAGTGCAAGTGCGTAAAGAGCGTCGCGGCGACCAACGCCGCAGTTTCAACGCGATATACCTGGCGTCCAAGATCGAGGGGCGTCCATCCGCGCGCCGCGGCTAATCTCACCTCGTCGTGAGAGAAGCCTCCCGCAGGCCCGATCATCATAAGAACCTCTTTGACGTTTCGTCCGCGCGATTCGCGCAGCAGCGACTGGAAGTCGATCTGCCCCAGGGCGCCGTCGGAGAGAGGATGCGCAAGGACGCTAAGGGCGTCGTCTCCGATCGATAATTCGTCAAAAAGGGAATAGTCTTTCCAGCGCTCTTGGAGTCGCTCCGCTTCGGGAGAAAGCGCGGGGGCGTCCTCCGACGTTTTCGCGCGGAGGAGTTCGACGAGCGCGACCGCTTCGTCGAGCCTTGCCGACGGCAAGACCGACATGAGGCGCAGGCGTCCGCATTGTTTCGACGCTTCAAGAACTTGCCGCTCGAGACGCGCGCGGACGCCTTCGTCAAATTTGACGTCGGAACGCTCCGCGTCGAGCGGAATGAAACGGCGAACGCCCAGTTCCGTGAGCTTTTCGAGGAGCCATTTTTGGCGATCTCCTTTCGGAAGAGCCACGAGCGCGGTAACGGCGACGTCCGGTTCGCGATCGTCGACGATCGTCTCAAGGATCGTCAATTCGACGCGACCCTTCGCGATCGACGCGATTTCGCAACGCAACGCGCGACCGTCCCCGGCGAAAAGCGTCGCTTCGTCGCCGACTCGTTTGCGCATAACTCGCGTAAGATGCTGCGCTTCCGCTCCCGTCAACACGGCGAGACTCGGCGGCGTCGCGGCATAATCCTCGGGAGTTAAGAAGTATAAATCGCTCATGATGGTTCCTTAGAGTAACGAGAGCGTAAGACCTAGAAGACGCTCTCCGCCCTCATTCTCGCCTAGTTTCCTAAAAAGTCAACGCCCTCGCGCTCTTTTCAGAGAAACGACGACCGAGCGTTAGTAGACAAGCCCGAATTTGAGATAGACGGCGCTCTTGGGTTCGTAGATCCGACCGTTTTTCGTGCGCATTTCGCGACCGAACGAACCGCCGACTTCGAAGGAACCGCGCAGACGCGACGGACAGTCGAAGGAGACCCCGACGCCGACTTTGTAGTCGTTGTAGTCGACTCTAAATGAATTCTTTCCGCGCACCGTCATATCCGAACTGTACATGAGCCAGCTATTTCCGTCGATATCGCCGTGAACGAAGAGCCACCAGTCGGTTTCGTTGACTTTCGTCAGGTAGTGATCCCAACGCGGGTTGGGGAAGGCGAGACGAAGACGATTTTGCGGGTTCGGGTTATAGGTGACGCCGACGATCGGGACGAGTTTGTAATGGATACGGTCGAGATACTGGACGCCGCCGAAGAGTTTGACCTGTTTTTCGTTGTCGATGGGGAGTCCGATTTCCGCGCGTCCTCGGAAATAGAGCGCCTCGCTTTGGAGCTTCTTGAAGATCGACGCGATTCCGATCGAGAAGTCGACGTGCGCTTCGAGATCGTTGTAATTTGCGAGGAACGTCGTTGTAAGCCCGGCGTCGAAGACGTTTTCCGTTCTCTTTTGCGAGGCGTCGCCTGGGCGAATGGAGAGGTTGTCGTAGACGAAACTCGGCGTGAGGAGGAAATAGCCGTTGTTCATATTGTTGACGCTTTGCATCGTCTTGCAGGGGATCGCGAAGAGAAGGCGCGCTTCAAGCTCGTTCATTCCCAGCCCTTTGGCGTTGGAGGCGGGGAGGAACATATAGTAACCGGAGATTTCTTGACGATATTTGAAGATTTTCTGAAAGGTCGTCGGTTCTCCCTCGGGGATGATGGGAGTGGGTTCGAAGGGGGAGTCGGAGCCGACCGCCGGCGGGGCGACGACGTTGGAGGTGGCGTTTGAGACGGAGCTCGAACCGATTGTGGAGTTCGAGGACGTCGACTCGACGGGGGGAATAATGCTCGCGACTTGTCCGCGGTAGAGGGGTTCCCATTCGAGTTGGTCGTCGCGACTCGAGAAGAACGCGTTGAAGAATCCGGAGGAAGGGCGGCGTATCTCTTGGTTGAAGTCGGCGACGGGCAAGGCGTCGTTTGCGTTGTCTTCGGGGACGACGGCGTAAAGGGTTCCGTCGGGACCTTGAATTGTCGGGTAGTTTGAAGTCGCGTCGAAAGCGCAGGTCGCCGCGTTGCAGAAGATGGCGAAGCCTGCGACGAGGAGGGCGATTAGAAGAGCTCGAAAATTGGTTTCGAAGGCGAAGCGACACATTGAACGGAGGATCCTGAGGAAGGAAAACACGACATAAACGACGACGAGGGAAGGGGTGAACCGCTCCCTAGGTTATGTAATAGAAAAGGGGTCGACGGGTCAAGAGCAATCGAGCAAGAAAGGAAAAAATTGGGCGAGTGAAAAAAATGATGAAAAATCAAATAGATTAACGGTTTCGGGGTTGTCATGTTTGCTGAAATTGCTAAACTTATGAAAATCAACAAACTGTAATGAAAATTTCGAGGCCTCAGCGGCGACGCGTAGCGGCTTATCGACATTTGCATAATTGTTTATCAAGGCGTCCGCATAGCGGCAAGGTCACGTGACGGCGGCGTCTAACGCTGTTTTTCTAAGGTGGAAAAAAGCGTTTGTAACATTCACCTCGTTTTTTATTGAGGACGAACACTTGACTCTGGCGTCGCGTAACGCGGCGGAACGCGGCGTTCGTCCGATAAACGACCTTATTTTTAGGATTTTTTGAAGTGGTTAATCGAACCCTAGTTCGCGGCTTAAACGACGGCGTCGAAGAATTTATCGAACAGAACTATACCGACAGCGAAATTGACGAACTCATCAGCCAAGAAGTCGATCCTCAGCGCGATAAGATCGTCGACGGTCGCATCGTTCGTATTGAAAACGAATTCGTCATTGTCGACGTCGGCGCGAAGAGCGAAGGCCTTATCCCCGTCTCCGAATGGGAAGAAGACGAAGAAGCGCCCAAGGTTGGCGACACTGTGAAGGTGCTCGTCGAAGACACTGAGGACACGATGTCCGCCGAAGACGTCATGTATCGCGGAATGATCGTCCTCAGCAAGCGCAAGGCTGCGAAGATCGAAGCCTGGAACCGCATGATGGAAACGGTCAAAGAAGGCGACGTTGTCGAAGGTAAGGTCTCCAAGAAGATCAAGGGCGGTTTGCTCGTCGATATCGGCGGCGTCAACGTCTTCCTTCCCGCCAGCCAGGTCGACGTTCGTCGTCCCGCCGACGTCAACGAGTTCATCGAAACGTCGATCCGTTGCATCATCCTCAAGATCGACAGCGCTCGTCGCAACATCGTCGTTAGCCGTCGCGCTCTCATCGAAAAAGAACGCGCCGCCAAGAAGACCTTGCTCCTCAACGAACTCGAAGTCGGGCAGCGTCGCGTCGGTACCGTCAAGAATATCGCCGAATTCGGCGCCTTCATCGATCTTGGCGGAATCGACGGTTTGCTTCACATTACCGACATGAGCTATGGTCGCGTAACCGATCCTCGCGAAGTCGTCTCCCTCGATCAGAAGATCGAAGTCGTTGTCTTGAACATCGATCACGAGAAGGAAAAGATCTCCCTCGGCCTCAAGCAGTTGACCGATTCTCCTTGGATCAACGTCGAAGAGAAGTATCCCGTTGGCTCGCGCGTTCACGGCACGGTCGTCAACGTCATGTCCTACGGCGCGTTTGTCAAGCTTGAAGAAGGCGTCGAAGGTCTCGTTCACATTAGCGAAATGAGCTGGACCAAGCGCATCTCTCATCCGAATGAGATGCTCCACAACGGCGATGAAATCGACGTCGTCATCCTTGGCATCAACAAGGATAAGCAGGAAATCTCCCTCGGTCTCAAGCAGACCATGAACAATCCTTGGGAGAACGTCGAAGAGAAGTATCCCGTTGGCGCGAAGGTCAAGGGCACCGTCCGCAACCTCACCAACTACGGCGCCTTCGTCGAGCTCGAGGAGGGCGTCGACGGTCTCCTCCACATCTCCGACATGAGCTGGGTTCGTAAGATCACTCATCCGAGCGAAGTCGTTCGCAAGAACGAAGAGATCGAGTGCGTCGTCACCAGCGTCGATAAGAAGAATCGCCGCATCGCGCTCGGTCTCAAGCAGATGACCGAAGATCCGTGGGTCTCCCGTATTCCTTCCAAGTACCACACCGGCGATCGCGTTGTCGGTAAGGTCACGAAGATTACCAACTTCGGCGTTTTCGTCTCCCTCGAAGACGATCTCGAAGGTCTTCTTCACATCTCCGAATTGGCCAACCATAAGGTTGAAAATCCGGAGGACGTCGTCAAAGTCGGCGATGAAATCGAAGTCGTCGTTCTGCGCGTCGACGTCGCCGATCGTAAGATCGGTCTCACTCGCAATCGAGACGAGAGCAACGAAGAAGTT
>CAKVCP010000134.1 GCA_934725735.1 uncultured Thermoguttaceae bacterium
GCGTCAAAATTGGCGGCCAAGTTCGGTTTGACGGAGTTCTTGCGTCTCAAGACGAGGAATCAAAAGAGTATATGGGCAACGTTAGAAACTCTTTTGGTGTTCATGACGTGCGATTGACTTTTGAAGGGACAGGGCACGAGAATCTGCAATATCGTCTTTTTGTTGTCGTC
This sequence comes from uncultured Thermoguttaceae bacterium, assembly GCA_934725735.1. GTDB lineage: Bacteria > Planctomycetota > Planctomycetia > Pirellulales > Thermoguttaceae > RUG369. Next base: position 171 of record CAKVCP010000134.1, read on the forward strand.
AATAAAAATATATCCTTCCAAGACGCATACATTCGCGCGAAAAACACCAGAATAGGGGATGTTACTTTTGGTAATTTCTTCGTCGAGTCAGGAATGGAAAGTATCGATACCAATGCGGATCGCCCCTTTGCTAATATTGACGAGAACGCCTCTTTATTCAGCTTACGCCGTCGATTTGGCTTGGCGACGCGCATTTTTGGCGCGGAGAAGAAGTCTCGCGCTCATTTTGGCGTTTATTTGCCGAAAAACTTGGCGACTAATCCTCATCGAGTTAGTTACGACGGTCCGGGACTTGTTCTCAATACCCGTTTAACTTCAACCCCAATACTAGTCGAAGACGAAGAGGGATTCACGCGCGAGATTTTGCATTTTGGAGGTAGCTACTATTGGGTTCATACCGGATCCAACACGAGTCTCAATTTAGGCGTGGCGGGACTCCGGTGGCAGAGCGACAATCCTTCTTTTGTACAAGCGACAATTCCAATGAACGGTCGGTCGTACAATATGACGAATGTTGAAACAGCGTATCAACGCGAGGGCTTTGGAACAAGCGCCGAGGGATATCTAATGTCGATTGAGGATAATGGTCAGGTTTTTGGAACGACCGTCTCGGCGCGTTGGATTCTAACTCCTGGATGCACGAGAACGTATAAAAAGGACGACGCGCGATTTGGCACGGTGAAAATGAGAGACGACGCCGTCTTCTTAAACTACAAGGATCGTACGGTAGGAGAGAATCTCGGCGCATGGGAAGCGTTGGCGAAGTGGGAATGGACGGAAGTGAACAATGTTAAGAATATTGCGAACGCTACTTATGGGAACGTGCATCGTTCTATCTTGGGATGCAATTGGTTTTGGAACGAACAAACTTCGTGGACGTTTGCATGGGAACACGCCTTCGTTGACGCTACAAAAACAGTTAATCTCGAAAAGGGCAACTACGGAGTCGACACCCTTGTTTTACAAGGATATTTCAAGTTCTAATCTTCTTGGATAAGGTCGTTATGAGGATCGTCTTTCTAAGGCGATCCTATTTTTTTGAATTCAAACGACGTCTTACGTTCAATTAAAATGATTTAAAGTTTGACGACATATACCTTTATTTATGGGGCGGAGATAATTTATTCATATTTTCCCAAACGCTTGTTAGTTCGAGTTTTAAGAAAAATGACTTAATATTTGTTTAGTTTGTACCGATTTTATAGAAAAGTTGGGCTGTTAGTATTTTAGTAATTGATTATAGGTTACTCTGAGAATTGATTGCGTACCGCTGTGAGGATTCGATGATGAAAGATTATGGCAAGCAATTGAATAGAGGGCGACGCCCTTCGGTGAGCTGTCTCTCACCGTTTGCGAAATCTCGTTTATTCTCGTTGGTCATTGTTAGCTTGGCGACCTTTTGTAGCGGGACTTTCGCGGAGGGCGTTTATCAGGAGTCTGCTTCACTATCCGCAGGGCTTCGTGAGGCGCCGTCTCCCGATTCATATCGACAGTCCGCATCAACTTTCGAGCCCCTTCCTGAATTACCGGAAAGTAGCGTCGTTTTTCATGATCTACGGACGGAAAATAAACCTAGGGGAAGGGAAGCAACCAAGTCGGGGGCGAATCCTCTTACGCCGCAGGGAGAGACCTTGGCGCAGGCGGTCGACGTTGCTGTTTCTCAAAGTAGAACGCAGCGTGCGATGGCGTCAAGACGCGACGCTTCCCAGTCTGGCGTTCAAGCGGCTCAAACCTTGCGTAATCCCAAGATTAGCAATACGACGGCGTACGTCGGTCTTCTCAATCAGCCGGAAATGAAATCGCAAGTCGATATTTCTGGAGCGGTCACGTCGATTGGCGGGAGCCTTCCGCCCGATTTGGCTGGAACTGTCGGACCAATTCTTTCGAATCTACCGACGCAATTTCAAGTGTCGACGCCCGTGCTTGATAAAAATTTTGTGACGTCGGTGACTTCCGTCACTTTGCCAATTTATCTTGGCGGACGCGTCAAAGCGTTAGAGGAGTCCGCAGCTGCGATGACCCAAGCGATTGCCGCAGGAGAGGAAGTGGACTTACAAAGGGTGAAGTTAGAGACGACGGAGGCTTTTTTTCTAGTTCTAAGACTGCGTAGTCTCCTTCAAGTGGCGATTGACGCGACCGCTTCGGCGCAAAGCCATCTAAACGACGCAGTGAAGATGGAGAGTGTTGGGATATTGACCAAGAATGTCGTGCTGGCAGCCCAAGTCGCTCTCTCCGAGGCGCAACAAGCAGAATTGCAGGTGAGAACAGCTCTTTCAATCGCAGAGTCCGCTTACAATCGAATTCTTTGGCGTCCTCTCGATAGTCCGGTGAACTTGGCGGAAGAAGAGATGGCGCCGTTAGGAGAGAGCGTTGATTCGCTTATTACTTCCGCACTTGCTCATCGTGGGGAAATAAGGGCGTTAGACGCTGAACGACGAGCCTTGCAAGCTCAGGAACGCGTGGCTCGCGCGGATATAAAACCCCAAGTCGCGGCAGTCGGCGCTTATTCCTATATCGAGAATAGTCATATGACGGCTAATAGTAACGCTACGGCGGCGATCGGAATGACGTGGACTCCTTTCGACGGAGGAACAAGTCGAGCGCGCGAACAGGCGGCTCGTCATAGCGCTATGGCTGTCGCGCGCCTTCGAGAAGAGACGGAGGCTGGAATAAAACTTCAAATTCGTCAGGCATGGCTTGCTCAAAATGAAGCTTACGCGCGATTAAAACTTGCCCAAAACACCGTTGACCACGCGGAGGAGAATTATCGAGTGACGACGCGCGGTTTTCAGGAGGGAATTTTGAATCATACTGAAGCGTTGGACGCCGCGTCGAATCTGACGGCGGCAAAGAGCGCTTTTACAAACGCTAAGTATGACGCCATTCTCGCAACCGAACGTTTAAAGAGGGCTACTGGGTGTTTTTAATCAATATTGCTTTTCGTTTGTAGTGAAATAATCCCCGTCGTCGCCGTATGCGTTTCGACGGGGATTTGTTTTTTAGGGAATTCATTCGACTAAAAATAAAGTCTCAGCATCCGCATCTGTCTGGGTTTGAACTTTAACGGTATCGTCGAGCCGTTTTTGACGTCGATTGTTTCTTTCGTAACGTCCCCTAAATAATTAACGGCTTCAACTCGGTTAATAGGGAGCAAGGAACGAAGAGTCGTTTCCGTTTCTGCGCTGTGCGTTTCTAAAAGCGTTATTTGAAATCCCGTGAAGGAATCGTTTAACTTCCCGTCACGTTGGGACGAATTCCCCGAATTGTCGTTGGCGGCGCTGGATTCGATAAGAGGCGAAGTCTCTAGGATTGAAATATTAGGGTCGGCTACCGTCAAAAATTGGGTCGCGATTCTTCGTGGAGACGGAAGGTTTCCGAGAATGAAAGGGGGAATATCAGAATAACTCAGCGCCTCCGAATGTGGATCTTCTAGATCAACGCCGACTCCGAACCGGAAGCGCCGTCTCGTTTCCCCCGAGGGGATAAGGATACCGTCGATTCTCGAGTCGCTCACTTTTTTGTAGTACGGCAATCCAGCGGAGAGAATGGTAATTCCAATAGTGTCTTCACTTCTGATATCCACACATTCGGGCGCCTGTAAGTAATCGCGCGCCGTTCCGATAAGGGAGGCTGAGACTCCCCCGCGTACGTCCGCAAGCGCGTCCTTCCAGGCAAATCGACAAGCGTAATACGAATCCCAAGGAGAGCCGTTTGGAGTCGTTTGAGGATCGATTTCTAAATCGACGTCGACAACGCGACTTTTTAATCGAATGCTGATCGTCTGTTTGAAGGACGCGGCGATCTCTCCGGTTGGAGTCATCATTCGCCCTTGAATTAAGAGACGCCCAATACCTGGGCCAGAAGGTATTATCTCAAAACGATCAGCCGCCGGTATTGTGTATCCGTAATAGGAGTCTGTTTCGGAACGTGAATCTAAACGACGCAGTTCCTCCGGCAACTTCATTGCGAGATCCCAGGCAAATCGATTCCCTAACGTGGGTTGACGCAGAACCCCGTTGGTAAAGACAGCGTTCGACTTGTATGTGGTTAGCCTACGCACGGAACCCGTTGTCGGATCGATTCTTAGTTCGATATAATCGTTTTTCAGGGAATAATACCGTTCAAATTCCGTTGGAGAATAACGACGTTCGACGTATTCGACGAGTTCGCGCGTTCGATTTTCCTCTTCCCCTTCGCCTGATTTTGAAGGAGTGTTCGATTCGTTACCGCGCAATTTTAGCGCAAACTTTTGAATCAGCGACTTCTTCGTCTTCGCGGGGGTAGGGGGGAGCGCATTGGACGATTGCGCGGGGGACGGGTAATCTTCATGAAGCAGAGGAACCGGTTCCTCTTCGATTTCAAAAAAGGATCGCGTAATGAAATGAATCGTTCCCTCTGAAATCTGAGGAATCCACAAGGAGAGGCCTGAAGGAATTGAGACGGAAAAACGCGTTAGAGAAGATTTCGGCTCTGTGAAAATTCTTAACTGACCCCCTGAAACTGCCGTGAACTTCTCTTTGATGAAGTCGGTAAAATCGTTGATTTCAGCATTGTATTTGTCGACGTCGTCCGCCGTTCTTTTGATTTCCCAGAGAATTGTCTGACGGGACGACGACGTATTGAGGATTAGGAAGCCTTTGTCCCATTGAGGTGGAACGTCGTCGTTTTCTTTTGTCGTTTTTGTAGACTCCAGGGGAATGAGTAAAAACTTAGAGGCTTTCTCTAAATGTTCTTGAATTCTCTCTTCAAGATTTTGATATTGTGTGGAGAATTGTAACGCCGTTTCCTCGTTTGAGGGCGCCGTGGGCGGTAGGAGAGAAGAGTCCAAGAAACGGAGGACGTTTTCAACCTCTTTTCTAAGACTTTGGGATGATTGGATGAAATTTTCAAAAGCACTTTGCGCGTCTTTTTGCGCGTTTTTTCTTGTTTTGAAGGAGAAAAAACGAATAGTTGTTTCCAATGAAGACAACGCGCTTAAGGCTTGTCCTAACCTTCGACGTTGAGGCCATAGGGAGACGGGGTTTTCACGCGCGCGCTTTACGGATCGAGTAAGAAAGTTCGTTTTGAATTGATCTTTCACGAATTTTTCCGTGTTGCCCGAGCCTTCGGTTTCTCGAAGGAAGTCGGTAATCGATAAGAATCTGCCAAGTACGGGAGAGTATTGATTCATACGCAACAGATCTTGCATCCAACGCGAAGCTTTATTGGGGCGATGCTCAAAGAAGAGCGTGGCGTTTTCGTCCGAGTAGTAGGAGCTTCCGATTTTGTCTGGAATTTGAAGGATTTCCTCCGCGTTAGAAGCGTCCAGGGGTTCCTTGCAGAGCGCCATGATCGCCGATCCGTCGCGTCCCTGCCAGCGGAATTGAGTCCGATCCGTTTTTTTGTCGAGAAGAGTCCAACCGTCTTCCGTACGAGCGAGAACCGCTCTGTAGCCAGCGCCTTTGAGGAGTTGGGGTAAAATTTGCGCGTAACCTGCCTCCTGTCGCGCAAAAAGCGTTGGCGCAACCCCTAAAATATGTTGGTAGAGTTCACGCCCCTGTCGCAATAGTCTGATTATTTC
>CAKVCP010000135.1 GCA_934725735.1 uncultured Thermoguttaceae bacterium
TAAGGCGACAAGCCCCGTCCCCAAGCCAACGATAGAGGCAGCGACTGGGATAATATCTGCAAGGACTTCCAAAGGCGCTAGGATCGCTTTGATTCCAGCAAAGATCAGGAATAAGCCGACGACGCGTAATAGCCACGCCATCATTTTATTCTGTTTTTGGGCGGACTGGATCATGCTATCAAGCGATTTAATTCCTGCGGATTGAAGGAATACGCTTCCCGTAGCCGCCTGATAACTTATGAGTTGATCGCCATGTTGTTGGGCGACGAAAGTCGTCGGCGCGGGAGTCGCGACATACTTGAAGGAGACGCGAATGTCTCCGATCTTAACGTTTGAAGGATCGCCGAAGTAATATCCCTTTCCAGATTGCACGAATTTCTGAGGAGTCGCGGTCGCGGCAAGGGATAATTCGTTGGACGTCGAGATTGTTTGATTTGCTGGCGCGGGCGTCGAGACTTGAGCGTTCGCCGTTGAGGGATCAGACGAGAGCGAAATTGTTGGGGCGGCTTCTTGGGCTGGGGAAACGGTGAAATCTTGCGCAACTTTTTCAGCGGTTTGAGCCGCTTGGTATGTTGTGGGCGCTAATTCTGGAATTTCTGGCGCAACTTCCGTCGGGGCTCCTTCCGTTGAGGCTCCTTCTGTTGAGGTTCCTTCCGTTGTCGAACCGGCGATAGCTGTCACGTCCAACTCCTCTTCAGGACCAAGATTCTCGATTTGCTCCGACGTCAATGAAAAAGCGCCGAGATTCGCGTTCGCCGCAACAAATTCTTCGCTGACAAACGGCATTGCCGCAGGATTTTCGTGTCCGGCTTCTTTGAAAGCCGAAGAATCGATAAGGGTTGGCGACCACGTTTTGGAATACGTATAGGTTGTGACTTCTTTTTCCCCGCCCCCGGACGTACGTTCTTTTTTGGTCTCCCGGTTTTCCTGCCATTGATACATTTCAACGTTACGAACAAGCTTTAGGGCGTTGATGTTCACGTTGAAGTCGGGATCGGAAAGAATGGAGTCTGTCGTAACGTCTCCGGAAAGGTGAATAACTTTGTCTTCGTTGGCGGCGTCTATGGAATCCGATTTAACTGAAACGGCGAGGCTTCCTGTTTCTGTAAGGGCCTTTTCACGTTTAATCGTCTTCCCTTCGTTCCAGAAGAGGAGGGCAATTGACGCTATAATGAGGACGAAACCGAATAGAATACCTTTGAAGGATTGTCCCACTCGAGATCCCCACGATGTGTTGGTTTCTTCGACGTGCATGTGTAAACTTTCTTAATATTGTAGGGAAAACTGATATTAAAGCCAAAACGCAACCGCCTAAAAGTGTGCGTGACAGTACATTTTAGAGACGATTGCGTTTCCTTTCTGTTTTCAAACGCGCAACGTTAACGGAACGGATAATACCGCGAAATTATACGGAGTTAGTTTAGTCCAGATAACCCCATCCCTCGCCGGGAATCGCGATCTTGTAGCGTCCGCGTTCATCAGGAAGCGTAGGAGGTACGGCGTCCCAAGAAAGTTCGGACGGTTTATCGCCGACAGACGCGAGCATTTCATCCCAAGTTACATATTGTCCGGTATAAGCGGCCAGACGTCCAAGGATTGCCGCGCCCGTGGAGTTGGTCATGTAACCGACGTTGTTGACGTAGGTTTCACCGCCGCTGCGAACAGCGTCGATAAGTACTTTGTGTTCAACGACATAACCGGATACGGAACCTCTAGGGATCTTCGTTTCATTGCCGTCGTTGAAAATGCTCGCGACCGATTCAAGATTGCCGATAACCGCGTGACCTTTGGAGCCGTTAATAGTCGTTGTTCCGCGGCTGAAGGCGCCGTTAATTTGTCTTGAGAACGCGTAAAGGGAACGACCGTCTTCGAATTCATAAACCGTAGCCATCGAGTCGTACATATCGCCCGTATCAGCTCCACGACGAGCGAGGCGTCCGCCAAGAGAGTAAGCGCCCTTCGGCTGAGCGTCGTTGAAGGACCAAAGAGCTATATCGAGCTGGTGAATGGTGACGTCGTTGATGAATTCGCTGGCGATCCAGTTGAAATTCAGCCAGTTGGTCATCTGATACTGCATTTCGTTTTGACCTTCAGTTCGGGGACGTCTCCAGCATCCGCCGCCCATGCGATCGCCGCGAGCGGTGACGACTTCGCCGATAGCGCCGTCTTGGATACGCTTCATGGTTTCTTGAGCGGAAGCGCCGTAACGATTCACGAGTCCGCCGACGACGTTGAGTCCCTTCTTGCGCGCTTCTTCGCCCGCTTCTTGAATCATTCTGATTCCTTCGCCGTCAACTGCGACGGGTTTTTCCGCAAAGATATGTTTTCCAGCGGCGACGGCTTCCTTGAACATCTGAGGACGGAAGAACTGGGGAGAAGTAAGGAGGACAATGTCAATGTCGCTTTCAAGAACCTTCTTGTACGCGTCAAAGCCGATAAAGAAGCTGTCTTCATTAACGGCGATACGATCGCCCCATTTGGCTTTGAGTCCGTCCATTTGAGCGGAAGCGCGCTTCTGATCGACGTCCGCAGCAACGACGAGTTTGACGTTATCGTCGGCAGTGAGGGCGTTGTCGACAGCGCCGCATCCACGACCGCCGCAACCGACGATACCGAGCTTGAGTGCGTTGTTTTCACTCGCGTGCACTCGAGGAGAGACAAGGGTGGAAGAGGTGGCTACCGCAGCGGAAAGAACCGCGCTATTGACAAGAAATTTACGACGAGAATGCACGTTCATGTGTGACTCCTGCGCTTATGTTAAATGGCCTAAATATAGGGGAAAGGTTTTTTAATAAATCAGCTTATGGTTAAGCAGGTATTATGAATTTTAACTTTGTTTCCGTCGTTAATCAAGTTTTTGTCACATTTTTAAGATTAAAAACGTAAATTAACGAGTTCCATTCCATCTCGTACATTTATTTGTGGGAAATAGGAGCGATACGCCCGCGCTTTGAATCGACAAATAAAGGTTAATGGAGACAACATTTTTCTTTTTAGAAGGGATTTTTCTGAAGCTTTTTTTTCTTACCTTTTAAAAATCCCCCTCGTGTGTACAATGACGTGCGTTAAATTGCGTTTCGCTTCATTACGACGGGCTTGTTGTAGGGCCCGTTGCGTAAGAAGTTTTGCGGATGTTGAAAATCTTGCTTTACGAAGGCGTTTGAGATGTTGAAGGTTGTTCTTCCCGACGGTTCTGAAAAATCATACGAAAAGAACGTGCGTCCTCTGGACGTGGCGTTAGAAATTGGCGCGGGTTTGGCCAAAGCGACTGTGGCTGCTGTGGCAACGACGCCCGACGTTCTTGATGAAATGGGTCGTCCTGTATCGAAAACCCTCTCCGCAACTGATATGCTTCCCGAAAGCGGCGTCGTTCAGCTCCGTCTTTTGACCAAAAAGGATCAGGAAGCGCTTGATATCATGCGTCACTCATGCGCGCATGTGATGGCGCGCGCGGTGACGCGCCTCTTTTCCGGGGTTCAGCTTGCCTTTGGTCCTACCACCGAAAACGGTTTCTATTACGACTTCTGGAAAGAGACTCCTTTTACTGAGGAGGACTTTGCGAAAATCGAGGCCGAGATGGCGAAGATCATCAAGGAAGACGAACCGTTTGAACGTATTGAAATGAAGCGGGACGAAGCGATCGAGCTACTCAAGGGGATGGGGCAGACCCTAAAGATTGAACATCTCGAAACAGGGCTTCAAGAGAACGAAGTCGTTTCGTTTTATCGTCAGGGCGAATTCCTTGATCTTTGCCGCGGTCCTCATATCCCCTCCGCTAAATTTATCGGCGCGTTTAAATTAACGGCGACTTCTTCCGCTTATTGGAAAGGCGATTCTAGTCGTCAACAATTGTGCCGCGTCTATGGGACGGCGTTCTTTGATAAAAAGGAGCTTGACGCGCACCTTAAGCAAATTGAGGAAGCCAAGAAACGCGACCATCGTGTTCTTGGTAAAAAGCATGAACTGTTCATGGTTGATCCTCGCGTTGGTTCTGGTTTGGTTGTGTGGTTGCCAAAGGGAGCCGTCGTTCGCAAGCAACTTGAGAATTTCATCTACGAAGAGCTCATTAAACGCGATTATCAGCCGATGTACTCTCCAGTCATCTGCCGCGTGGAGCTTTTTGAGACGTCCGGTCACTATCCCTACTATGCCGATAGTCAATTCCCACCGATTACAGTCGACGACGGCGATCGATATCTCCTTCGTCCTATGAACTGTCCTTTGCACGTGATGGTTTATGAGTCTAAACCTCGTAGCTACCGTGAATTGCCCTTGCGTCTCGCCGAGTTTGGAAACGTCCATCGTTTTGAACAGTCTGGCGAATTGAGCGGTCTCACTCGCGTTCGCGGTTTTACTCAAGACGACGCGCATATCTTCTGTACTGAAGAGCAAGTGGAAACCGAGTTCAAAAACTGCGTTGATATGACTTTGAAAGTCCTCAAAACGATGGGATTTGATGATTACGAGGTTCGTTTGAGTTTCCGTGATTGGACGAGCTCCAAATACGTTGGCGACGCCGAGGTCTGGAAGAAGGCTCAAAGTTCTCTTGAACGCGCGTGCCGCGAGATGGATCTTCCTAAGCTTGAGATCGCGGAAGGCGAGGCTGCTTTCTATGGGCCTAAGGCTGACTTTATCGTTCGCGACTGCCTTGGCCGAAAGTGGCAGCTTGGTACCATTCAGCTGGACTACAATCTCCCGTCTCCGCAACGCTTCAATTTGAAGTACGTTGGACCTGACGGCGAGTTGCATCAACCCGTCATGATCCACCGCGCGCCGTTTGGTTCTTTCGAGCGCTTTACCGGTATTCTTATTGAACATTTTGCCGCCGCGTTCCCGCTTTGGTTGGCTCCGGAACAAGTTCGCGTTCTTTCGATTAGCGAAAAATACGAGGAGTATGCGAAGAAGGTAGCGAGTCAATTGAAAGACGCCGGTATCCGCGTCAAGTTAGATTTGAGCGCGGAAAAGATTGGCGCGAAGATCCGTTTAGGACGTAACGATCTCATTCCTTATCTGTGCGTTGTTGGAGCAAAGGAAGAAGAAACGGGCTCTGTCGCCGTGCGCGGAAGAAAACAAGGCGAGATGGGGGCCGTTGAGGTAGGCGCCTTTATTGAAAGCCTAAAAGAAGAGATTGCGAGTCGTTCGCTTTGATAAAAGAACGGTTTTCGAGACGTCGAAACGTTTTGAAGACCGTTAAGCCTCATTTTTTAAAAGATTACAATCATTATTTTGGTCTTTATTTGTTCTTTTTAGAAGTATTGTCTTCTGAAAAGGGCGAATTGGTTATATGTGGCAACCTTGCAGAGGAAGCGGTTCTCTGTGTCAAGTCAGCGCTTGCTCGCGTTTGCGAGTAAAGGTTGCCTGGTTTTGATGAAAAGCATAGGTTTTTCGTGATAACAGCTTTTACGTGAGTGAGGATCAAAAAGGATGCGGACTCCGATGTTTGTAAAGTTTGGGTCTGGTTCTGCGTCGTGTGACGCACGACGTTATTTTCTTTCATCTGTCGTTATGTCGTTTGCTTCGTTGTCCCTGCTAGTTTGCGGGGGGTGCGCGGAACGTTCGACGACTCCGATAACGTGTTTGGCTGACC
>CAKVCP010000136.1 GCA_934725735.1 uncultured Thermoguttaceae bacterium
CCTTAACGGATTTGACGCTCCTAAACGACCAAAAATAACGCCAACGGGAGAGTTGATCTGGGATTCGGAAACCAGAGTCAACATGCGGATCTTTTCGCGGACTTGGTTGATTTGAGCGTCTTGAACGATCGGTAGAAGCTTGTTGTCTTCGGGATTCGTCGGAGATTGATCTGTTCTTGGATAGATCTGGTGGATGTGTACGCGTCCGCCCGAGGCCGCCGCAGTCCAATGTTCATAAGCGTAGGGATATGTTTGAGAATTATAGAACATGTTGATCCATAATGAATTACAACCTTTGGCCATCGAATTTCGAACGCAGAACGGCACATATTCATCCGTTTGAGCGACGTCCCTCGGCGCTTTCCACCACATGAGACCGTTCTTTCGCATTTCCAAGTTGTTCGGCCAAGGATACCAAGTTGTGTGCACGCCTACGAATGCATTGGCTCCCCATAGTCGTTTATTGAGTGCATAGAGTTGTTTTTCATACTCCACAACTCTTTCTGAACATAACAAACGGTACCTGTCGAAAGAACGGATCCGTTCGGATTCGAGCCCTTTTTGAGATTTAAATGTTAAGAAGAGGTCTGTTAGGAGATCGCGATTGGCAAAACGCTTGGCATAGGCTTGAGCCATACGTTCGGAATACCAGAAATCGTCTAGTTGATCGGTTCTCTTAAAATTGCATGGGAATCCCCATTCGTCTTTGTATCCGCCTAATGCGCGCGTGTCTTTGTATCTTTCGAAAATGGTTTTCTCTAATTCAAGCGTCTCGTCGGCAAAAAGATCTGGATACGAATATCTAAAAGCGACTGCGACTGAAACGGCTGCGCAATTAGGAGGAAGATCTGCCTTGAGAAAAGAAACGTTCAATGTGTTGACGACCGTCTTGTCCACGTCCTTCGTATTGTAATCCGTAACGTAAACCCGTTGGTGGTTCCAATTGGCATAGTTCGTGACGTCTTGGATTGTTTCGGGAATGATTTGGGATTCTGCATCGAGCGCATACGCCCAGGCCCTTAGGACGCGCCCGCCGCGAACAAAATATGGAGTTTTTCCAGAATAGTGATCTTGGAGGTTAGAAGCAGAGAAGGAAAATGAAATTGAATCGGAGTCGGAAGTTCTTTCTTCCTGGAAAAAGAGTCTCTCTTGAAGAAGGTCAGGGAAGGCCTTTTCGAAATCATGACGCGCAATACGAACGTCTAGATCGAGGATCGTCTTTATTCCATATTTTTCTAATGCGTATAGGACGGCCTCTTGCGTCGCTTTTACCGCCTCGGGATTATCGACAAAATAATTTTGATTGCGCAACGTTATTGCCAGAGCGTCAAATGCGTTCGTTTTTGCGACGGCGTCTACAAACGGCCTCCAGGATTCCGGATTGGCGCTTGAAGGTTCGAAGGACCAAAAACAGGCAAAATCAGGAACCAGCGATCTTCCTTCAATTGAGTCTGGCAATCTTGCGGGGGCGTTTGGATTCAAAGGAGAACAGGGCGAGGTTGCCGAGGCGTTGGCGCATGGAATAAAAAAACGTAAGGAAAGTAGAAAGAGGAGAGAGAAGAAAAATCTTATGCAAACGTTCATCGTTAAGCTCTCAAAAGATGAGAAGGTATAAATAGGGGGCGCAGGATCGGATTATCTTGACTTCGTATTTAAATATACAGAAACTTGGGCGTCGATTCTATCGTTATACGATCTTTTTTTATGAAAAATCGCGTGAAGATCAAAAAAGATTTGAAAACAACCTTTACATGTCGAATGAAATAGGTCAACATTTTCGCCGAGGTTAGGGGAGTCATGAAGAAGTACTCTACCTGGCAGAAGCCTTATTCTGTTAATAAAAAATCCTTTGCAAATACGAAGCTGACGTTACACGTAAATGCAGGGAAGTGGTGTATGTGACGTCGATAGACGTTTAAGGAGAATTGAAGTGAAAAGTTTTCGTCTGATTCTTTCGGCGCTTCTTTGCGCAGTACTCAGCGTAGCCGCAGGTAGCGCGCAGGCGCAGCAGGCTTCCGCAGCGCAACCTCGCGCTCAACGCAACTTGCTTGTTGGCGTAGTGGATTTACGTGCTGTTTTAGCCAACCATCCTGTTGTTACTGACGAAATTCCCGCTCTTACTCAAAAACTTCGCCTTGAACAAGTTGAATTTGGAAAGGCGCAGCAGGAAGCTCAAGCTAATCTTGAAAAGCTACAGCAGACCTATAAAGTTGGCACGCCCGAATACGAAGATCAGATGGGTTCCGTGAGAAAATCCTTGAGCGACGCGCAGTTCAAAGCCGAAGAGGCGCAGCAAAAGATCGTGATGCAACGCACACAGCTCCTCTTCCGCGCTTACAAGGATCTCCAGGCTGCTATTCAGGAAGTTGCCAAGCAGAACGGAATTTTGATTGTTCACTCTAAGGTGAAGCTCAATGCCGATTCTGAAGCGAACGTTTCTGAAGAATTTTTAACTCTTCAAGAAGCCGACCAGAATACGATTGTTTGGAATCGTCCCGAGTGCGATATTACGGAACAAGTTAAGGCGCAATTAGCTAGATCCGTCGGCGTTTCCACCCAAAAGAAAGCCGCCGACGCCGAGTCCCCGCTTGCTAATCTTGGATCGCAAGCAATTAACGCGTCGCAAGTCGCTCCCGCTGCTCCAAACGCACAGGCGGTTCCCGCCGCCAATCGTACGGCGTCTGCCCCGAACGCCGGCGTTCGTCGCTAATTTTCGGAGGTTGAGTCGGAATGTTTAAGGTTAAACCGAAGATTATTAGAGCAAAGTCGAGACGTCAACGCACTCTCGCTCAAGAGGTGGTTGTCTCCGGAGGTTTCGGGTTATGGACAGGTCAGGACGTAACTTATTCTTTTCGCCCTGCGCCGGAGAATTCTGGGATTCGATTTGTGCGCGATGATCTTCGGGGCAAACCTTCCGTTTCTGTTCATGTTGACAATCGTGTTGACAACCAGCGTCAGACGAGTCTGGCTATGGGCGAATCGCGCGTCGACATGGTGGAACATGTGCTTGCAGCGTTGCGCGCGATGCGCGTTGATAATTGTGAAATCGTTGCGACTGCTCAAGAGGCTCCTGGGTTTGACGGATCTGCCGCGCCCTTTATGCAAGCCTTTCTAGAAGTTGGAACGGTGGCTCAGGAAGCTCCGCGAGACGTTTTTCAAATAATAGAGCCGGGTGAAGCCCTTTTTGACAACGGCTCTTCCGGCACAAGTTCGATAAAGTTACTAGTTGACGAATCGAATGAGAAGCGTTGCGTTTTTAAATACACTCTCTATTATGACGTGTTTAAGGGGATTCCCAATCAAGAGGCCGTTTTTGACCTTAATCGCCCTTCTAAGGATTACGGAGAGGAGATTGCTCCTTGTCGAACCTTTTTGACTTATGAAGAGGCTCTTGCGTTGCAGAGTTGCGGCGTTTGCAAGAAAGCGACGACTCAGAACGCGTTGGTTTTTGACGAAAATGGCGTCAGAGATAATTCTTTACGCTTCGAAAATGAATGCGCGCGTCATAAGTTGATCGATATGACCGGCGACTTTGCGCTCCTTCCCATTGATTGGATAGGAGAGTTTCATGCCTTTAAAACAGGGCATAAACAAAACGCTCTTCTCATGGGAGCGCTTTGGGATATCGTACGCGAATCTTGAAATTTGAAAGACGCCTTTCATTAGCGTTTTGAAACTAAGATCGGAAGGAAGTTGTATGGAGAAGGTACGTTTAGGCGTTATTGGAACGGGTCGACTTGGAGGTTTTCACGCGTCGAAAGCCGCGGCTAATCCGGAAGTTGATTTTATCGGCGTTTTCGACGCCTGCGAATCGACTCGGAAAAAAATAGCGTCTCAATATGGCGTTCGAGATTTTTCTTCGCTTGACGAACTCCTTCCGACGGTTGACGCCGTTGTCGTGGCGACTCCGTCGATTTACCATGCCGAAGTAGGCGTTCAGATTTTAGCCGCCGGCAAACATCTTTTGATGGAGAAGCCGGTTACGACTACCGCTAAGAGCGCACAAGAATTAACTCGACTAGCGGAGAAGCAAGGCGTCGTTTTCCAAGTGGGGCATGTTGAGCAGCACAATCCTGCTTGGCGCGCCGCTATGGAACGTCTCGTCGACGTTAGAGAGGGACTGGAACCGGTGATGGTTGACGCTGTGCGTACCAGCGGTTACACTTTCCGCTCTACCGACGTTGGGGCTACCTTGGATTTGATGATACATGACCTGGAACTGACTTTGTCCTTAATTCCATCTCCTGTTGAACGAGTTTCGGCGTTTGGTTTCTCTCAGATGGGCGGTTTAGAAGACGCTTCCTATGCGACTTTGACATTTGAGAATGGATCGGTCGCTCGTCTAAAGGCGTCGCGCGTTGAGCAGAGCGCAGTTCGCCAGATGACGATTCAGGCGGCGAACAAAACGGTTCATATCGATTTTGGCGCTCGGACTGCTCAATTGGTTCGACCGAAAAAGGAAGTCCTAGAAGGAGCCTTTGCGCCAAACGTTGTCACGCTTAACGAGATGGCGCCGCGCGTTTCCTCTTTTATGAAAGAAGAGTATGAAACGATAAACTTAGTTCATGAGCCTTTTGACGCTCTGGCCCTTGAGATGCAGAACTTTGTGTCTTCGATTTTGCGCGGACAGGAGTCGGTTGTTCCAGGAAAACGGGCAGCGTTGGCGGTGACGATAGCGGAAGAAATTATTCGCGATCTTGAAACTCGTTCGCGTAGATGCGTCGCTGGGGAGCGGCGATCCCTACGAATCGCCGGTTAGAAACCGTTTCTTTCAGAGAAGTCAAAAGAGGGACGCTCACCGGTGGAACGTCCCTCTTGGCATAAATGAAAAGGAAATAGGCTTCCAATACTATTGGAGGAGATGAAACTCGTCTAGAATCGAGTCGACTTCCGCCAACGCCTCTGAATCGATTGAAACGTTCCCCGCAAGCGAATTGTCCAAAACATGTTCAGGACTACGCGAACCGCAAAGCACAAAAGCTTTCTCATAACGCGCCAGTATCCATGCGGCGGAGAATTGAGGAATCGTTAGGTTGAAGCGTCCGGCGATTTCCGCTATCCGTTCTAACGCCGTGTTGACCCTTGTGATATTTTCTTTCGAAAACTGCGGGTTATTCAAACGTAAATCCCCCGGCTTGAAGACCGTGTCAGGCGAGAGCTTGCCCGTTAGGAGCCCGTTTTCTAGAGGCGAGTATGCAAAAAACGATACTCCTTTTTCTTTACACGCGTCAAGCACGCCATTCTTTTCGACATTACGATCCAACATCGAATAGCGTTCCTGGTCGACGTCGAGAACTCCGCATGACGCGTATTCGCAGAGCTGAGCTTTTGTTGCGTTGGAAATGCCAATCGCTCGGATCTTTCCTTCGCGTTTTAGTTCTTCAAGTTCTCCCATCGTATCCGCAATAGGCGTTGTACGATCGCTAACATGATGAACTTGCATTATATCGAT
>CAKVCP010000137.1 GCA_934725735.1 uncultured Thermoguttaceae bacterium
GTATTCCCCTTCGCTCAGGAGGCGCGATATTAGAGATCGTACTGCAGATGCTTGTTTAACTTCTTCATTCGTTTAACGATAGCCGAATGCATTTGGCTGACGCGACTCTCGCTCAAATCTAGAGTCGAACCGATTTCTTTCATCGTCATTTCTTCATAGTAGTAAAGAATGATAATCATACGCTCTTTCTGAGTCAGTCCCTGCGTGCACTTACGGATGACTTCGGCGCGCTCAAGACGCTCCATCGGAGCTTCGCTCTTCTTATCGGGCAAGACGTCGACCTCGGTGACGTCGCCGTTACCGGAAGGGTCGTTCCATTTTTTGTCAAGGCTCGACATATTGATCCGATTGGAATCAACAATCGTTTGCCGCACGTCGTCCACAGACTGTTCCAGAAAATTCGCAAGCTCTTCCTCAGTCGGACGTCTGCCAAATTTTCCAACGAGTATCTTATCCGCCTCGTTCAATTTAGACGTCTTCGAACGAACCATACGCGGAGCCCAGTCCATAGAGCGAAGCTCGTCCAACATCGCTCCCTGAACTCGCGGAATACAGAACGTTTCAAACTTAACGCCTCTTTCAGGATCGAACGCTCTAATCGCGTCTATCAACCCTACGGATCCGGCTGAAATCAAATCGTCAAGTTCTATCTCGTGCGGCAACCTGGAACGAATCCGTTCAGCGCGTCTACGTACCAAAGGCATATAATGCTCGATTATCCGATTACGCGAGTTAACGTCATTGGGATTATCCCGATAAGCGCTCCACACCTCGCGCCACATCAGATCCTTTTCCGTCATAACATTCGTCGCCTGATCATCCATGCTCTTAATCCTAAACATCAAGTACGTATCGCTTAAGTAACTAGCGTAACAACGAAATATTCGTGCGACGCCAAAACTCCCCGTAATCCATTACGTCAAAAGTCTGCTGAACGATAGCATTTTTTTTCATTTCATGAAAGACGATTTATCTTCTTTTGAGAAAAAAAGCATAATCGGTAGATTTTTACTCAACCTTTCCTTTTCTCATCCGATACCAGACGTTGGATTTTCTCAGTCTATAAAAACTGTACGGTCGCGTTGTACACGCTATCAACAGTATCGGGCTAGGAGATTGACTTTATTGGATAACTTGAAGAATTTGAGAAATATCAATGAAAAAAAAAGTCGTTTAAACGTTTTTTCTCAGAAGTGGAATCATTTGCAGGATAATGATTATCATGGTTATATGATCTATTATCAAAATAGATCACAGCCTTCGTCTATATTCCAAATTTGACGTCTCCGTTTAAAACAAAGATAATGGGCCAAAGTCGTTCTCTTTATCACAACCAACATAAAGGAAAAAGATGAAACGCTATAACCAATTCCTCGCCGTCCTTTCTAAAGCGGCTAAACGAACTCGCCTCGTTCTTACGCTGACGCTAATATGCGCGGCGTCCTCGTCAACCTTCGCGGACGATCCCGTGTCTCACGAGCGAGATTTATATCCTGATACCTGGTATGCGGTCGACGCGCTGGGGCGTCATACCCCTACCTCTGAAGAAGTTGGAACGGTTAAAACGGATAAAAAACGCACGGTCGGTATTTTTTACATTACATGGCACACGCAAGGTTTATCCAAACTCCCCTATCCGTATACAAGCGACGTTTCAAAGATTTTGCAAGAAGCCCCGGATGCGCGTCTCGACGCGCAACATCCTGCATGGCGCGGCCAAGGATCATTCCATTGGGGAGAGCCGGAAACAGGTTATTTTTTAAGTCAGGACGAATACGTCATTCGTCGGGACATGTCTCAATTGAGCGACGCGGGCGTCGACGTCATCATTTTGGACGTCACCAACGCCGTGCATTACTGGGACGAATGGGACAAGCTTTTCTCAACGATGGAAAAGATGCGCGCTGAAGGGAACGCCACGCCTCAATTCTGTTTTTGGTCCTTTAACGGCGACGCGATCACCGTTGTCCAGAAGTTATACGAGAGATACTATAAAGAACCAAAGTATCAAGATTTGTGGTTCTATTGGGACGGGAAACCTTTGCTCCTATATAACGCAACCCCGTCCTTCGACGCCAATGGAACCGGCAACGTTTCGGTAAATCCCAACTACGATCCAGAGGCAAAAGAAAATCCCGAGCATCCGCACTATCTCGATCCTGATTACTGCGAAGAACATTACAAGGATTACACCAAGGAGGTTAAAGACTTCTTCACGCTTCGCTGTATGTGGTGGGGATATTATAAATGGGGAGGAAAACGTTACATTGGAACCGAAGATTGCTGGTCCTTTGGATATGATCTAGGAAATGAAGACGTTGCCAAACTCTCCCCCGAAGAGCTTGTTTCTAAACACAATGGCGAACCTGAAGAAGCGGCGGTTACCCCCGCGCAGCACCCGTCGAGCCTTATCGGAAAGTCTTGGACAAGAGAGCGCGGCGAACCGGAGCTTAATGAATACGATCTTCCCAAGCCCACTTACGTAGAACGTCTAGGAAAAGTCGTCGAACACCCGGAAGAGTATGGAATATACTTCCAAGATCGTTGGGACGAAGCTTTGTCCGTCGATCCCCCCTTCATCTATCTCAACGACTGGAACGAATGGACCGCTGGAAAATATCATACCCCCGAAGTTTTGAAAGCAATGAACTTCATGCGTCGGGGACAAGACGCTACGTATTTCTTTGTCGATCAATACAACGCCGAATTCAACAGATGCATTCAACCAATGAAGGGCGGCTATACCGACAATTATTATATGCAGATGGTCGACAATATCAGACGATATAAAGGGGTTCGCCAGACGCCTCAAAATGTCGGCTATATCGCCGAACCTTCTTCCATCGAAGAGGCTCTAACGTTGTGGGACTCAATCGAAACGGAATATCGAGACACGATAGGCGACGTATTCCATAAAGACGCCGTCGGTTACAGCGGCGAACGTTACGTTGACGACTCAGGACGTAATGATTTCACGACGTGCAAAGTTGGAGTTGATCCTAAGAAGATTTACTTTTTTGCCGAGACGGCCGATAATTGGACGGCGTCGAGCGATCCCAACTGGGGATTACTCTTAGTAAATGCGGACGGCAATTACGAAACCGGATGGTATGGTTACGATTACCTTATCAACAAAACCGTTCTAAACGACAAAAAAACGACCCTTTGTAAATGGAGCCTGGATTCTCAATCCAATGAAGGGAAATGGGAAGAAATAAGCGAAATTGATTACGCCGTAAAAGATAACCGCTTAGTTGTTGGAATCGACCGATCGCTTCTCGGCGTCGCCGGTTCTTCCTTCACGCTCGATTATAAGTGGAGCGACAATCCTGCGGATCTTGAAACGCCCATTTCACTCTGTATCGCGGGAGATACGGCGCCAAACCGACGCTTCAATTATCGCCTCATCTGGAAGGAAAAGCAAGACTAGACGCTTGCGCGAAACCTCTTATTGAGCTTTAAAATAAAAAAGTCAACGCAGACTATTGCGTTGACTTTTTTCATGGAATGGAATCACTCGTGTCTCAAGGCTTCGATCGGATCCATCTTCGCCGCGCGGATAGCGGGATAAACGCCGAACACAACGCCAATCAAGATCGAAATCAAGAATGCCAACGGAACTGACCAGAAAACGATGATCGGTTTGAGTTCCTGGACGATGGGAGGCAAACTCGCAAGGAGTTCAGGATTGGTCTTTTGGAGAATTCCCATCGCGAAAGTAGTGACGGGCGAACAAGTCAAACCGACCAAGACCCCCAAGCCGCCGCCGACAACCGACAGGACGACTGTCTCTACCAGGAATTGCCGGATGATATCGCCGCGTTTAGCGCCAAGCGCTCGACGAATACCGATTTCTCGCGTTCTCTCGGTAACCGTTGCCAACATGATGTTCATAATACCGATACCGCCTACGAGTAGAGAAATACCCGCGATTAATCCCATGAACACGTTAAACATCATGCGCGTGGTCTTAGCCTGCTCCAAGAGTTCGAGCGGAACGGTAACGCCATAGTCCTCAAATTTATTATGGTACTTTTCAAGCGTCAACTTGATTAAGTCGGCGGTCTGCATAACGTCGGCGACGTTCCCAACCTTTAGGGTTATTTGCTTTAACTGAACCGTCTCGCCTTCCATAGAGCCGCTACGCCGAACGACGACGGTGTCGCCTACGCGCGTTTGCATCGTTTTCAGCGGAACATAAACGTCGTACGAATAATCCTCAGACTTCAAAGAACTACCGATAGCCGCCGAAGGAGATCGTGAATTGGCGATTCCAATGACGCGGAAATAGTAGTTGTCCCCTACGCGAACCAGTTTGCCAAGAGGCTCCTCATAGGGAAACAAGGTTTGCGCAACCCCCGCTCCTAAAATGCAGTAGTCGCAAGCGGAGTCATTCTCCGAGTCGGTAAAAATTCGACCTTCAAACATCGAAATCTTAACGACGTCAAAATACGCGGGCGTGCATCCTACGAGACGACCGTCCACCTTCCAACGCCCATTTTGGAACGTTTCCTGAAAATCTTTCAGCGGCGCTGAATTAACCACCGTGGGGATTGTTTCTGTCAAACGTTCATAATCAGCTCGAGTGAGACCGTATTCAGGTATTTGCATACCGCGTCCCTGACTTCCGGAAGAAAGAGCCTCGTTAGGCGGTTTGATGGTACTAACAATAATATTGTCAGCGCCCAAACTCTCAATTTGCTCCTGCGCTTTCTTACTAATTCCCTCGCCGATCGCCATTAGCCAAATTACGCTGGCGACCCCGATGAAGATACCAAGCACAGTCAACAAAGAGCGCATCGGGTGCAAATACAAGCTCTTAATACCAGAGAGCAAGGTTCGAAACGCCTGTGTCATTTTTAAAACTAAACCTATCGTCTAAAAATGCCTATACTTTTAAACATTCTAGACCTTAAATTAGGGAATTTATCAAAGTTTCAGGGGACGTCTGAAACGCGCCGATCCCTCCGAAGAGAATTGCGACACAAACTCAGACGTCCGTCAATGTCTCCGTCTTAAAGAGGACGCAACCGCGTGTCAGATTCAATGAGCCCGTCTTTCAAACGGACGATTCGCTTACTCCGCGCGCCGACGTCGTCTTCGTGCGTAACCAGGATGATCGTACGTCCCTGACTGCTCAACTCGTCCAAAAGGTCGAGGATTTCAGCGGTCGTTTTAGAGTCCAAGTTACCAGTTGGCTCGTCTGCAAGAATGAAGTAAGGGTCGTTTACAAGACTTCGCGCGATCGCGACGCGTTGTTGCTGGCCGCCCGACAACTGCGTCGGGCGATGGTTCAACCGCTTACTCAAACCGACCATATTGGCCAATTCAATACAGCGCTTACGAGATCGTAAAGAAGCGTTGCCTTGGTAGTAAAGAGGCACTTCAATATTC
>CAKVCP010000138.1 GCA_934725735.1 uncultured Thermoguttaceae bacterium
GCGACGTCCATTTCAAAACCTCGCCCGACACGAAAGAAGTAGATCGGTTTCGACGAGCCGTACGGTTTATGTACGAATATTCTGCTCAACAACCCTATTCCAAATTCGACGCGCTCCTTATCGCCGGCGACGTCTCCGACCATGGGCTAGACGAAGAGCTTTTACTCTTCAAGAAGACGATGGACGAAGAAATTCATGGCGACGTCAAGACGATCATGTGCATGGGCAACCATGAATTTTATAGGGGAAACAAACCGCGTTGGCGAGAAATTTTCCAACGCGACGACAACGTCGCCACAAAAGTCAACGGATTCTCTTTTATCGGAGTCTCTCCGGAAAGAGGATCGTGCGAAAACGGAGATTATTTATACGCGCTCGACTGGTATAAAAAAGCGCTTCAAGAGGCCGTCGACGACGACCCTAAAAAACCAATTTTCACTTTCCAACACTACCATATCTCCTCAACCGTTTACGGGAGCCAGGGCGAAGACGTCTGGGGAATCGACGATCTGTACGAAACGCTCCAACATACCCCGCGCGTCGTCAATTTTTCAGGTCATTCTCACTATCCGATCAACGACCCGCGTTCAATATGGCAAGGCGCTTTCACGGCCCTCGGAACGGGCACGTTAAGCTATTTTGAAATGAGTAGCGAGGGGGGAAAATTCAATAAATTCCCTGAAGGACACAAGAACGCCGCCCAAATGTACGTTGTCGAAGTCCGTAAAGATAATTCCGTCGTTTTTAAACCCTACGATCTTATTACCAACTCCTTCTTTGATTGCGTCTATTACCTACCACAACCTGGAAACGCCTTTACCTACGCCTACACGGACGCGCGTTCGGAAACGAGCGAGAGACCGACGTGGGAAAAGGGCGCCGTCGCATCTTCAACGATTTTGGACGATGAGACGACTCTCTGCGTCTCAATTCCTCAAGCCTCTTGCCCCGACGTCGTTCATAGTTATCGCATCGATTTGGAAAGACAAGAGGAACGCTCCGGCGCTCTCCAATGGGTGAAAGACGAGCCAATATACGTGTGGTCGCAATATTATTTTAAGGATCATCCCAATCCGCTACAGGCGAAGATCGACACGCTTCCTCCCCAAACCGAGTATCGCGCGAAGATTTTTGCCCTTAATCCTTGGCTCAAGGAGAGCAAGCGTTGCCTCGAACTCCAGTTCGCGACTCCCGCGAATCCTTACGCGCCGATAGATCCTGACGCGCCCTGTCCCGCGCCTAACGTGCTGGACGTCGCGTTTGTCGACGGTAAGCCGGTAAATCTCGCCCAGAACGTCAAACGGCTCGTTAAAGAAATCCGAGTCGAAGGCGCCCCGCAGATTATGAGCGTAGACAGCTTGAACGGACAAGAATGCGCGTCCTTCAACGGAAAAGATCAACGTCTTGTCATTCCCTTCGCGTCGAGCGATTTCGCGAGATTGGGCGTCATGACCATCTCCGCGCGTTTCCTTCTTGTAAAGACGCCGGAGGAGGCGCAGTCTCTCTTCTCCTGTACCGAAGGAAGAGGAATCAGTCTAGAAATCAATAAGGATCAGATAGAATTTTGGGCTTCCATCGACGGAGAATATCGCATTTTACGCGCCCCCGTTCCACTTGGACGTTTTATCGACGCCCTTGGATCATACGACGGCGAGACGCTCAAGTTGTACCTTGACGGCAACCTCGTTCAAACGCTCGACGTCAAAGGTAAACTTGTCTACCCCACCGATCCCTCCGCGCAAGGATTCTGCGTCGGTTGCGACATTGCGCGCGGCATGTCCGGAACGAATTATTTTCAGGGCAAAATCGCGCGCGCCCAGCTTTTCTCATGGGCGCTCTCTGCGGAACAAGTCAAAGAACTCGCCCGCTAATCAGAAGAACAAGAGTCGCCCTCGGAGCGTTCGAAGAGAAACTCATACGCCTTTCTCGATATTGAACGCGACGTCGGCGACTTTATTGACAAGCGCGTCGCTGTGAGACGCGAAAACGATTGTCTTCCCTGCGTCCCTAAGCGTCTGGAAAAGATCCATAACGATCGATTGACCAGACGCGTCCAAACTTGCCAAAGGCTCGTCGACAACAAGCGCGTCGGGATTGAGCGCCAACACGCAAGCGAACGCGACGCGTCGTTTCTCTCCCCCGGACAAAGAATAAGGAGCGCGGAAGCGCAAACGCGTAATCTCCAACAAGGAAAGGCAATCGTCGACTCGCGTTCGTATTTCTGATTCTTCAAGATTGAGTTGTCGCGGACCAAACGCGATCTCGTCTTCGACGCTCCCGCAAAACAGCTGAGCGTCCGCGCTTTGAAAGACGAACCCGACGCGACGATGAAATTCTTTCGCAAAACGAATATCAGAAATTTTTTTTCGCGTTATCTCCGTCCCGTCGAAAAAATACTTTCCTTTATTGGGGAAAGAGAGTCCGTTAAGCAACCGCAAGAGCGTCGTCTTTCCGCAACCGTTAGCGCCGGTTATCGCCGCCGCGACGCCTTTCTCAATCTTCATCGAGACGTCGTCTAGTATTATATTGGCGCTGTCATAAGAAAAGGTAACGTTCTTCAGGTCAAACATCGCTTTGCATACTCAAAATAAATGAAGAGAAGAATCATCGCCGACAAGAGCGCTACGCCTAAAAAATCAACGCGTCGCCAAGGCGCCCAATAACGACGATATACTCCGGAAAAGCATCGACACGTCATGGCGTCAAACTGTTCTTGCGCCGCTCTTTGCGCGCGTAAAAAAATGACGCCGACAACGCCTCCAAGGGTTCGCGCTCGACGACGATCCCACCCAGGCGAACGTAAAAGAACCGCCTCGATCGTCTCAAGACAAATCTCGCACAAAACGACGACGTATTTCATCGTCAAATCAAAAATGAAGATGAGCGCGTCCGGAGCTCGGAAAAATTTGAACGCGCACGTCAAACGATTCCAATTCATCGATTGAATAAGAAGGGAAAGAATCGTCGTTGTGATAAGCGTCTTGCATGGAACGACGACAAGCGCGCGCGTCTGATCCCACAAGATCGCCGCCGGCGCCAGAATTAAGAGAGACGCGACGTACGCCTCGAAGGGCAACGCTAGAATCCGCGCAAGAACGCGGGCGTCTAAAGTCGCCAAATAGACAAGAATAACCGTGCCCACAATCTCGACAAAAACGAAGTTGAACGACGCGGAAACAAGGAGAATCGAAAAGAAAGCAAGCGCAAGGCGCATCGGGGGAGAAAAGGCAAACCGGCCCGGAGGAGTCGGTTCGCGCCTCACGCTTTTCAACACGCCTAAAAGTCCCTTAGCGCTTTTGCGCAAGAACGCGCCTCCGTCTCGTAATGGCTCGCGCTTCTCGCTCGTCAAAAGCCACTTCGGCGTTTCCTTTTTGTCCATAATCAAGCCGAGGCGTCGTTCCGCTTGAGAAGCGTCGCCAATTTAAAAACAAGAATTGATAGAGCGACGCCAGATATCGCCGAAAGAACGTAACTTAACCACTCGGGAGCTCCAGGCGCAGAGTAATCAGGAACAAGAGCAGACCAATGGAACCCTGTCGTCATTCCCTGAGGAACATACCCCAATTCTTCGCCGTTGACGACAAGAGACGCTATTTCATCTTCTCCCCATTCTCCCCACGCCGTTCCTTCAGCCAGAAGTCCAAGGGGAGTCAACGCAACAAGAATGGCAAGGAGGATGTAGACGGTATTGAAAGAAGAGTTTTGCTTCTTCCATTCCATTTCGTTCTCAGACGATTTCTCAGGAGCAAAAAACGCGGGATTAGCTGCAAAACCAGGAGCGGCGCGCATTACAAAGACGTAAACGCCGACGGAGAAAAGAATTTCCGCTAGACCGAAGAGGGTTAGATGTCCGATCGCCATCGCGGGGACGGAGACCGAAAGAGGATACGGGCAGAAGAGCGCCTGCCCTTCAGGGGTGTGAAACAGAAGCGGTTGAACGCCAAACTGAATCGCTGCGGCAAGGGCCGCAAGGTTCAAACCGACATAGGAGGCGGCGCCGACGCAAAGGACGTCGCGACGAGAGCCTGTTTGCGCACGAAAAAGCTTACGCAACGCGCAATACGTCAAATATCCGCTGAAGGGGAGTATGCAGGCGATATTGAAACAGTTGGCGCCAAAAGCGAGAATTCCGCCGTCTCCAAAGAGGAGAGCTTGAATCGCCAGCGCGATAGTCAACGACAAGCACGCCGCCTCAGGGCCCAGAAGGACCGCAAGGAGAACCCCGCCGACGGCATGCCCCGTCGTCCCTCCCGGAAGAGGCACGTTAAACATCATCGCAAGGAAGGAAAACGCCGCGGCTACTCCTAACGCAGAAAATCGTTCCTTGGGGAATTCTCTGGTGATTTTCTTAACAGAAACGCTCCAAACTGGAATCGTCGCAATCGTCAATGCGACGCAAGTCGACGCGCTCAAATAATTGTCAGGAATATGCATGTCGCAATTTCTCCTAAAATAACTCTCTTCGAAACTCCGCTAAAATGTAAAATCTTACGCAATTGAAGTATACAAAAAAGGTAATGAGAGTCAACTAATTAACTATCGCGAGGAATACTCGCTGCGAATCGGCAGTTAACGGCGCGCGACCGTTAGATCAAAAGCGTCGGGGCTGACTAATAGGGGTTTTGGGGTATAATTCGCGATTAATACTTTAGAAAATTGAGCCTGGGATCGCGAATATTCGTCCCAGGATTATTCCATCCCAAGAAAGCTTCGTTTGGCTATGAAACGGATTCTCACAATACAGGACGTCTCCTGCGTCGGCAAATGCTCGCTTACAGTCGCTCTTCCGATCATATCGGCGGCGCAGATAGAAGCATGCGTTCTGCCCACCGCCGTCCTTTCAACTCATACGCGTTTTCAAAGGTACACGTTCGCCGATCTAACCGACGAAATCGAACCGACGACGGATGTTTGGAAGGCCGAAGGAATTACGTTTGACGGAATCTACACCGGCTATTTGGGATCATTTCGTCAAATGGAGCTCATTGAAAAGCTCGTTCGAGAATTTAGGACGGAAAACAACTTCTTTTTTGTCGATCCCGTCCTTGGCGACGGCGGCTCTCTATATGCGCGTTTCGACCAAAAATTCGCCGATCGAATGGCGGAATTATGCGCTTACGCCGACGTTATTTCCCCTAATTTGACAGAAGCGTCTTTCATGCTTCATAAACCGTTTCAGGAAAAGGGGCATACGGAAGCGTACGTTCGTAATACCCTTGAGGAACTCGCGGCTTTAGGGCCAAAAATTGTTCTGTTGAAGGGAATAGATTACGGGGACGGTAGAGTTGGCGTCTCAACATATGATTCTAGCCGGAACGAATATTCCGCGTATTTTCACGAGCGGATACCGGGC
>CAKVCP010000139.1 GCA_934725735.1 uncultured Thermoguttaceae bacterium
TCCGCGTCGCGCGTACTGCGAAAACATCGTTCGGAAGCAAGACCGTCTTGCAAAAGCCAGTCGTAACCGAGGCGTTCTTCAAACTTGGCTTGATCGAACTTCCAGTCGTCGTAAGCGGCGTCGGCGCGTGAACCGCGCCAAAGGAAGGCGGCGAGAATCGCGCACGCAGCTAACACGAGTCGTTTCATATTTCAAATTCTCCGTTTCTATTTTTATCTTGCCGCGCCGCGAGCGACGCGTTTTCACAAACAGCTAATACGCGCCCATTATATCAAACGCTGCGATAGCTTTCAAGAAAGCGCAACCGCCTATTCCTCAGCGACGACGCCCCAGAATTCGAGTTCCGTAACGCCGCGAATCTTCAGGGGTTGCGACGAACGGAGATTTTCAAGGACGACGTACGAGACGCGCTTTTTGTCGAAGGAGAAGGTCTGCGGCGCGGACGTCGGGTCGAAGTCGAGCTCCAGCGTCGATCCATCGGAGAAACGGAGGGTTCCCTTCTCCCAGAACGCGGCGGTATCGTCGGGGTTCCGAGGGTCGGCGCGGAGGGAGATCGCGCATTTGTCGATCTCGACGTCGCAGCCGAACTCGACGCAGAGGTAGAGATCGTCGCGAAGATTTGGAATCCACGCGGGGAGGTCGGCGCGCTCCCCTTCCCCGGCGTTGGCGTCGGCGTCGACGTCGGCTTTAACGCCGTCGATCGCGTTCTTTGCGGCGTTGACGTCGGCGAACGCGAATTCGCTATTGGAAGAGGCGTGCGGGTACGACTTGAGATCCATTCTGTCGAAGGCCTGCGCGTCGTCGGGGTTGAGGGCGACGTTTCGGTATACGTTTTCGACGCCTGGCGCGTTGAGGATCGACGGTGCGCGCCATTGGAGCGTCGCGTCGACGAATCGCTTGCGATCCTCGAGCCCGCCGAAATCAAGTTGCGGGAAGTCGCTCGGCGCGGGTAGGATTCCCGACGCGCTCGCGTCGCGTCTCAAGCGCTGGCTCGCGTCGACGATCGCCGCGCTTCGGTCGCGCTTCTCCTTGAAATAACGATAATACGCGCGGTCTCCGTCGCTCCACCTGTTGTGCGCGTAATAGTCCCCGCAAAACGGAACGAGAAGGTCGATCCACACCGCGATAATCTTCAACTCATCGGGGGTAATCTCGACGTTTCTGTGCGCTTCGTCCTGTCCGGCAACGGTTCCGTCGGGGGCGCGGAAAAGCGCGATCAACGGGCTGTCGACGGCGCCGCGGCTTCTCGGCGGGATCATCTCCGGACGATCTTGGACGCCGAGCCATCGCACCCATTTTCCTTCATGCCGTCCGTTTTGCGTGAGGTTCAGATAAGAGACGGTAAAGCGCCTCTTTTCGACGGCGTAAATTTCTTGTCGTTCTTCCTCGGGGTTTGCCTCTTCGTTCCCTTTGAGGGAGAAGGGGGCGCCGTCGTCGCCGGTATGGCACGCGACGCAGCGCCGGTCGAGGATCGGCTGGACGTCGCGAACGAAATCGAAGCCCGCGTCGCGCATGAGTCCCGCGGGGGGATCGAGGACTTTTTGAAGGCGAGCGGGCCCCTTCTTCATGGCGATCGTCGTCGCGGAGTCGAGAGTCGCGGCGTTGGCGACGACGGAGCTCTTCGGCTCATGGCACCCGACGCAGGCGAACGTCTCGCCGGGCTGAAGCGTCGACCAGCTTCGCATCGTCTGAAGGACGTCGCCGTTGGAGTCAAGGAGCTGGAAATAGACGGGGGTCAACGCGGGAACTACAAAGAAGGCGGAGCCGTCCTCTTCGACGGGAACCTCCCCCAAGACGCGCTTCGCGTCCCAGGAACCGTTTCCGATCGAACAGGGGCCGGAGACGAGCGACTCTCCCGCTTCTCCCCAGCACCAGTTCCATCCGGCGCTGAAAGGTCGGTATAGGAGTTCGACGACGCGCAGTTTCTTCACCTCTCCCCTCGCGACGCCTTGCAACCCCGGCCCTTCGTAGACGTCTTGCACGTAGAAGGCGCCCGAGTCTTTGTTCCAGTCGACCTGTGAGGGCCGCGTCGTTGGAACGTCGCGCTCCCATAACGGCGCGGGCTGGAGGGCGCTGATCGCAGGATCGAAAGCGAGGAGTTCGCGCCGCGCGTCAAGATCGAACCAATACACGCCAAAGGGGGTTTTATACGTTCGCTCCTGACTCCCCTCGGGAAGATACGCGACGAGAAGATTGGCGTCGTCGAGCGCGTACGGATACGCGAAGAGCTCCCCTTCCTGTCCGTAACGGTCGACGACAACCTCTTGCGGCTGCGGGCGGCCCGGCGCGACGAAGCGGATCCCCGCGTTCCCCTGATTCCCCTCCGCGCGATCGATCGTCGCCAATTTTCCTTGCTGATACGTGTGATGCCCCGAGAGGATCCCGACGACCGAATCGGTCCCCGGAATTCCGCGCGCGTGCAAGATCGACGTCGGAAAATAGGAGTTGTTCCCGTAAAATTCAGTCTGCGCCGTTCCGTCGGGGTTCATCTGAAAGAGGGGCTGAGTATAGATGTGCCCGCGATCGTTATATTCCCACCGCGTGTAGATCACGCGCCCGTCGTCGAGCGTCTTGGGATAATTAACGGAAACCTGATCCATTCCTAGGCGTCGGAGAAAGCGGCCTTGCGCGTCGCACGCGTAGAGATTCGACGCGTACGTCCACCAGCAGTCGATATTCTGAACGCAGCGCGTCGAGACGAAGACGATCCCGCCGTCGGGAGTCCACGCGGGCTCGATATCCGCGACGCCGAGTCCGAAGGTGATCTGCCGCGTTTCGCGCGTCTCGAGATTGTAGACGTAGAGGTGAAAATCGTCCTTGAGGAAATCGTCGCGCATCGAAAAGACGATCTCTTTCGCGTCCCATGAAACCTCCGGATCGCGAATCGTCCCCGAGGGGGTCTCGACCAAGACTTCATGACGAATCGTTCCGTCGTCGTCGAGCGTCGCCAAGCAGAGGGCGCCCCCCGGTTGACGATTGACGCTCGTGTCGAAATAGGGTTCGTCGGAAATATCTTCGGTGTAAGCGTAATGGGAGGCGCCGAGAACGTAATGTTTGACGTAGACGAAAGCGGGGGCGATTTCGCGCATATCGGCGAGTCGCGCGTTGCGCCGCAGAGCGCACGCGTCGTAATAGAGGGCGTCCCAGTCGTCTTCGTCTGCGTCGCGCCGAGCAAGTTCGTCGCGGCGCAGATTCAACGCGTCGAGTTCGGAGGGGGTGAGCGCGTCGGAGTCGGCGTCGGCGCAGTCGCGCAGGGCGAGTTCGGCGAGAGCGCGCGGGGTCGCTTCGGGGACGCGGGGGGCGTCTTGAGCGCGCCAGTCGACGCGTAGACGCGCGTTGAAGACGTCGGCGTCGAAGGCCCATTCGTCGAAGGACGCGCGAAGGGGACGCGTCGCGGCGAGCGTCATGCAGGAAAAGACGGCCAAGCAGACCGCGAAGGAGACGAAGAAAGAGGGACGCAGAGTCGTCATCGCAATGTCCTTGTCGGAAAGTTGGGGTCGAAAAACGCAGGGGATTCAGGAACGCTCCGCGTCGTCGGGCTCGGAAGGCTCTTCAGAGTCGTCGTCCTCGCGGACGGAAGCGCGGAGCGTCTGAGTCTCGCGCAGAATAGCGTTTGCGCGAACGAGGGCGCGCGCGGCGCAGTAGAGCGCGATCGCGAGGAAGAAGAAGAGTATCGAGACGCAGGAGTCGAAGATCTCGGCGACGGGAACAAGTCCCAACGCGGCGGCGACGATCTTGAAGAAGACGACGCAGCAGAAGAGGACGGAGCCGACGACGACGAGGCGGTTGAGGGCGACGCGCTCTTTTTTGTCGGCGCGGTCGAAAACGGGGTCGACGCGACTCGCCGCGAGGAGCTCAAGGGGATCCTCCGCCGCGACGTCAGGCGCTTTTCGCGGAACCGTGAGTTCCTCGGGGGGCAGATCGGCGCGGGGGGGCGCGGGAATCGCCACGCGCGGCTCGGGGAGCGCGTCGCGCTTGCGGAAGATCTCTTCGAGGGGCTTGAAGCGCCACGCTTCGAGACGCTCTCCGTCGATCTCGAGGGGCACGTCGGGATCAAGGCGACCTTCGCGCGCGAGTCGTTCGAGCAACTCGATCTCGACGGGGGTCTTCACGCCGTTTTTCTGAATAATATGGACGAGCATATCCTTTCTTCCCTTCCGCGCCGTAGCGGCGCCTTCTCAAAACTGGGCTTGGCGCCAGTCGAGGAAATCGCGGACGGCGCGTCGCCAATCGGGTATGCGGTAGACGTCGGTCCACTCTTGGACGCGCTGAGATTTTAGGAGAGTAAAGACCGAGCGCGGGGCCGAGACGCCGTATTCCTTCATCGGTACGCCGACGATTTCTCGCCCTCGCAGTCCCGAGGCGTCGAGGAGCTCTCGCGCGACGTCTTCAGGAGTCGCTCGCGACCCGGCGGCGAGATGGACGAGGCCTCGCGCTTCGACGCGCAGGAGCGTTTTGAGCGCGCAGAGAACGTCGACCGCCCAGAGAGGCTCCATAACGCAGTCGTTGATCGCGCTGACGCGCCGCGCTCGGCAGAACGCTTTGAGGAGAGACGCGACGAGATTGCCGCTCGAATATTCGGTCGTTTCGCCAAAGAGGGACGAAAAGCGCAGGATCAACGATTTCGGGGCCTCGGCGGCGACGCGCTCGCACTCGAGCTTCGTCTTCGCGTAGACGCTCGCGGGGTTCGGGATCGTCGTTTCGTCAAAGCCTTCGGCGTTCGGATCGATCGGGAGATCGACGGAGGCGGGGTCGGCGAAATGTTCGACGGCGAGACGCGCGCGCTCAGGGGTCGTCTCGCGTTCTCGCGCGTCCGCGACTCCCGGCTCAAGACGCGATCGGTAGAAGATCTCGCCGCATCCAAACTGCACGAAGAGAGCTCCGACGCGTCGCGCCGCTTCGCGGATATTCGCGGGGCCGTGCTCGTGGATCGTCCGCGCCGTGTTGGGGCGCGATTCGAGCCAGTCGATCAGGTTGACGCCCGAGGCGTTGACAATGACGTCGGGTCGAAAACCGACGATCGTGTCGACGGCGATAAGTCTCGAGCAGACGTCGAAATCGGGGAGATTGAGGGGTATGATCTCGTCTTTGCGCGTATCCTCGTTCGCGCCGAGATTCTCCGCGACGCGACGATTCACGCGCGGATCGTTCCAACTCTTAGCTAACTCGCGTCCCAACGTGCCTTGGGAGCCAACGACGACGATTTTCATATCGCGAAATTCCTTCGTAACGTGCGATCAGATTTCTTGGAAGAGCTCGCGCGGCGGGTTCGGAAGTA
>CAKVCP010000140.1 GCA_934725735.1 uncultured Thermoguttaceae bacterium
GTGGAATTCAACAAAGAGCGAGAAGAGGATGTGAACGATAAAACCGCCCGCGAGCGCCGGAACCATCAGTTGCACGAGGGGATTAGTGTCCATGAACGCGCAGACCGTGCCGTAAAGGTCGCGCGAGACGAGCGCACACGCGTTCAGGCCGGCGTGCAAAGCGAGGAAAACCAACAAGAATAAGCCTGAGAGGCTCATTATTAGTTTCTTACCGATTGATGAACAAAGGAAATTGACCATGGTTTGTGATTCTGTAATGCTTTCGCGGTTAAAATATTATGACGAACGCGTCAAACTTACGCTCAACTTCATTCGTCGCCACTACTCTAGCGTAATAGCGAAAGACGTCGACTCGACTCCGCAAGAAATAAACCCGCACAAGGCGAACCTCAGTCGACGTCGTTTCGTCGACCGCCCCTCGCGCGTTTCTCGGAGTTAATTTCTCAAGACCCCTCGTTAGCGTTTACTAACTTATAAACGTCTTTACACCATTAATAATACTACCCCTTGACGCCCTGTTTGTCAAGTTGGCGCAAGGGGGTTTTGGTAATTTTGGTAATGTTTTTCTATAACAAAACAGAGGAAATTTTCATCTTTTAGGCAATGATTAACAGTACGAAAACACCGGATCTTCTGTGCCCTTGTCTATTCACTCTATTATTAAGGGAGAATCTTTCCCGTCGATAAGTAAAGCTTGTACCAGTCGTCCCTCTCCATCTCGATTTCCGTCGCTTTGCAAAGGTCGGCGAGACGCTCGGGATTCATCGTCCCCAAGATCGCCTGAAACTGCGCCGGATGCCGCAAAATCCACGCGATCGCCGTCGCTCCCTTCGAAAGGTCGTATTTCTTTCCCACCTCTTCCAGCGCTGCGTTGAGACCCGGATACTTCGGATTGTCGATGAACGTTCCTTCAAAGAAACCGTATTGCAACGGAGACCACGCCTGAACCGTAATATTATTTAAACGACAATAGTCGAGGAGCCCGCAATCCCGATCGATCGAATATTCCGACGTCCTGTTATTTACAAAGAGGGCGTGATCGAGAAGTTGCGATTCCGTCAACGACAATTGGAGCTGATTGAAAACGATCGGAGAGTTGAGGGATTGCGAGAGGAGTCGGCACTGCGTCGGAGAGAGGTTGCTCACGCCGAAGTTGCGGATTTTGCCCGCAGTGAAGAGCTCTTCGATCGCCCCGGCGACTTCGTCCGGCTCAAAGAGAAGATCGGGACGATGGAGAAGGAGGGAGTCGAGATAATCGGTTTTGAGTCGCGCGAGGATCTCGTCGACCGCCGTGAGAATCGCGCCGCGCGACCAGTCGAAGACTTGACGCTGGGGATAGATTCCGCACTTCGATTGGATGAAGACGTCTTCTCGTTTGATCCCGGATCCGGCGAACGCTTCGCCGAAACGCGTTTCCGCTTCGCCGTCCTTTCCGTAACATGTCGCGTGGTCGAAAAAGACGACGCCCAGATCGACGGCGTTGCAAATGAGGCGGCGCGCCGCCGCGACGTCGAGGGATGGAAGGCGCATGCACCCTTGGATGATCGCGGGCAAGTCTTTGCGCGCTCCTTTAACATGGATATATTTCACAACCGGTCTCCTATGTCGATATTTTGACGCAATAATCGTTGCGCGGGGGCTATAGCCGTTTCTTTCAGAAGGATCGCTTGAATCTGAGTGTACAGGAGACGTGTGGAAAAACAAGCCGGAGTATTTTTGCGCTTGCGCTAAGAACGCGCTTTGTCTACAGTTGCGACGAATGGATTTGTCCGAACGCCGAGTTCGGGGCGTTCCGCAGGCGCGCGCGACGAAGCGCGTTGAGCGATCGGAACGCGTAAATAATGGAGCTTGACACTCGATGACCCTAAAACAGAGTTTTGCATCGCGCGCGCAACGGACGCGCGCGCTGATATTTGCCGCCGCGATCCTCTTCTGCGGTTCCTGCGTCTTTTCGACGAACGCGCGCGCCGCGGAGTCTAGTTGGCGCACTCACGCGTATTCGCAGACGTCCGAGTTTGCGCTGCGCTTGACTCTCCTTGAGTTTACCGACAAAAACGATCCGAAGTGCGTCGCGACGTCGGTTCTGACCGATAAAATGAGGCTGAAGAACTATCCGATTCAGCGCGTCGAACGCTCGCAGAACGCCGAGTCGCTCTTCTCGCTCTATCGCGTGGAGACGACGCCGACCTTCGTTCTTCTCCTCGACGGAAAAGAATTCGGACGCGCGGTCGTCGGTCAAGACGACGTGAGCGTGACGACGAAACGTCTGCTGCGCCTCTTCCAACGCGGACGCGACGCCGTCGCCGCGAATCCCAGCGCAAAGGCGCTCGGCAAACTCGTCGCAACGCGCCCGGCGCCGACTCGCGGGCTCCTGCCCCCCGACGTTCGCGCGCAAGTCGCCGACGGGGTCGCGAGCGAGGACGCCGCGCCGGAACGCGAGATCGATTACTCCGTTCTCGATTCGCGCACCGAAGAGATTTCCGATCTTATCGGCGAAGAGCGGCTTGAACGCGCGTGCGCTCGAGTCCTCGTCGAAAATCCTGAAGGGGGCGTCGAACGCGAAACCGCCGGGGTCGTCATTCACTATAATTCGCAATATCGCGAAGCGCTTGTCGCCGTCGCCGCCTCTCCCTTCAAGGGGATCGACGAGCCCGCGCTCTATCCAGGCGTGACCCTCGAAGTGTGGAATCCGCAGAAGGGCGAGATCGAGAAGACGGGCGCTCAGTGCGTCTTCTGCGATCAACAAACGGGCGTCGCTTACGTGGCGGCGCAAGTTTCGGAAGCGATTAAACCTGCGGCGTTCTTGCCCAAAAACGCGCCACTAAACGCGGGCGATCGTTGCTTCACCGCGCGGCGCGACGGCTCCGAGGTCGCGAAGACCCCTCGCGACGTCCTCAACGTCGATTTCCGACGATTCTTCGAGACTTCCGACGGGCAGAGTTCCTACGCCTCGTACGCGATCGTGACAAATCCCCAAGCGCAAGGAGCGCCCGGCGCCCCCGTCTTCGTAAAGCGCAACGGTCGTTACTATGTCGCGGGCGTCCTCGCGGCGATGAACGAAAAGGGGGAAGGAATCGTCGTTCCGGCGACGATCATGGCCCAAACGCTCCTGTCGAATCGTAATTTGACGACGGTGTATCGCGACCAGATCGCGGGTAAATTTGACGCGGCGGCGACCGACGCGGAGATCGATTCCGCGATCGCGCGACTCGAGATTCTTGACCGCGAAAAAGCGGCTTCGCAAGCTTCCGCTCCCGCTCAGACTTCCCAATATTCCCTGCTGACGGACGATCAGAGCGTGTCCGTCGCTCTTTCCGAACCGACCGCCGCGCCGGACGCGTTCGTCGAACTCGCCGCGCAGAACGTCGATTTGGCGAATCGCGTCGAAGTGGAATCCGCGCTCGACGGCGCGACGGGCGAATCGTCGAGTTCGGAAGAATTTCCGACGAGCGCGAAGGACGCGTTTGCGCGCTCCGAGGCCGCCGCGACCGCGCTCTCCGACAACGCCGGGTTCCAGTTCGGCGAAGACGCGTTCCCCGTCGCGAACGCTTTCCCGAGCGTCGACGAATCGACTCCGACCCAAGAAACGACGCCGGAATCTGCGGCGAACGCGCGTTCGTCCCTCGCCTTAAACGATAATTTCGCGACGCCCGGCGCCGCGCCGACTCTCCCCGAGGAGAGCCCGCTCATCGCGCAGACCCCGACCACTACCGCGACCATGATTCCGGCTCCGACGCCGACGCCGAGCGCGGCTCCGCGCGACGAATTCGCGCAGAACGCCCCCTCCCTCGATTCGAAGAATCAGACTCCGGCGCAGACCGCCCCCGTCGCGCAGAATAACGGCGCTCTCGTCGCGTCCGCCTCGCCAACGAACGAAACGATTCGTTCTACGACTTTTGCGCCCGGCTACGACCCGCAAACGGCGGAGGTCTTCCGTCTTGAAGAGGAACAATTTGAAGAGGCTCTCGCCGCGCTTCGACGCCGAGGCTTGGAGGGCGCCGAGATCATCTGCATCGTCAACTGGGGCGGAGAATCGACTGGGGCGCGCGAATCGGAGGTCGTTCGACTCCCGCGCCGCACCGCGCTCAAGAATCCCGCCGCGTCCTCCGTCGAGCTCGCGCGAACCCCTCAAAACGTTCAGCCTCAAGCGCCGACGGTCGTTCCCCAACCGAACGCCGCGACTTCTCAGCCGACGATGACTTCTCAGGCTCCGACGAATCTGATCTACTAGACCCTCATTTACTAAGAGAAACGCTCCGTTTTAATCGGTTCGAAGACGCCCTTATAAAAAAGGCTCTTCGAACCGATTCTTTTATCTATCCGCGCGCAACTTTTTTTCGATTATTTCTTAGTTAAGGATTACGTAAGTATAATAAGTCATTTTAGCATAATGTTTTAGAACAAGATAGAAGGAAACGGTCCGCGTACCCGTCGACCCTCTTAACCTGGAGCCTGATTTCGCTATAATATCGTATCGGTGGTTTATTACTTCTTATTGTTGTAATCGTTATAATATAATAATTCGTTAGGAGTGAGCCTGATGGGGGTTAGCGAGGAGGAAGTGCGTCGCGCGAAGGACGAAGAGAGAGTTCTCGCAATTCCGACGGGCGTTTTTCGCGAACTTGGGGTCTTTCAGGGATTTTCGGCGGCGATGGACGAGTGGAAAGCGTTGGCGACGTCGGAACGTCTCGTTTTTCTGCGTCGAGGGGACGCGGAACGGGATCCCGAGTATAAGCAGTTGATCCCTTACGTCCTCTTTACGCACGCGTCTCCGGAAGGCGACCGGAGCGTCTTCGCGTACCTTCGCGGTCCAGGGCAGGGAGAGAAGCGCCTCGTTTCGAAGTGGAGCGTCGGGGTTGGCGGGCATATCAACGACGCGGACGCAGCGGAGGGAGAACTTTTCGAGTCGGGGACGCGTCGCGAGATCGCGGAAGAGGTGATTTTAGACGCGCCGATCCGCTCCTTCCAACAGGTCGGTCTCGTCAACGACGACCTTTCCGAGGTTGGTCGCGCTCATCTTGGCGTCGTTTGCGTCGCGGAGCTTGAGGCGCCGCGTTTGCGGTCGCGCGAAAAGGATTTGCTCGACGCTCGGTTTAGGCGCGTCGACGATTTGTTACAGGAAATTTCCGAAGCGCCGGAACGGTTTGAAACGTGGACGACCCTTGCGCTTCAAGGTCTCTATGGGAGCGGTAAAGAATGAGCGATCCTTTTGTTCGCGTCGACGGACGCCTTTTCGATCAAACCCGGAACGTCAAGATTCAACGC